>DRGP01000102.1 GCA_011050015.1 Leeuwenhoekiella sp. | reverse complement strand
GTCGGCAGCGTCAGATGTGTATAAGAGACAGGTATCAATCAGGAAGTGGCCAGCGGACAGTGGGAATTTCAACTTTTTGCCAAAGGCGCACAAAAAGCTGGCGACGAAATGTGGGTGGCACGTTACCTATTGCAACGCCTAACCGAAAGCTATGGCTGGTATATAGAATTTCACCCGAAACCTGTTAAAGGAGATTGGAATGGTTCTGGTATGCACGCTAATTTCTCAAACTCGCTACTACGTACTTGTGGTGATAAAGAAACGTACATGAAAGTTTGTGAAGCGTTCCGTCCAGTAGTAAAAGAACATATTGATGTGTATGGTGAGTTTAATGATCAGCGCCTTACCGGTCTGCATGAAACAGCATCTATACATGATTTTTCCTATGGTATTTCAGACCGTGGCGCTTCTATACGTATCCCAATTATTACAGTAGAAAAAGGCTGGAAAGGCTGGCTTGAAGACCGTAGACCAGCGTCGAACGGTGATCCTTACAAAATCGCAGGAAGAATCGTGACAACCGTAAAATCAGTTTAAGGAATAAGAATATATTTCTTTAAAGGAATATAGTAAAGTCCGCTTCATCATGAAGCGGACTTTTTCTTTGGGTTATACCCGAAAAAATTCCAGAGAAATCCCTTTAAAAAACAGCAGTTTTTGATCAAAAATCAACGAAAATAAGCTCAAAATCCGGTAGATTTATCATAAAACCGTGAAGGCAATAAAAGTACAATACAGTGCAAAAAGGAGCAGCCCTTTCCATCTATTGAAATTTCTGAAAGGCTTGATAAGAGCGAGTGGCAATAAGATAATTGCAAAGCCCAACAACCAGAAAATTGTGCTCGAGAGAATCATAGGGTCAATGACATCAATAGGGGTGATGATGGCCGTAAGACCCAGTACGGATGCGATGTTAAAAATATTAGAACCTATTAAATTTCCCAGTGAAAGGGCATTTTCTTTTTTGACCACCGCGATGACCGATGCGGCCAGTTCAGGAATACTCGTGCCCACCGCAATTATCGTTACTGCGATAGTGTAATCGCCCACACCCAGCATTTGAGCCACTGAAGTTGCTCCAGAAACAACCAACTTAGAGCCAAAATAAAGTCCAGCTGCACCAATGAGAAACCACAAAATTATTTTGAAATAAGAGGTTTGTGTAACTTCATCACTTACAACTTCGTCTGCTATCTGCTCTGACTTCTTTTTTGATTTCGTCCTTCTTATCAATAAGATGAGGTAAAGCACAAGTCCAAGAAAGAGTCCAATACCTTCAGCCCGACTAATCACGCCATCATTGAGAAGCACAAGATAAAGCGCAAAAGAAAATAAAACCATAACCGGCCAATTAAACTGGAAAAAATCCCGGTCAACTTCCAGGCCGGCGAGAAGCGCCGTGAGCCCCAGCACAAGCCCTATATTTGCGATATTACTCCCTATAACATTGCCCAGAGAAATATCGGCCAGTCCATTTAAAGCAGCTTCCAGGCTCACCAGCAATTCTGGCGCAGAAGTGGCAAAAGATACGACCGTAAGGCCTACCACCATTTTAGAGAGGTTAAACTTAAAGGAAAGGCCCACCGCAGAACGGACTAAAAAATCACCCCCTACGACCAGCAGTACGAGTCCCAATAATATATAAAGTATGCCCATAATTTGTTCTTAAAACTGCGAAGATAACTATCAAAAATTCTGGAACAAGTGCAATTGCCTGGAATCAGAAATAATTTTTGCGCCCAATGAAATTTCAAGCGTATGTTTTATGCCCCGACCCTTTGTATCGAATTTTAAAACCGTTTCTGAATCACAACTAGAGACCTTTGCTCTAAGATTTTTGATTAAATAAACTAAACTATTTTAGTAATTTATTAAACAGTTTTACCGCTTCCATAGCCGGTTTTACATCGTGCACACGTAGTATGGAAGCTCCTTTTGTCAATGCAATAGTATTAAGTACCGTGGTGCCGTTTAGCGCTTCGGCGGGTTCTATATTCAGGGTCTTGTAAATGGTAGATTTTCGGGAGAGCCCAGCGAGTAGGGGGAAGTCTAGTGCTTTAAATAACTCCAATTTATTGAGCAGTTCAAAATTTTGATCAATTGTTTTGGCGAAGCCAAATCCCGGATCAACAATCAGGTCGTTGATTCCCACTTTACGTGCTTGTGCCGCACGCTCACTAAAATAAAAAAGGATCTCTTTTACCAGATCGTCATATTGAGTACGTGTTTTCATAGTCTGTGGCGTTCCCCGCATGTGCATCATGACATAAGGAACTTGAAAGTCTGCCACGGTCTGCAGCATGTTTTTGTCCAGTTTTCCGGCTGAAATATCATTAATGAGGGCCGCGCCCGCTTCAATAGTTTGACGTGCGACATTTGCCCGAAAGGTGTCTATGGAAAGCAAAAGTTTAGGAAAATGATCCAGCAGTAATTTTATAAACGGTAGCAGCCGTTTTAATTCTTCTTCCTCAGCAACATCATCAGCACCGGGCCTAGAACTGTACGCGCCAAGATCTATAAATGTAGCGCCTTCCGTGATCATGTGTTCTGCCTGGGCAAGAATGGATTTCTCATCCATATAGTTTCCACCATCGTAAAAAGAGTCTGGCGTTAGGTTGAGAATTCCCATTACTTTTGGGGTGTCTAGGGCAATTAATTGACCTTTGCAGGTAATGCTTTTCATTAAACAGGGAGATTTTTTATAAAATTGGCTATTTTAGGCGAAATTTACGCAAATTCACACGCATTAATGAGCCAGACTACAAAACAATATGATGGTATAATTGCCACCTGCAGGGCGCTTTTTGCCCAAAAGATGGAAGATTATGGCAGCGCATGGCGTATTTTAAGATTACCTTCCCTTACTGATCAGATCTTTATAAAAGCGCAACGCATACGTGGTTTGCAGCAAAACAGCGAACAACGTGTTGCCGAAGGGGACGTGCCCGAATTCATTGGGATTATCAATTACTGTATTATGGCCCTTATTCAGCTGGAAAAAGGAATCGCCAAGCAGCCGGATCTCGATTTGGAAGAAGCACTAAAGATCTATGATAATAAGGTGAGGGAGACCAAAACACTTATGGAAAACAAAAACCATGATTATGGCGAGGCCTGGCGTGATATGCGCATCAGCTCGCTAACGGATTTGATCCTGCAAAAATTGTTGCGCGTTAAACAGATCGAAAATAATTCTGGCAAAACACTGGTTTCCGAAGGTATTGACGCCAATTATCAGGATATGATCAATTATGCCGTTTTTGCCCTTATTTTAAAGGGGGAACTTGCGGAAAATGGTAAAAACACGATGTAAATCAGGGGAAATAGAGCCAAAATTGGCCTTCATTCACTTAAAAACTCAGAATTTTTTGAAAGTAATAGTCAATATTTTAAGGATTGTGGTGGGGATTCTGTTCTTCATTTCAGGATTTATAAAACTGAACGATCCCGTAGGGTTTTCCTATAAATTGCAAGAATATTTCAGTCCCGGTGTTTTAGATCTTGATTTTTTAAGTCCGTACGCGCTGGGCATCGCAATTATACTTGTGATCATTGAGCTCCTGCTGGGTATTGGGCTTATCATTGGTTATTATAAAAAAGCAACCTTGGGACTGCTGCTGGCGATGATCCTATTTTTTACATTCCTTACCTTTTATTCAGCCTATTATAATAAGGTGACCGACTGTGGTTGTTTTGGGGATGCGCTGCCGTTAACGCCGTGGCAATCCTTTTCAAAAGATGTGGTCTTGCTGGTTATGATCTTGATCTTAATTGCTGGTCAGCGCTATTTACAGCCGTTTTTTAGTCGTTTTGGACGTACGATTGTCATTTTTGCTTCCTTTGTGGGTGCACTTGGGTTTGGATATTATGTACTTATGCACCTACCGGTTTTTGACTTTAGGGCTTATAAAGTAGGGGCGAACATACAGGAAGGCATGGAGGTTCCCGATGGGGCGCAGCAGGCTATTTTTGAATACCGATGGAAATTTAACGTGGATGGTCAGGAAAAAATAATTACCACACCGGGTGATTATCCCAATAGTTCTGGTGAATTTATGGGTGTGGAGACCGAAATGATTCAAGCGGGATATGTACCGCCCATTCACGATTTTACCATAGACAAGGCAGGTGAAGACTATACACAGCAATTTCTAGACGTTGAAAACCTCTTGGTTATTGTAGCCTATGATATCACAAAAACGGAATGGAACGGGTGGCCGAAAGTTAAAAAACTCACTGATGATGCGCTCAAAAAGGGCTATACGGTGATAGGTCTTTCCGCCTCCGGCGAAAACAAAACAGAAGACCTCATCCTAAAGCAAAAATTGAATTTTGAGTTTTATAGTGCCGATGCGACTACCCTAAAAACCATTATACGAAGCAATCCCGGAATTTTAAAGCTTCAAAAAGGGACCGTTTTACAGAAAAAGCACTGGAACGACGTCAATGAAATCAACCTGCAAACTTTGCCGACAGCCAAGCCTAATCTGGATCTTTCCCTAAAATTTAAGCTTGATACCATTGCACGCCTCGACGAGAAGTATTGGGAACTGGCGCAACTGGAGAAAGGAAAAAGGAGCGTCGCGGCCAAACAAATAGGCCTGGAACCTGAAGATTATGAAAACGACTGGATCACAAGGCTAAATATGTTGAATATAAGTAGTCTGGATCTCGTAACTTCCTATCTTAATAAGCAAATTTATCCAGGTAAAGATACGGTGGGTGAACCCACAAATCTGATTGCCTTAAACGTGATCAAGCATAACCCAGAACAGATTCCACAATATCTTGATATTTTGAAAAAAGCGGGTAGGGAAGGGCAACTGCCTTTTACATTGATTGCTGCGCTAGAAGACCGTTATTTGGTGGGGCAGGGCAAACCGCAACTGTATGGAACGCAAGCCTGGGTGACTAAAAATCACGGCGTCTATATATGGCCCATTACACAAGCTGATACGGTTAATAATCGCCGAAAAAAAGCCGGTTTTACACGTACAATAGCCGATTATGCCAAAGAATTAATAGATCCTGAATATGAGTATACAAATATGACGGTGGCTGAAATAGAAAAACTTTAAGAATTGCTAAAAAACCTACTTTATAAATTGGGCTACGCCCTCCTGACGCTTTTTGGGGTGGTGACCGTTATATTTTTTCTGTTTACGGTGCTTCCGGGTGATCCTGCACGCATGATGCTTGATCAAAATGAAGATCCCGAACAATTGGCCATTATCAAACAAAAATACGGTTTTGATCAACCGCTAATCACCCAGTATTTTTATTATCTCAATGACCTTTCCCCCATTTCGTTACACAGTACGAGTGCGGATGATTATACCTTTCTGGAAGAAGGGAAATACACCCATGTGGCGCTTATCAATTTTAAAAGCGTGATTATTGTTCTTAAAGCGCCCTATTTAAGGGAATCTTTTCAAAAATCGGGTAAACCTGTTACACAGGTTATAGGGGATACCCTGCCCAATACGCTTGTACTTGCGGTAAGCGCGATCATCATCGCGGTATTTTTGGGCATAGTGTTGGGCGTGGTATCAGCAAATTATCAAGATTCCTGGCTGGACCGGGCCATACAAGTACTCAGTACGTTCGGCATGAGCGTTCCCAGTTTTTTTAGCGCCATTTTATTTGCCTGGCTGTTTGGTTTTGTCCTGCATAAATTTACGGGTCTTAATATGACCGGTAGCCTCTATGCAATGGATGATTTTGGAGAAGGGATTCACATACAATGGAAAAATATTATTCTTCCTGCAGTTGTTTTGGGGATACGGCCTCTGGGAGTAGTCATTCAGTTGATGCGCAACTCCTTACTGGAAGTTTATAATCAGGATTATATACGTACCGCGCGGGCAAAAGGGCTCAGTTCCTTTCAGATTGTACGGGGTCATGCCTTAAAAAATGCCTTAAACCCGGTAGTTACCGCAGTTTCGGGTTGGTTTGCATCTATGCTGGCCGGAGCAGTCTTTGTGGAATATATATTTGGCTGGAATGGTTTGGGAAAGGAAATCGTAGATGCTTTAAATACCTTAGACCTTCCCATAATAACGGGAGCTGTTCTGGTAATTGCTACCATGTTTATCATTATCAATATTCTGGTAGACCTTATTTATGGTTGGCTAGACCCTAAAGTTCGTCTATAATTTGTAGAATAGCTGTCTCTGTCCTATTTTTATGACTTATTTCCGATTGAAAAATCCCGACAAACATTTAATAAACTAAAAAATACCAACTAAAAACTATTCAACTATACACCATGAGAAAAAAGATCGTTGCCGGTAACTGGAAGATGAATTTTGGACTTGATGAAACGCAAGACCTTATTTCGGGATTAAAAAAAATAAATAAAACGTCTGACGCAGAGGTGGTTATTGCGCCTCCGTTTACGAATTTGTTCAGTGCCTTTGAAGCGTTGAAGAATACAAATATTAGCCTTGCGGCACAGAACATGCACGAGTCTGAAAAAGGCGCTTTTACCGGCGAAATCTCTGCTGGAATGCTTAAAAGTATTGGTGTAAATACAGTTATTTTAGGACATAGCGAGCGTAGGGCTATTTTTGGCGAAGATGAAAACCTACTTACCGAAAAGGTGAACATGGCCCTAAAAAATGATATGCGTATCATCTACTGCTTTGGTGAAGAACTTAAAGACCGTAATTACGGGGAACATCACGAAGTCGTGGGAAAACAGATCGCTAACACCCTGTATCATCTCGACGCAGAAGCGTGGAAGCATATCGTGCTCGCCTATGAGCCGGTATGGGCCATTGGCACCGGGGAGACCGCGACACCAGATCAAGCACAGGACATGCATTCTTTTGTACGAAAAGAAGTGAAACATGAATATGGTGCAGAGGTTGCAGACAACTTGAGTATTTTATATGGAGGCAGTGTAAAACCAGCTAATGCCAATGAAATTTTTTCCAAAGAAGATGTAGATGGTGGCCTTATAGGCGGTGCGTCCCTAAAAGCCGAAGATTTTATGGCTATCGTAAATGCATTTTAAAAGCAGTACATTTTAGAAATCATAACGTTTTTTAATGGCAAATACCTATATAGAATATTTGTTTAAAGTAAGACCGTTGCAACCAGGGGTTGATATTTTGATCGCGGAACTCGGCGAGCTGGATTTTGAAAGCTTTGCTGAAACTGATCATGGTTTGCAAGCCTATATCTTAGAGACTAATGACAGGGCTGATTTGCTGGATGAAATACAAATACTTCAGCATCCTGAATTTACCATAACCCACATCAAGTCAAAAATAGATCCCGTAAACTGGAATGCAGAATGGGAACGTAATTTTGAACCTATTGAAGTGGATGGAAAGTGCGCCGTAAGGGCTCCATTTCACCCGAAAAGTGATGCGGAATATGATATTGTGATAGAACCAAAAATGTCTTTTGGTACTGGGCATCATGCTACCACCCATTTAATGATTAAGCATGCGCTTCGTCTCGATTTTGAAAATAAAAAAGTACTGGATATGGGATGTGGTACTGGTATTTTAGCTATTCTGGCCGCAAAACGTGGCGCAAAAACTGTAGATGCCATAGATCATGACCGCTGGTGTTACGAGAATTCACTAGAAAATGTAGATCGCAATGGCATAAATAACGTCACCATTCAACATGGGGATGCCACCCTATTGGGAAATACAAGTTATGATGTGATCATGGCAAATATAAACAGGAATATACTTATAGAAGATATACCCACTTATGCTAACTGCCTTAACGAAAAAGGTATTCTACTCCTAAGCGGATTCTATACAGAAGATATCCCAGCTATTACCGAAGTGTGTAATCCTCAAGGTATTAATTTTATCATGAATTTTGAAAAAAATAACTGGGTAGCATGTAAATTTGTAAAAAATTAGTTGATTGATACTAAAATTTAAGGCAATGAGCACCAAAGAAAAAATTCAGGAAGAAGTAGATGTTTTAGAAAAGGAACAGAGTAACAATGAGATTGTACTTTATAATGATGAGGTGAATACATTTGATCATGTGATAGAAAACCTGATTCTTGCTTGTGATCATACCCCCGTTCAGGCAGAGCAATGTTCATTGATAGTACATTATAAAGGGAAGTGTACGGTAAAGACCGGCGATTATAAAGAACTCGAACCGCGCTGTTCAAAATTATTAGAAGCGGGGCTGAGCGCTGAGATTATTTAAAACTTATTAAATAGATATTTAAAAAGTTCCTTTTAAAGGAACTTTTTTTTTGGAAGACATAAATGTTTATAGACTAGTGCGTTAAGTTTTGGAAACTTTTGTTAATTATCAATATGATCTCAGATATTGAATTATATCGTAAATAACATGTCTTTCATCCTTTATTCTTACATATTAATTATTATATTGAAATAAATCTTACACTAACTAAATTTCAATTCTATGAAACTGAATGCATTTAAAGGGTGCGCTACGGTATGTGCCAGTTTGTTACTTTTGAGTTCTTGCTCAACGGAAAATGATTCATTAGATCAAAAAGAAACTGTAACCGAAAAACAAAAAGTATCCCAAGAGACCTTAACTCAAATCAATAATCTGGGTATGAATCCCAATTATGTGGAATGGGGAGACTTTTATTACCCCGACGGGAGTTCGGAAAAACGGCTTTTTGTTGAAAATGATATGGTGCTTACCAAAGAACAACTAACGGCAATGGATGCTCTTGATAAAAAGGTTAAAGGAGAAGAAAGCAGCTCCAAACAATACCGAACTTCTAATTTGGTAAACCAAGGCAGAAACATCTCAATTATTGGTTTTACAGGAGGAAGTCAAGCCTTGACCAGCAAAGAACGCACCGCATTACAGTGGGCAATAGATAACTATAACAGATTGAATACTATTTCTATTAGATTTACACTGACTTTTGGAACTAATTATGGCAATAAGGATATGGTTGTTTATAACAATTCGGTAAACAACAGTGATGGCGCTGGAGGAAGCGCTGGTTTTCCCAGCAATGGCGCACCAAACAAATTTGTGCAGATCTATAATATAGAAAATTATGACACCAATGTTATAGAACACGTCCTCACCCATGAGATAGGACATTCTGTAGGTTTTCGTCACACCGATTATTTTAGCAGACAAAGTTGTGGCCAGAACGTTAATGAAGGGGGTGACGCCATTTTAATAAACGGAACGCCATCAGGTTACGACCCTACATCTATAATGTTATCTTGTTTTAGCGCCAGTGAAGATGGAGAATTTGGTGATAATGACATAATCGCCTTGAACGCAATGTATTAGTATTTGGGGGATGATGCTTATAAAAAACTGACTACTATTTAGTCGGTTTTTTTATAAAAGAGTTTGTGTCAAAAGCAAATAACCCTTATATTTGCACCCGCTAAAAGTAATAATCTTTACTTTTAGCTTGAAATATCTGCTTTTGCGGATTAAAAAAGGCCTTGTGGCGCAACTGAATAGCGCACCTGATTACGGCTCAGGAGGTTCCAGGTTTGAATCCTGGCAAGGTCACTAAAAGCCCTTTAAAACGGCACAATAACCACGCAATTCTCAAGAATTGCGTGGTTTTCTGGTTTTTAGGGGTTCGTTTAATTTGAAATGATATGATATTAAATGGTAGCTATTTGGTAGCTAAAAGGCATAATGGTAGCTGAGCTACCATTTTGAAAATACTTAGGCTTACCGTGGGTTTACGTTGGTTTGACAATCGTCTAAAAAATTCACTAATTAAAGACGACAATTATGCGTACTTCAAAGACATTTTCCATTCAATTCTGGATGGACCAGAAGAAAGCCATCAATGGCGAAGGTTTAATTTATGCACGTGTGACCGTGGATCAAAAACGGTTAAGCATTAGCCTCAAACGAAAGGTTTCAATTAAACTTTGGGATTCTAAAAACAAAAAGGTTTTTGGAAATTCAAAAGATGCAAAGGAGATCAACCAATATTTTGAACTGGCGAAGTCACAACTCTTTCAAAGCTACCAGGAATTGAAGGGCAGGGGGGAAGTGCTTACCAGTGATCTAATAAAAAGTCATTTTCTTCAAGAAAATCAGTCCACAGCCACACTTCAGGAATTATTAAAATACCACAAAGAAAAAATTCAGAATACACTCACCAAAGGCACGATCAAAAACTTTGGGGTAACCGAGAATTATATTAACCGGTTTCTGATGTCTATGAAGATAAAAGATATACTACTTTCCAAACTCAACTATAAATTTCTCTGCGATTTTGAAAGTTACCTTAGCGGCTATTATCCCAAAGGACACCCCAAAGCCATGAGCCACAATACAGTAATGAAACACATTCAGCGGTTACGCAAAATGGTGACCTTGGCCTATCATATGGAATGGGTAGAGAACGATCCATTTAGACGATGGAAAACCACCTTCAGCAAGAAGGAAAGGGAATTTCTTTCGGATAACGAACTTTCAAATTTAGCAACCCATAGGTTTAGAATTGAGCGGCTGGAACGGGTTCGTGACGTTTTTCTTTTTAGCTGCTATACTGGGATCAGTTTTGTGGACATAGAAAACCTCACCCCTAAGAATATCTGGAGGGATGAAAGTAAAAAATGGATTGTCACGCACCGGCAAAAAACAAATACAAAGGTGAAGATTCCGTTGCTCCATACCGCTGAACTCATACTGCAAAAATATGCAAATCATCCATAAATATTACTTTTTATTTTTTTGATTTGGGTTTAGTTGTTTACCCCTGTTAACCTGATTCTTATCATGAGTTTTATTAGTACCGGCTGTTCCTTTATTCGGGTTTTTAATATCTGCCTGATGATTGCTTCTTTTTGTCATTTTTTAAATTATTATTTAAGGTCAATATGATTTTAATAAACCCAATCATTGTGAGCAACGGGAAGACTATTTAGCTCATCACGATGAAGCCTCCATTTGGGCATAAATATGTCCATATATTGAATAAAACGCTCATTATGGTTACGCTCAAGAAGGTGGGTGAGTTCATGGACTATAATATATTCTAAGCAGATAGTTGGTTTTTTTGCAAGTTCTAGATTGAGCCAGATCCGTTTTTCTTGGATATTACAGGTGCCCCACTTGGTTCGCATTTGTTTAACTCCCCAATCATTGGATTTTACACCGATACGTTTTTCCCACATGGTCAGAAGTTCGGGTATTTCAGCTTTGAGGTTTTTACGATACCACTCCTTGAGTATTTTTGATTTTTCAGCTCTACTGGCATCTGGTTTCACTTCTAGAAGTAACTCCTTAGTTCCCTTAATACTGACATTTGGTGATCCTGTTTGTGGTACTACTTTTAATAAATAACGTTTGCCTTTCACATAATGGCTTTCACCATCTACAAACTCGCGTTCAGATTCTCTGGGCTGACTTTTAAAGTTCTCAACGTGCCTTTTTATCCAGCCTAATTTAGAAATCGCAAAAAGGCGTAGTACTTCATCATCGGTTTTAACGGGTGCAGATAAGCGTATTCTTCCGGTAGGTGGATATACGGCCAGATGCATATTTTTGATATCCTTTCTTATAATATCAATTTCAATATTTGCTATGGCTAATTTATCTTTACTAGTAGTCACGTTGCGCTTTGATAATATCCATTAATACATCTGTTTTCTCATCATCTTTTAAGATGTTTTGAACCGCTATTCTCAACTTTCTTTCCTTAATACCTGCATCACGCCAACCGTCTAGTTTGTTAGCTTTAATAATATTATCTAAAGCCAAAGCTAAAATTTCGTTTGCCTCCAGATTATCGTATAAAGCCCGCTTGGCCGGCGAATCTAAAGACTGTGGATATTCATTTGTTTTTTGAGGAGCTGTCACTAACTCAGCTAATTCTATAATTCTTCTTAAGTATTCCTGATAGGAAAGTGCCTCTGTTTTTCGTTGCGCTATGATCTCATCAAGAAGCCTTGACATTTTTTCATAATACTTCGGGTTGGCATGAGTTTCTTCAATGATAACTTTTCTCACGTTATTCTCAATAGTTTCCGCAACAGCTTCTTGCCGCTTAGTCTTGTACTCGGCTTCCGGTTCATTGGCCAGGTTTACGATCAACTCGACAATAGATTTATTTTCAAAGTCTGATATTTTTTTACTCGACATCGCATCGATATAGCGATCCATCAATTGGCGCATACCAGACTCAAAACGCTTTAGATCGACGTGATCACCACTGGCCTGTTTGATGGTATCCCGCAAATCGGAATAAAACTTAACTTCTTCTTTGATTTTTTCAGCTTCTGTATTAGAATACCCCAGCGCTCCCATTTCATTCGCCACATTAGCATATGAGCGTATGACTGAAACAACAGCTTTATATAATGCAACCCGCTTTTCCTCAGTCTGCTTTATATCATCAGGATTTTCTGTATTGCCACAGAAGAATCGAATATAATTAGGCTCATCTTTAGGGTGTACCGGCTCACATAACGCTCTCACCGCTTCCAGAGCAGTATCCAATCTGTTTCTGGACTCCTGAAGTCTATCTTTAAGAAGCCCTTGTACATCCTCCTGATCATAATTATCAAAAACCTCTGAAGTGTAGTCCTGAATAGAACGCTCTAAGCTTTTAAACAAATCTTTGTAGTCAATGATATACCCGTATTCTTTATCATCTGTATCTATCCTGTTGACTCTGCAAATTGCCTGAAAAAGCCCGTGATCCTGCATACTTTTATCAATATACAGATAGGTTGCTGAGGGTGCGTCAAAGCCTGTGAGTAATTTATCAACTACGATAAGGAGTTTCATTCTACTGGGCTCATTGATGAACTGTTGCTTGGCTTCGTTTTCAAAAACCACCGTAGATTTTCCTTTGAGCATCTTTGTGTACACCTCATATTTCAAGAGCTTATCGGTAGGATTGGATGCTCCTGAATCTTCCCCTTTTATATCTGCGTGATGCGGTTCATAGGAAGTTATAATCGCGCATTCTTTAAAGCCTGCCTGCTGAAAGAGTTCGTAATATTTACAAGCCTGATATACACTACCGGAAACCAGCATCGCATTACCTTCGCCCGTATACAGGCGTGGTTTGGTATCAAAATCATGAACGATATCATTTACGATTTTTGCAAGCCTGGATTTAGAGCCAAGCACTTTTTGCATGGTACCCCACTTTCTCTTGAGTTCTATTTTAGCGACATCAGTTAAACCCTGAGTCTTGGCATCAAACCACTCGTCAATTTTATCCTGTGCGGTAACAAACTGCTCTACATCTCTGGCTTCATATAACAGGTCAAGTACCACCCCATCTTCTACCGCCTCATCAAACTTATAGGGTTCTCCTATGTATGGTCCAAAAATTTCAATACTCTTCTGCTTATCTTTTTTAAGCAAGGGTGTTCCTGTAAAACCAATAAAAAGAGCTTCAGGCAGAATGGCTTTCATCGCTTCGTGCAATTTACCGTTTTGGGTGCGGTGGCATTCATCAACAAAAACATACAGGTTTCCTTTGGCTTTAAAATCTGAGCCCAGGCTTTCCTTGAGCTCTTTGATGTATTTATCGTAATCAGGTTCCTCAGAACGGTTACCAAACTTATGCACCAAACTGCAAATAAGCATTTGGGTTTTGTGGTTAAGTACATTTAATAAATCCCTCCCGGAATTTGTTCTGTAGATGCTTTCTTCTACCCCTATAAATAATTTCTCGATCTGGTCATCTAACTCTTCCCGATCTGTAATGATCAAGACCCGACTATCATCAATATTTTGACGTATCCACTTGGTAAGCCAGACCATCGTCAAACTTTTACCACTACCTTGTGTATGCCAAATAATACCGCCCTCTTTATCTCGTATGCGTTGCTGGGCCGCCTTAATACCAAAGTACTGATTGGGACGACAGAGTTTCTTGACGCCTTTGTCAAATATGGTGAAATCCTTAATGATCTCCAGCATACGCTTCTTCTCACAGAGCTGAACGATGTGCTTGTCAATGATATATTCATACGAAGCATCAGAAGCTTCTTTCCATTTTAAATAATACTGCTCTGAAGTTCTGGTCGTACCATACCGTAAGCCTTGGGTATCGTTACCAGCCAATACCAACTGAATGGTGGTAAAGAATTTTGGTATAAAATAATCGCTTTGATTATCCAGATTTTGACGTATGCCCTCTTCAAGACCTTTCCGTGAACTTTTTAATTCTAAAACACCTATTGCAATACCGTTTACACACAGAACCACATCCGGTCGCTTGTTGTGCTTTCCTTTAAAACTGACTTCTTCTGCAATGGCGAAATCATTATTCTCGGGGTTCTTAAAATCGATAAGCAACACAGACTCTTTGGCTTCGCCTAAATCTTCCCGCACATTAACCCCATAGCGTATGAGTTTATAAACTTCCTTATTGGCATCATATAAACCGGAAGCAATGTTGGTAACAGACTTTAAAAACTTAGATACAGCACGGTCTATAAGCGCAGCAGAATAACCTTGCTTGTTTAAGAAATTTCTAAGCAAGTCTTCCTCTACCGGTTGGGTACGAAATTCGTCCTGCCAGTTGCCTAAATACCGATAACCCAACTCGCTTTGAAAAAGCTGAACAATACGATCTTGAGAGGGACGTTCTGCTTTGCCTATAGTGTTCATATATAAAGGATTATTTTATCGCCATATATAATAATAGCATTCAATTTTGATACTGCTTAACTGGTAATTCAATACCTATTTTGTAAAATTTATTATATTCTGATTCTCTTTCAAGTTCAAAGTTTCCTTCCTTAAAGTTATCCCTATTCGCATTTTGATTTGAATATATTACCAAACAATCTATGACACTGTCACTTTCTAACCCCAGAAATTCATATACTTTTTTTAATCTAGCATAACCACTTATCTGTCTTATATCATCAGTACTTATTCTACCCTTTTGATATTGTGGTTTGTACTTAGCGTCTACAACCATTTTAATTTGGCCATCATTTGTTTTTACTATAAAATCAGGTTCTAAATAATTAAATTTTTTGTGATAGGTAACCTCATTGTGTTCCTTAAACCGTTCTTTAAGCTTGGCATAAACAAATAACTCAAAGAGTTTACTCATATCAATCCAAAATGGTGGAGTTTTAACAACCGAAGCATTTGTATTTGATATATTGAAACCATATTTTTTTAAAATAATTTTAGCCAATTTTAAGGCAATATCATATTCTTTATATAATGCGTTAGATTTAACGCTTTTAAGCATTCTAACATCAACGTCACTCTTAACATTTGAAAAAGCAGTCTTGACATAATTAATAATGTTATTTAGGGCAGATGTATCCAACCCTCTTGTATTTTGAACGGCCGAAATAGTAAAATGCAGCGCCTTCTTTAAAAATTTGTTTTCAAAACTATTGACGCCAAACTCGTTATATTTACAATAACTATTAAGTATTTTGCCATTAAAATGATTTTTCCTTATTGTATCATTTACCAAAATTTTACCTTTCACTTTCGCATTTAGGTTTTCTGTAATTGGATAATATGATTTCTTCAATCCCTTTTGAACTATCTTCTTTAAGACATTTAAATATTGAATAAGAAGCAGTGGCGTTAATAGATCTTGGGATTGAAGTATAGGAATACTCGGCTTACTAAAATTGATTTCAAATAGTTGGTCAAAATGTTTATAATTTTGCGGTTCTTTAAATGAAGAAAAAAGCATTTTTAGATAATCTACTTCGTGAGTGTTATTATCTGATTTGGGATGAATATAAATGGGCAGCTTATTTTCAACAATCCAATCTACACCTACGAAATAGGATGTTTCAAACTTGAACTTATTTTCTTCATTTTCATTATGATAAATAGTATAGCAATAAGCTTTATCCTGACCGCGAGGTATTGATTTCTGGTAAGACTTATTTCCTAATAGGGCTGAAAACTCCTCAATATTATCTATTGTTCTTGGATTATTGTAACCATATTGCTCACAAAGTTTTATCATTTTAATAACGAATTTATTTCAGCTTCTGCAGTTTCTTTTAAAATACCATCATTTATGTATTCCTTTAAAATAGGGATGATTTCATACTTTTTCCTTGTTAAAAAATCACTACCCGTCTTAATAAAATAACTGTGACCTAACCACACATCTTCGGGTCTAAACTCTTCTGACAAATATTCAGAACGTTGTAAAACAACCGTGTTATCTTCTTGATACTCCTTGAAATTTTTGATAAATAATGCTGCTACTTTTTCAAATATAACTGACTCAAAATTATCTATAGCCAACACTTTGGGTAACATATCTACAAATGCAAACCTCCTTCTTATAGCATAATCAATATGCCCTACGCTACGATCTGAAGTATTCATCGTACCAATGATGTATAAATTCTCTGGCAGTATTAGCGTATTGCCTTCATCCAGTGTTGAGTACAAACTTTCTACCTGCTCCCCCCGATACTCTAACGCGTAAATTAATTCCCCCAAAACTGCTGGTAAGTTTGCCCTGTTTATTTCATCTATAACAAGCACATATGGTGTATTAGAATCTACGGTCTTAGGAGCCTCATAATTCTTCAGCTTATACTTGCCGTTTGGGTTTTTTAAGTAATTAAGAACAATTTTTTGGTAGGTTTCATATTTTAAATCTGTAGCTCCTTTTCTATACAGTTCATACGTCTTTTCATAGGTAGCAACTGGTGAGTTGAATCGGATATTACCTTGACTATTGATGCTTACATCAACATTACTGCTACCTATCTTCCCAATCGTGCCATCGTTGATATCCTGTATCAACTCTTCCCAAGCTCTATCAAAATCATCTACACCACCAGTCAAATTGCTTTCATTAGCTTTTTTAGCAAATGCACCTAAAGTTTTATTTACAGTTTTATATTCTGGTGTTGTGCTGACATCTGTTTTAACTACGATACCACGCACAAAATCTTCATAAGAGTAAGCGGGATGAAATTGAACCAATTTATATTGCTCGTTTTCTTCTAATTTTACTTTCTGCTCCTTTTTATCTTCAGTTACAGTGCCAAAAATTAACTGTTCAGCAATATCTTTTGCTTCTCTAGTTTTCCCCGTTCCAGGTGGGCCTTGTAGAATTATTTGTTTTTTTTGTTTGAGTACTTCTGTTATTTCCATATATCTAACTCTATTTTGTACCGATCTAATATTATGATATAATCTATCAACAAATGCTCTAGACTTCCATTCAACTTCCTTAGCAAGAGAAGAACGCCTTCTATATGTATTCTTGTTTCCATCCCACCTAAAAACTAATTTTGAAAAATACTTTTTATTAACTTTACTCCCTTTTTTATCAATGATTTGCTTTACAAGTAGAATAATATCGTGCCAATGATTATTGTTCTCAAAATTGTGATAGTACTGCCCAGGTTTACCATCTGCAGTTATGCGTTGTATAAATCCAGTCTTTTGGTTATTTGCTAGTTTTCTTAAAAATCTTTTAAAATTGTGATCATCATCGTGAGCAATTTCTTCTATAACAATTTTTTCAAGTTCTGCTTCGCCAGTTCCTTTTGCCCAATCGTGTTTTTCAATATCTAACCAATACACTTCCTCTTGAAAATAATTAATTATATTTTTTGGATTTCTTATGTTTTCTTGGCGAAGGATATTTTTATAATAAAGTTTTTGTGTTTTAAAAGATTGTCCTCTATATAAATACTCAACCTCAACAACCTTTTGATGATTTGAGAGCTCGATTTCTGTGGTAACATCAATTTCAAAAATTTCTAACTCTTTGAAAAAGCTGATGCATTCTAAAATTTTATCCCCCATCACACCAACCTTGTTTTCCCCGTTAACAACTCCTGCATCATCCCTTGCTTAACCTGAGTGTACTTTTCTTTTTTAGCCGCTAGCTGCTCGATTTCCAGATCCATATCGCTTAAGATTTGGGCAATTGCTTTTTGTTCTGCATCGTCTTTCGGTATTGAGATTATAAGACTTTTTAACTGGCTTGAATTAATACTGTCGAAAGTTGAACCTGTAGAGAATTTGGCCCAAGAGGATTCTTTAAAAATCAAATAGTGATATAGAAAGTCATTATCAAATTTTATAGCACAAACTCCACGACCAATACAACATTTGAAAGCTGAGTAAGCAATTTCTCCAACTGGGGCACGAACAGACATAATAATATCCCCTTCATCAGCTATCTTTGTAATCTGTGAAGTATAGTTTCGGATTATTGTTTTGCGCTTTTTAATGTCTGCATTACCCTGAATTAATGGCAATCCTTTTCCTTCAGTATTGTAATTTGACGAAAGCGGTGATTGGCCCATATTGATACTGCAAACATCCCCCAACATCTTCTCCTCCCACTCCCCCTCAAAACCAGGCAAACGTCTTCCACCTTTACTCGGCGGAGTCAACAACTGCTGCATCGCGCCTTGCTTGATGGCTTTCTTTTTGGCGATTAACCCGTCTAACGAACTGATCAACGCATCGACATCGCTTAAGGCCGTGGCAATGGCTTGTTGTTCTTTATGACTTTTAGGTAGAATTAATTTAATTGAAGAAAGATGTCGCCCATTCGTTAATGCTCTAGTCGTATATGAACTTTTAGAAATAATTTGTTTTCGAACATATTGAGGTATAAAGCAATATTGATAGTAATCACTATGGACGAGATTATTACAAGGTCTTCCCCTTAAAACAAAGCCGCTGAATACACAGTCAGGAATTTCATCTAACAAAACCGCTGATATTCCTATTTCATCTTGTGTTTCGGATGTTCTGGTAAAAAAAACATCGCCTTTTCTCGCTGAAAAGTTTTTTATCTCTTCATTTGTCAAAAATACTTTACCCTGAACATCAGACTTAGTGATACCATTATAATTAAAAACATCCATATAATTTATTATGGGTGTACCATGTCCAAAAAACTCGCTAGCCTTATTTAACCCATTTTTGAAATTTAATGAGTCAGCAATCTTTAAAACCTCCCAATCCTCAGGAATTAAGCCTACTTCGGTTTGTTTAAATCCTCGCTTTTGCACTAACTCCATACAAATCCCATTTTTTCGAGGTGCGTGTTTACCTTTTCTTCTAAAGTATAAGTTTCTTTATCCAGTTCCGTTAAAGTCTGTTCATAGCGTGCTGCCAGTTCTTTAATACGGTTGGCCAGGCGCTGGGAAATGGCATCTATTTCGGTTTGTATGTCGGTATAAAGATCCGTCAACCATTTGTCTTCCACTACCAGTTGGCGTACCTCGGCTTCGGTAAGTTTGCCGTATTGTTTTAAGGTGTTTGCATCCAGATTAGCTTCAGCAGCCTTGATGTCTTTTTTTAAGCTGGCTTCTTTGGTATAAAGCTTTAGCCACTGCCGGGTGATTTCAAAATCAGTAGTCTGGCTTTCTCCATAACTTGCAGCCTGCTCTGCCGCCATGGCTAGCGCTTTTGCTTGGCTTTCCGCCTTCAATTCTTTATTTAAACGGGTTACTTCTGCCTTATTAATTTTATCCAGTTCCGAAAATGCGCCTTCATCACCACTATGTTCCTCTTCAAGCGCAGCGCGTGCGGCCTGTGTGGTTTCCAGTTCTGCTTGTAAACCGGCTAGCGCTTCCTGTTCTGCGCCCAGATAGTTTTTGATGACCAGATCTTTTGGAATGAGTTCGCAAGTCCACCCCTTATCAATCTCTTTACCGCGTTTGTTCTTCTCGATGATGCGGTTTACTTTGGACACCCAGCCTTCTTCTACCAGCATATACACATCATCCTTAAGTGTTTCTTTCCAGTAATTCATCAAATGCTGGTACACATCATACCGCACAATCAGCGGCTTGTTTGAGTAGCGCTGTAGTAAGTCTTCACTTATTTGTTTGATAAATGCCTTAGGCTTGGTGTCTGCGTTTATGGCGTGAAGCGGCTCCAGGTTAGCGGCTTTAAACTCCCCAAACAAAGCATCCAGCTGTGCGTTGTAGCTTAAAAAGTCGGGATGGTTAAAGATGGTTTCTTTGATAGCTGCTTTTTTCAAATTAAGCTTAGAGTAACCCTCTCGGATAGGCGTAAACAATTCCTTTCTCAGATTGGGGTACACTTCCCAATAGTTCTCAAGCGCATCGATATCCCGCTGTGGGATTCCGCCATTGAGGTGCGCATTTAGATCCTGTATATCTTCTTCTTCCTGCGTGTCGATATACCGCGGAATATTGAGATTGTACTCATTCTTTTCTATTTCCTCAAACGGAACCAGTCGGGAATATTTATCCAGCTCCCACGCATTGTTGAATACATCTACAATCTTATGAAGATCCTGCTCGCGCAGGCGGTTCTTGTTTCCGTCTTTAATAAAACCCTTGCTGGCATCGATCATAAAAATGCCTTTACGGCTTCCGGAGTTTTCCTTATCCACCACAATAATACAGGCGGGAATTCCTGTGCCGTAAAACAAGTTGGCTGGCAGGCCGATGATGCCCTTGATCCATTTGCGCTCGATGATGTTCTGACGTATGCCTGCTTCTGCGTTACCGCGAAACAACACCCCGTGCGGTAAAATAACCGCGCCTTTACCAGTACTTTTCATCGAAGCCAAAATATGCAGCAAAAACGCATAATCCCCATTCTTATCGGGCGGCACCCCATAGCCCTGAAAGCGTTTATATTCATCCTGAAGCGGTGCGATTCCGTTGCTCCAGTTCTTCAACGAAAACGGCGGATTAGCAACCACAAAATCAAAGCGTTTAAGACTGCGATCAGATTCAATGGTTTGCGGGTTTGCCAGGGTATTCTTGCCGTAAATAGTCGCCTCGGGATAACCGTGCAGCCACATATTCATAATAGCCAGACCTTTAGTAGCAATGTCCTTTTCCTGCCCGTAAATGGTAAGTCCGTTGGGGGCTTCTTCTGCCACCTTTAGGAGTAAAGATCCTGAGCCACAGGTAGGATCGTAGGCGGTATAGGAGGGGACATCTGCTTTATGAACATCAATCACTTTTGCCAAAATGCGCGAAACCTCTGCCGGTGTATAAAACTGGCCTTTGCTCTTGCCGCTTTCGGTAGCAAAGTGACGCATCAGGTATTCATAGGCATCACCTAAGATATCATCATCCTCAGCGCGGTTGTTTTTAAAGTTGAGTGCCGGGTTTTCAAAGATGGCAACCAATTTGGAAAGTCGGTCTATTTTCTCCTGACCGCTGCCCAGTTTTTCATCATCGTTAAAATCTACCAGTTCCATCGAACCTTCGAGTCCGTTGGCCCCAAACAGCGGTCTTAGGATCTTCTTATTGATATCGTCACCTATGGTATCCTTGCCTTTTAAAGCCACCATATCTTCAAAAGAAGCACCCTCAGGCACCAGGATTAGGTCGTTCTTACCTGCGTATTTATCACTTACATACTTGACAAAAAGCATGGTAAGCACGTAATCTTTATATTGAGAGGCATCCATGCCGCCCCGTAGTTCGTCACAACTTGCCCAGAGTGAGCTGTATAAATCTGATTTTTTTATGGCCATTGGTAGATTTTGATTTTTCCGAAGATAGCTATTACTAAAGTTTTAGAAAACTTTAAGAATAAAAAGTCGTTTAATGAACACCTTCAAAATGGAGTAATTAATAAGTATTAAAATAGAATATTTGCCCAAAGCCTATATCTTGAGCAGAGTTGCATTGAATAGAATTAATAGGAGGTGTTAGTTTTTCATATTTAATTATTGCTTATTGAAAGTTCTCTGTCACATCTTTAAAATATTCAAGGATCATTACCATTGCCAAAGTGTCCAACTCACAATAGCGCAGGAGTCCATTTTCAATTTCCATACGTTCTTCCTGGGTAACATCTTGAAATTGCAATTTGGCATATGCAACCAATGCCGCCCCACCATCACTAATACCTTCTATTTGGGTAACCGCAGCATCTAAGCTTTCTGCGTCCCAATCCTCAAACAGCGGAGGCAATTTTTTATATGGACTTACCACGTTGTTGTCTTCAACATGAATGAACCGGTAATCTTCAGGAAAATTCAAGCTGCTTACTCCAATTTGGTCTAAGGGTTTTGAATATTTATCTTTTAAAAACGCACTAGAATTAAGAGCGGCAGGCAAGACTGCTTTAATGGAATTGGAACCCGCCATTGCAGGGTCATAATAATAATTGAGCACTACTTTATGGAGATCAATCATATCTCGCGCCCCAGTCCATTGATCTGCATTGCTGCCTGTATTATGACTTATCTGCTGAATAAAATTTATTAAATCCTGCTTATCTGGTTCATCAGCATCTTTTAATTGATTATAGATTATATTGAGAATGGTGTTTTCGTGATTATGGTACCTAAAAATACTACCAGAATTGTGGGACAACGATCTTTTTAAGGCGCGTAAGAAATCGAAGTTTGGGAAGGTACCTATTTCAGTATTTATATATTCCCCTCTGTGCTCCACCCGGCCATCCTCGTAAATAACATGATGACTGTACTGAAAGGCTAATTGCTCGTAGGGATGAATACCTGCGAGAAAAGGGATCGCCACTGCGGTAGTCTCAAAATCGATACAGTTCAGCGGATACACCCAGGATTTCATTTCATCTTTCAACCCATCGATCTCGAAATGGGGTACAGGATCTTTCTGAACCGTTTTTTCTACCTGTAGCCAGCGTCGTTCTGAATTGCTTATCATTCCAGCTTCTGGCTTTATATTAAAATCAGTTTCACTGAGTTGATGCATAAAATAGCGCCCTTCCTCCATAACTTTCTTTGAAGATCTCCAGTTCCAAACTTCAAAGGTTTTGGGTTTGGAAATTTCATTTACGGGGAGGTTTAATTGTTCCTGCCAGCACTCATGAAAACCACTTTTAGAAAATTCCGAAGGTGTTTCGGTATAAAATTCACAGCCTTTGCAGTGATTTCCAATAGGCGTATAAATCTTTATATCTTCGGAATAATGCTTTTTAAAGTAGGATATGGTTTCTTGAAAAGATGATCCTTCAAAAAGTGGGTTTTCATTGAATATTTTATGAATTTCAGTCTCTATATTGATCTTAGCAAGAATGCTTTCACCTAAATCAGTTTTGTTCAAACCTGGTTCAACAGCAATACCGGTGCGCAATTTGCTATCAGAGACAAGTTTGAATTTCTGATTAAGACCATTTATGGTGGCAGTCTTATCTTTATCTACTAAATTGAGAAATGGAGTGATTGTAAAATCCGGATGCACCTGCTGGATCACATAGTGCTGAAAAGCCACATCATATAAATAAGCAGACCAGCCACTAGTTAGAGAAAATCCATTATACGCCCTACCGCTTACGGATTTTGCCTTTACTTCAAGAAGCTGGATCTGCTTTCCTTTTTTTATTAAAATATCTGTGCGTATAAAAAGACCGTTAAAGAGAAAAGCAGCTTCAAAAATAACAACCTGCTCTCGCATTAATAATTCCTGTGTGCGTGAAGCAAGAGCTTCATAATTAAAATCATCTCCTAGAATGGCAATACCATCAGGATATTCCATTCGTGCGAGTTCCTCAACCTGAAAACCTCCTTGGGCTAGTGCTTCTAAAAAAGTGTCGCTTTTACTTTGATTTTCATATTCCGGCTTGCGGGTGTAATAAAGTTTTGTGGGACAGTCTAGCGCTAACTTAAAGCGTGATTTGGTCATTAATCTTTTCTTAATCTCGGCCATAATTGATTATTAGTTCAAATTAATTGAATTCATTTTACATATCCTTACGGTTTTCCTCCAGGTTCAAGATTTATTTGCAACTTATTTCTCACACTCCAGACTTTAAAAATATCCTATTAAAAATCACTAACCAGTGCAGCAATGAGCAAAATTTTATATTCAATAATCAGTGTAGTTCCTTTCTTTAAAATTCTCCAGCTAGAAAAAATCCTTTTGTAAATTTCCTTTTTCAAATAATAGCGCTATTATCTGCTTATGCTTTTCATTACAAATTGACTTATTTAAGGCAATACAAAAGGGCAGTTGAAAATGAGGATCGAAACAAGTTCTGTAAAAGGTGGTACAATCGTTAAGATTTGTTTTTCCCGTTAATGGAAAAGTTTCGGTATTAAATGTTCGGTGATTGCTGTAAAAACTGGCTATACTTAATATCGCCTGAGCGGTGATCTCATTATCCAGAATCAAATTTGCTTCGGCAATCATAGTCATGAACCGTATGCTGTATTCATGTGCATAATCATCTTGTGTAGCGATCAAAAAACTGTGTTTCATTAAAAAATTAAGCGCTTGTATATAGCGGGGATAGTCATGGCCAAAAACAGCTCGATAGTGTTCAAAAAACCCGAGCCAGGCCAAATAGCGCGGTCGTTGATGCGCAAATAGCGAAAAACAATCTGGTCCATATTGCCAGAAGTCCACATCTTCACTGAGTTCCGTATTAAAGCGAACCGGAGTTTCATGCAATGCAGGTTGGGCACGTGTATATTGATACATTCGTTCTTCTTTTATAAGCCAAAGATCACTATTAACTCCGCCAGAATATGTCGGTGTCTGGTTTTAATGGCAAGCTATTGGTAGAACCGAAGCGTTTCCTCCAGCATTTTTTTAATATCATGGCGGAGCTCAGCGGGAGAAATCACCTCTGCCAGACTTCCCATTTTTAGAATCTGCACCTTAAATTCATAGTTGGGAATAAGATGATACGTGACTGTTCCATGTGTCTCGTCCGAAGCCCAATCGATCTTTTGAGAATGGTGCAGGGGAAGGCTTTGCAGGTATTTTAAATGTTTGTAGTAAACACGCAGGCTTATCGTTTTGATTTTTCCGTCGCCAGCGTTAAAATTGAGTCCCACGATTTTATGGAACTGCTCCAGCTGCTTTTCAAATTCGCTCGTCTTGATTTCTATGTTACCTGCGGTTTTCAATGCTTTAATGCGGTCTAGGCCAAACGTTCTGATTTCCTCTTTCCCTTGCGGAACGCCAATAACATACCAGCGGTTCAGGTACTCCCTGATCATTAAAGGCGCAATCGTATAGGGTTTTTGCGTTTCTTCCCAATAATTGATGTGGAGGAATTGAATACTTTGTTTTTGACGAATGGCCAGTACGATAGGTTTTAGCAGTTCTATACCCAGAAAGGAGGAGGTTTGATGCAGTTGCACCAGTTTGCCAAAAGTTTTAAAATCGGTTAAACCGGATCGGAAAAAATGACCCAACTCTGCAAATTCCATAAACCGAATCCACTCGTTTACATCATGCTGAAATTCAGGATCCAGAAAATAGCCATTTTCCGCACGGTTGTAATTGATCTCGAGATAAAAACGCTCCCGCAGGTTTTTAATATCCCGTTCTAAGGTGCGTATGGTTATTTGTTCCCGGTCATTTTCTGCCAGTTTCGTCAGCAGGTCTTTTTTAGAGATTCCGGGATAATCCTTCAGATAGTGTACGATGCGGTTAAGCCGTTCTATCAATTTATAATTATCCATATTTTGACTTTTTTGTAAATCTAAAGGAACACACCGACATTATCTGTCGGAGTCGCAAATTACCTTTGTCAAAAACCTGGAAATGACACAAACCGAATACAACCTGACGGTGATCGCACTAAAAGAAAAACTGGACGAATGCTTAACGCTTATCGACCAACTAAAAAGTCACAATACTAAAATGCAGAAGTACGAGCGGGTAGCCAGCATGCGAAATATTGAAAAGACCTTACAGGAAAAACGCGACCAACTTATTGCTTCTGAAAAGAGAACTAATTAGTTGGTTAATAGAACCAAAAACAGTCAAAAAAGGTCTAAAAACCGCTTAAATTGAAGAAAAACAGGCCAAAATGGAGCAAAAATGAAGCATTTATTCTATAAAGAGAGTCAGATTACGCTTATCTCTGATACGCACGGTGGGCACCGCAGGTTAGATATACCATTTTCAGATATTCTGATACATTGTGGAGACGCGTGCAATGGTGGAAATTTAGAAGAGCTAGCCGATTTCTTTTCCTGGTTTACCGAATTACCGGTCAGGCATAAGATTTTTATTCCCGGCAATCACGATCTGATTTTTGATTTGGAGCCGGAATTGGCCCATAATCTTGTTCCAGACAATATCAATGTATTGGAGAATAGTGGCTGGCTAATAGAAGATATTCAATTTTATTCTTTAGCCGCGCGGCCATGGTTGCATCAATTTCCGGAACTACCCAAACACCCTATTGATTTCTTATTAACCCATGGGCCACCGTATTCAATTCTGGATATGGGAACGGGCTGTAAATTGCTCTACGAGTTTGTAGAAAAGGTGAAACCCACCTATCATATTTTTGGACATATACATGAAAGGGCAGAGCAGGAAGTTTTAAAAGATGGGGTTTTCTTTTTGAATGTGGGTACCCAGAAATACGCTGAATAAAGGTAGAAATTAATGAAGGGTTTCGATAATTGTAAAATCGCAAGCCAAGAGATAGTGTTTTGAAATTTTAGTATTGGCTTTTATTTCTATTCAATAGTAAACTTCCAATTAGTCCAATTCCGACAATAACGTCTACAATGTTCCATATTTCTCTCCCAAGTGCTATTTTAAAAAAGGGTTGAAAGAGTAGGGCAAGCCCACCGTAAATAATCATTTCTGTTTTCATATTTTGTTCTTTTGCTTTGTATGCTAAAATCCCGAATCCAATTAAAGCTACAAATCGAACAAATTGATAAAATCCGTAAGGCATATCCAACAGGCACAAAAACATCAGAATTATTAACGCGATTTTTATAAAAGTTCCGCTATTCTTCATTTTTTTGTTTGAGGTTATCCAAAATGTCATCATCAATTTCACTTATCAACTCAAATTCATTTGAAATATGAGTATCAAAAAAGTCGTCTTGTAATCTTGATAAGTATGAATCAGTAATAATATCCTGTTCCAAGTAGTCTTCAAAATCAGGATGTTTTTCAAGAATTGGCTCGTTGTCAATTTTCAGTTTTGAACGAATCACTTTAAAAAACTTGATTTCGCTGTATTCCACTTTTTCGTCTGCTTTGATAGTATCTATGGCGACTTCAATTAACTTCAATTCATTTGCTTCTGTTAGTTCAGTAGTAGTAAGTTCATTGAAATAATCTTTTAAAAATTGATGACCGTCCTTATTGATAGCATTTAAAAAAGTGTCTAAATCGGTATTGATGTCAATATCTCCGAATGTATTATTGTCTCTGTGTAAGCGTTCAATTAATTTGATTTCTCTTTTGTCAATATCGCCATCACAAGCCATACACGAAAATGCTGTCTTTAGCAATAATTTATTGAAATGTACTGTTTCCATATCTAATTGTTTTTAAAACCGATTCTTGATCGGTCGTTAATATTTACTGACAACCCTTCCATTTTAGCTCTTATAGCGATATAGCTGTGTAATTCATCTAGTTTAATTGAAGGCTTATTGTTGTTTATGGTATCTAATAAAATATTCTTTGAAATTCTTGATTTCATTTTCAATGCTTTTCTTGAAGCTTCATCACAAAGGAATTTTATATCGCTTGAAACATAGTTTTCTGTTGCTTTTGCAAATTCAGAGTAGTTTAAGCCAACTTCTCTTGGTCTTTTTTCCAAGTAGAGTTTAAACATTAACTCACGAGCTTCAAGGTCAGGTGGTGGTAGATAAATTAGTTTGTCCAATCTACCTGCTCTCAATATCGCAGGATCAATAGAATTGGGCCTGTTAGTTGCTCCAATTATAAAAATGCCATCATCCCCACAATTATTCATTTGTGCCAAAAATTCGTTTACGGCACTAGTATTCATATGATTTACATTTGAATTGTTACGATTGGGAACAACTGCATCTAACTCATCAATGAAAATGATACTTGGTGCATTTTCACGAGCTTCATCAAAAAGGTTTTTGATTTTTTCCTGTGATTCGTTTACATACTTACTCTGAATATCGGATGGCTTTAACTGATAGAAATTAAAACCTATTTCTTCTGCCATTCGTTCTGCGAAGAACGTTTTACCACAACCTGGTGGGCCATACAATAACATTCCGTTTGGAATGGTTAAACCGTATTCGGCATAACGTTCTTTTTCGTTTAAGGCATCAATTACATCCAATTGGATTGTGTCTTTCAGTTCCTGCATTCCTGCAATTGCTGAAAATCCTTTTCCTTTTTTTATTTCCTTTAGTTTGGGTTTAGACATTTCTTGCGGTGATGAAAGCTGTTGCACTTCCATTTCTCCGTTTATCGCTTTTATGAAGCTTTTAATACTCTTAAACCGATTTTCAGCATTTGATTGTAAAGCGTTGCTGATTATGTTTTGGGTTTGTTGGTCTGTAACTGATGAAAACTTTAAAGGCTTTTTTCGTTCTTCAATAACAGCATCTTCCAACTTTATGGAATCTGCTTTGTATTTTGAAATTTCCACAAACCAAGGCGGCAAACCTTCTAACAAATGATAATACAATGCACCAACCGAAAAGACATCACTTTGAGCCGAAAACACTTTGTTGAAGGCTTCATTGGCTTGGTAAAATGGATTTAAACCTTCCTTTAAAAAATCCTTGTTTGATTGACTTAAAAAACGAGCATAGCCAAAATCAATGATTTTAGGAATCGTAACTTTACCTGATAAATCTAACATTACATTCAGGTTTGTAATGTCGTTGTGGATAATAGGATTTTGAAGAGAATGAAGATAGTTCAATCCGTTCAAAATGCCTGAAATGATCTCTTTAGCTTCATAAGGATTAATGGTTTGTTCTCTTTTTAATTTATCTGCCAAGGTTTCACCACTTATGAAATCAAGAATTGCGTAAGCATATTTTTGACCATTTAAAAGAAGTTCACCACTATCACAGTATTTAACCAAATTTGGATGCTTAATTTTCTTTAAAACCTCAATCTCTAATACATCACCATTTTTATCAAATTGAGTTCTATGTAATTTTGAGTAAGCAAATAGCTTCAAAAGTTTGGTTTTGCCTTCTTGGTCTTTTACACGATAAGTTTCAGCATATCTCCCTTTTTTTAGAAAGAAGGTCACTTTGAACTGCTCGTTAATTGATTGCCCTTTGGATAATATGTTATTATTCTTATTCATTTACAATGCTTCTTCTGAATTACTAGGGCGAGTACTGAAGTTTCCATTTTCTTGTAAAATCAGCTCATACTCTAAAATATTATTGCTCAAAGATTGAGGGTCATCCTTTCCAAAACTTTCGTTGGTAATAAAACCACCTTTCATTTCACCGCCTTTCATTTCTTTTTCAGGATTCCAACCTTTACCGTAGTAAAAAAATGTTTGGTAAATACCATTTGGAAATGAGAACGTAAAACTGCTTCCTGAATTAATGTAGGCGTGTCTAAAAACTTTATCATTATTTTTTATGGTAACAATCACATCAGAGTTACTCGTCCTTACTTTTATTTGTGAACAGCCGTAATCATTACAAGTTGAATTGCCTCCATAATAACGGGAATATGGCGTATCACCTGTACTTAAGGAATTGTTGATGTACTTATCATAGATGGCTTTTTCTTGTCTTTCCTTTTCAAGACGAGCTATCCTGGCTATACGCTCTCCTTCCTCACGTTTTTCTTGCTCAACGCGTGCCTGCTCTAATTGAAATGCACGTTCAGCTTCTTCTGCTTTTCGCTTTTCTTCCAATTCAATTCTTTGCTGTTCTTCTTTTGCTAAACGCTGTTTTCTTTCTGCATCACTTTCACAGGAAGAAATAATTATAGCTAAAGAAAAGAGCGGTAAAAGTAATTTAGTTCTTAATCTCATATCCTTATCTTTTATCCAACCAATAAACCACCATCATCACCTGGTCTTTCAATAGTTGGTATCATATCATATAATGGAATTAAAATTTCTCTTAATTCTTCTTTGTCTGGACCATTTGCGATTTTTTCCATACCTGAATTAACCAATTGCCTTGCTTTGGTTGGATTACTCCAAGTGTAATCGCCAAAATTCTCATTGAAGTTTCTTATCATTCCGATAAACTGATATATCTCAGTCAATTTGAAGAAGAACATCTCAATTTCCTCCAATAGAACATTTCCAAGTTTAACATCTTTAGCACGAATTACTTCATCCAATTGTGAACGAAATTGATTGACAACTTGTGTGGTTTTTTCATTGCCTAAATCATTATTAACTTTTTCTAGGCGATAAAACTCTTCTTTTAATGTTTCTTCCAATTTTGGCCATTCGTTACGAATAGATAGGTCATCAATTATTTTTAAGGTTTTTCTCAAGTTTGTTAAAACTTCTTTTTTGCTATCTATCTCGTTTTTATTGTTTTCAAAAGTCTTTTCGATTTCTGCTATTTCATTTTCAACTTGTTGAAGTTTATATTCATCAACACTTTCTTCTTGCTTTAACTCTTGAATACTGCCTTTTGCCATTCTTATTTCATTTGCAAGCCATTCTTTATCAACAGATTCTTTAAATGTTATAGCATCTGACTCATAAGTAAAGTCTAAATAAGGGAAATAAGCCTTTAAGGTTATCTTTTCCGACCTATCAATATTGACTGTAATATCTACAGAGCTATTTTCAGGTAAGAGTGACGGTAAATCAGCTCCTGTTATTTTAACTGTGCTAACGTGTTCATTATAAATAGCGCGAGTCCCATCTGATCCATATTCTCCTTCATACAATGGAATTTTGATTTCATCTGAATCCATTCCTGGACGAATCTGCTTTTGTGTTTTTAAATCATTCAAAGCGCCTACGGCTGGAATAGATTGATTCTTTTCTAATCCCTTTACTGTTTTAAAGCGTACTTTTCCTGTTGATTTGTCTTTAAGGTCAATTCCAAAATTGTAAGCCAATGTCGCACTTCCAATTTTAGAACCCTGAATGACACTGAAACTTGATGGCTCACTTTCTAAAATATTTCCTTTGTCGTCAAACAGAACCACTTCAAAAACATTGGTTTTTCCTTCATTGAGTTGTATTTCTACAACTTCACCAATTGTGTTAATTTCAACCTTTCCGCTTGACCAAGCTTTGTCGCCTCTGGTCACTTCTGCAAATACTTTTTCAGGAATCTCTCCTTCTGTTTTGTCAGCTAAAATCTTGATAGGAACAAATTCGTCTGTTTCAACTGTTGATGATTCATTGGCTATTTCCAATTGAATCTTTGTTTTATCTCTGGTTTGTTCTCTTACTTCTTCTGAAATATTTACCGTTGATGCATACAAGGCAGCACCTTTTGAAACTACCGTCATTGGGTCGGCACTTGTGTCGGGTTTACAAATTTGTTCTTCCAACATTTTTCTCAAAACTGGTGAAAACGTTGGACCACCAACAAGAATTAAAGAATCCAGGGAAGAGCCTTTAAGATTGTTTCTTTCCAATAATCTGAGACTAGAATTAACTGCTTTTTGAAATACAGGTCTTAGTACTTCTTCTATTTGTGATTGATTAACTGTTACATCAATCTCAATTTCTTCATCATCGTCATCGATACCACATCTATCTTCTTTATACAGATTGTAAGAGTCTTTAAAAGATAGCTCATTCTTTAATTCTTCTGCAAATGATTTGAGAGCATCTCTGTAACCACTCTTCTTACTTTCATCATTTAAATAGCTGTCAATTGAGAAATTTTCCTTGATGTGTGGAATAAGGATCTCATCAACTATAGCATAATCTAAATTTTTACCGCCCAAGTAATTATCACCTTCAGTGTCGATGACTTTCATTATGCCTTCTTCAACTTTTAAAAGAGCCGCATCAAAAGTTCCTCCACCGAAATCGAATACTAACCAAAAACCATCTTTTTTATCGGTGTCCAAGCCGTAAGCCATTGCTGCGGCAACGGGTTCTTGTAATAATTCAATATGGGTAAAGCCTGCTAATTTAGCAGCTTCTCTTGTGGCTTCTTTTTGGTTGTTTTTAAATGCAGCTGGTACAGTAATTACTATGGATGAAAAATTTTCATCAGTTATGAAAGACTTCAGGGATTTTAGGATTTCTGCTGATAATTCTTCTGAACTCAAACCTCCTCCATATTCGGACGAGTATTTTTTATCAGTACCCATTGTTCGCTTAAATTCAATAAAAGCATTTTGCTTAACCTCTTTTGATAATGCAGCTTCTTTTTCGCTCCTGTATGCAGCGTGTGCTTTATCTCCAACAAGAATGCCTTTCTTATTAAATGCAACGCAAGAAGCCATTGTATCTTTATGAGGCAATTTTTTAATGGTTGCCTCTCCATTTTCCATTCGAGAAATAGCGGAATTTGTTGTTCCTAAATCAATTCCGTAGTCAATTTTTGTTCGTGCCATATTAATATTTTAATTCTGTGAAACATCAACTTGTGCTCGTTGAATGAGTACACCTTTATAATTTACTTGAGGTTTTATTACTGCTGTTATGATTCTTGTGCCTTCATCTAAATTTTCATCTGTGATAAAGTTGATTACGTCAATATTAAATCGCTCATCATAAGCTTTATTAAGATGATTTATCATTTCATAGCCGTTAGCGGCAAAATTATTTTGGATACGCTCGATACCTTTCAAAAGAGGTTTTACCCCTTTAGTATCACTACCCATTTTAGATATGTTCTTTTGCATTCTTGCTATTTCATCGGCTACTTTTAAAGCCAATGAGTGGTCGGCTTTTTCGTTGGAAGCAACTGGCTGTGATTTAGCCGTTTCTTGTTGAAGTTTTAGTTGTGTTTCCAAAACTTCTACCAATTTGTTGTCCAATTTCACACTTTCTTCTTCAAGTGAAGCTTTGGTATTTCTGATTTGGGTTTCGACATCTGTCTTGCTTGATTTTATGCGTTTGCCCAATAGCCAATAAATCAAGCCACCCAATAAAAGTGTCGCCAATGTGGCGATGATCCAATACAATCGGTTTTTCTCTACATCTCCGCCTAGCGCTGAAATCTTGGTTTCAGCTTGCTGTTCCGTTTCTTGAATTTTAGTGCCGAGCTCTTTGGAATTGGTTACAATGTTTTGGCTGTTGGTTTGGATTAGTTGGCTTAAACTATCAATTGAAGCATTTAGGCTAGTATTCTGCTCCTGCAAACCTGAAATAGTCTGGCTTTGCTTTCCAATTGTATAACTTTGGTTGTTCAGCTTTTTAGTTAAAGCATCAATCTCTTGCCGTTGCTGAAATACGTTGTTTTTTATGGTCGGTATTTCCTTTATCAATATTGAATCCTGTTGCTGTTGCGCAAAAAGATTAGTTGCTCCAAAAAAGAGCGCTATGAGTAAAATTTTCTTCATTATTTTCTGATTGTTTTTATGAATAGGTCTAGCCCTTTACGGATTATAGGATTGATTCCTTGTTTATTTTTTAGTCTTTCTGCCAAACTTGGTGAATACCTATAATAGAGCTTGATAAAATTTCTACCTAATATTGTTTTGTTCAAAAAGTCATCTCTGAATTTTCTCAACTCCAAAACTTGTGGATGGTCATAATCACCATAAGCCATTGTGGCTATGTAACAACCTGTTTTCTGTTTATTATCACGAATTTTAGTATTGATTTTTGATTTAAAAGAATCTATGATTTCAATTAAAACATCATTTTTCAAGTGATCATTTTCTTGTCTGTTATAATCTAATGCAATGAAAATTTTTTCATTCATTTTTTGAATTTCGTGATTATGATTTTGATTTTTTAAAAATGATTTGTATGACTCTATGTGATTTATAAAACTTTCAATAATGTCATTTTTTATTTTTATAAATTCTGTATGACTATTTTCTTTTGATTCAATAATCTTTTCACTATATGAAATTAAAAACATTTTAATAGTGAAATCTGGTGATAATAGAAACCCTTGACTATTCAGCTCACTTTTTAAGCCTTGTAAAATTTCATTTCTTAATGACATCTTGGAATATATATATAAATTGATCTAATCCTTTTCTGATTATCAGATTGGTTGCTTGTTTGTTTTCTAGTTTTTCAACTAGTTTTGGAGAATACCTGTAGTAGAATTTGATAAAACTTCTTCCAATTATTGTCTTATTTAAAAATTCATCTCTGAATTTTCTCAACTCCAAAACTTGTGGATGGTCGTAATCACCATAAACCATTGTGGCAATGTAACATCCTCCTTTATCAGCTGCACTGCTCATAGTTGATCCAACTTTTTTTGCCGTTGATATAGCTTGAGCTGCTCTTACGTCTTTCCAATAGCATAGATGTTTTACTTGATTTATTTGAATGGGTCCAAGTTTGCCAAACAAGAAATCTACAAGGTTTTTATATTCCGAAATTTTGCTTTGATTTGAGCAACGTTGAATGGCTTCAACATTGTTAATACTAATACCATTACTGACAACTTCTACTACTCTATCCCAGTTTAAGCAGCTTGCCTTCATTTTATCCACTTTCGAATAATTGATGGACTGATTATATGACATAGTCATTCTCATTGCAGATACCTGAGCCTCAATTTTACTAATAGCATTATCGTAAGCCAACTTAATAGAATGTAATAATGCAATGGCCTGATTAACCTCCCGATCTTTCATTTCTTCAAGAGTTGCAAGACTGTCATTTGCCCTGTCTTTTGTTAACTTCCCTACCGCAATTGATAACGCTTTTTTATTGAGTTCTTGGGCTTGTGTTAGGTAATCTTCATTCGAACTCTTTTCTTGGCTTTCATTGAAATAGTCAATACCACATTGCATTATTTCATTTGCCAATTGGTCTGCAGCTGTCTTGTATTTTAGGTCATTAGTGCCAATTAATGATTTTAGAAAGGATAAATCGTCTTTTGTGTTTGTGAACAGCTTTAAACCAAATTCATAAGCATTGTCTTTATCTGCTTTTCGTTTCTTTTTACAACTTTCAATTTGGCTTTCGATTGTGTGTAATGGTTCTTCTGTAAATTTTTTGGAAAGGTAATTTTGCGTGGTTTTATTGCATCCGCTGAACAATTGCAATATTTCTGAACTTACATATTGATTTTTGAATTGTATAAGCAATTCATCAATCAATTTTTCAGATTGTTTTTGATTGTCAATTGTGAATGTTTCATCTGCGACAGAATGGACAAAGTTTTCAAAGTATTCAGATTCGATGAGCTTGATTTTGGCTTCAATCCCTGTTTTTATATCGAATGTATTCCTACTTAAAAGTTTGCACGTACCTATATTGTTTAATGCAGAGAAGTTTTTGGTATTGACATTCTTATTGGTGGTTACTTTTTCCCAAATTTCAAGTGCTTTTTCTTCATCTCCATTTTTCAGATATTCAATTGCGGTCTTATCAAATGGACTAGCATTTAAAAACCAAAATAAAGAGTAATTGACTTTGTCTTGATTTTGCTCAATATTTGAAAATGCTTTGTTTACGGTATCTTCAGTTCTGTTAATATTCCTCAGAATTTGAAAATCAAAGTCTGATTTGATCTCTTTTCCAACCTTTGCGTAGGCTTTGATTTTTCCTTTTTGCTTTTCAAGTTCCTTTGTCGTTGCGTTTGAAAGAATACCTGCAATTCGATAAGGGTTATTTTGTATTAACTCCATATTTTCAAAAAAAAGGTTAAAAAAATTAAAAATACAGCTTTATGAAACAATTCTTTTACGGTTTTCCTCAATCTGTTCAAGTTTTTTTGATTTTTGTTAGAAAACAGCTCTTTTTATTTTTTTGAGGTGGGCTTTTCAGTAGAAAAAATTTGATGTGCTTAGTGAAATTTTTTATAAAACAAATAGCTGGTGAAATAAAAAAGTATCTTTTTTAAATCAAAATCCATTTTTGCGTCAAAAATGTACCGGTTTTACTGGGCTGAAACGGGTTTTGCGTCAAAAACCATAAATTTTATAGGTCAGGTGTATTACTAATTATCTAAATGTCAAAGGGATAAACACTGTAACATCGCGCCAGCGTGTTACCCTCTTGCTTATCCCCCTTTGGTATTTAATTTGAATTCTTCTCTATATTAAGATCATACTAACCTAATTTTCATTGTCCTTTATGCTGATTATTTTTAAGTTTAAAACACTTTGAATACTTCTCTATGCTTTTCTCTTTCATCAGCAAATAATCCAAAAATTCTAAAAATATCTACCCGATTACCCAGCCCAGTTAGAGCAAGGGTTTATCGTCTAATTTTTATATTTTTCTAATTACCAATTACCCACCAATTGGGGTAGATTTGGGTAATTACAATTTTATGCTATCTACCCATCTTAAAGCCAGTCTTTACAATGCCTTTGGGAGTTTTGGGTAATTGGATAATTAAGTTTTATAATTATTATTTTTCTCTCGGTACGACTGATAGGAACCGCATGCAAAAAACATGGAATATAATTTTATTGTGCTTTTAATGAAACCCTTTTTACCTTAAATTTACTTTGAGATTGCAAATCAAACGACATTATTTGATATCAGTCAAAACGGTAGCTATTCGGCTACCTGGACTCATTGGCATCCGAAAGCCCTATAAACATTGAGGAATGCGAGCCAGGTTTGAATCCTGGCAAGGTCACCAACGGCTATTTTGAATAGCATCAAAACCACGCAGTTCTTAGGAACTGCGTGGTTTTCTGGTTTTTAGGGGCAGGGGGGCATTTCATTTGAAATGAAGATGAAAACATAATCGTTCTTACAAATATGTCTTACTTTATGAAGCCATCTTTTTAATCACAATAAACTACCCACAACCGTGTAATGAATATTATAAGTAGCAATTACACCAGGAACTGTGGCACTTGCCTTTATTCTAAACTGGATGGGGATATCTGTACGGCATCCCACAAATTCAAATACTTTTATTGCTTGACCTCCATTGTTTGGAATAGCTATATAACTACTTCCACTAGTTGGTGTGAGGTCACGGGGTCCTAAAGGTTGAACAGGTAAATTGTCATAGGGGCTAGAAAGGGGGAATCGTACTCCACTATTAAAAGTGGTTTTAGCTTCTATAAGTAAGCCCGGAGGCGTATAATCGGTATGCATATACACCGTATACCTAAAAATATTTAAACTGCAATTCTGTTCAGAAGAAGTGACCCCTCCAATAAGAGGAATGGAAGTAGGGTCTAACACATAACTAATGACAGTTGCGTCAAAATCACTTTCAAATCCCACTGTATTATCGTCTGCACCTGCTTCTTTAACAGTGTCTTCTATAGATTGAACAAAACTTGGCATTCCCGAAACATCTAAAGTCCCCGGTAAAATTTGTGCATACCCTATGCTAGTATTAAAAAGGATAACGAGGCTGTATATAAGTGCTTTTTTCATGATTTTGTTTTATCTGATTTCATAAATAATTTCAAAACCGGTGGGCAAAGAAGCACCGTTCGGATTATCGATCGTGTAACGTAATTGGTAGCCGGTACCTTCTCCATCCCCCGTATAGCCGCTTGCAAAATCATAAACCAGCACTTGCTCAGAAGTGCTCGCTACTATGGGATTGTAATTGGGATTTGGATTATAATTTCCACCTGTATTTGCTGTAGCTATAACCTGTATCTTGATTTCCAAATCTGCAGGCAGTGGTTGGTTGGCATATACTAAGATTCGGGCATTTCTATAATTTATTCCCCTATAGGTGAAATTTAACCAAATGTCTTCATTTACTGAGGTTCCTCCCGCTCCGGTAACCGGTTTTCCCGCTTCCATATCACTGGGATTTACCCCAAAACTTATGGTGTTTCCAGGATCGGGTTCCAGATCTGTGAGGAGTATTTCTTGTAATTCCAGTGTAGCGGTATTAAAATCACTATCGCCCCCAAAAATGAAAGAATTAGGATCGTTTGCGTTAATGGTTTCTTGAGCGTTGCAAAAAAAAACCTGAACGATACTTAGGGCTACTATTATAAATTGCTTATTTTTCATCGCTAATTTCCTATTTTAAAGTTCTTATTTTTAAACTCAATAATTCTGTCTTTTCCTTTTACCGGCACCTTTGCACGCATAATTCCTCCCGCTGCTACCGTGATTTTTATATCTTTTTCCAACTCAAAATACTCCTCACCACTATAGCGTACCAGGGATAAAGTATAGGTTCCGGGAACTATATTTTTAAACTGAAACTGGCCTTTTTTATCTGAGGTCACATAATAGGTGAATTCTTCATTTGCAATTTGTAAATACCCTTCTAAAACATCAGACACATTATTTTTAGGACTGGCAGTGTACAATTCGCCTTCAATGGTGCTAGAACGCATAAGCTGTATATCCAAGGCTGCTTTTCCTTGTTTTTCAATGTTTACTTTAAAGGGGGCTTTTTCAGCAATCACGGTTCCCAACGGCAAGGTTGATTCATCAATAAAGATATAATTATTCCCCAGCGGAAGGTTGTTAATTTCAAAAGTCCCTTTTTCATCTGCTGCAAGCGTTTTTCCGGCAGCAATTATTTTTATTCCTTTCATAGAAATAGAGGAATCTGTTGAATAAATAACACCCTTTAAACCTCCCTGGGCCAAAACCCTTTTTAAAGGGGCTCCAAAAGTGTAGGTATATTTTCCAAAACCCAGGAACTCTTTATCATCAAGGGTTCCAGGAGTTTCAAAATAACTGCCGCGTATTTCAAACTGATGGTTTTTAGATGCTTTTACAACGATGGCCCCATTTATATAATCCCGTTTTAGATAGGTTTCTTCTGGGCTAAAGCCACTGTTGTAATTAAAATTGAAGCGTACGTTTCTGGACATGTTATAATTTGCCCCAAAACCATATCTAAAATAATTGGTGACATTATCTGTATTTCCATACCGGTTGCTGTAATTATGGTTTACACTTCCTCTTAAGGTTAGATTTCTCAATACGCGAACGGAAGTACTCAAACTATGCGCAAAGGTGGTCCTATAATCGTCACCGGCAATTAAAAGGTTTTTGGTCTGGGCTATCCTTCCGTTGAAATTGAAAGAAAAAGCAGATTGGGTGTACCTATATCTATAATTCCCACCGTATTCTTTGTAAAAATAATTTTTAGGGTTTAACTGGTCTTCCCGTATTCTTTTATCAGCACGAATGCTTACGGAAGAACGCTGGTTAAAACGGTAAGTGATCGCTCCAAAAAATGTTTCGTAAAAAGGTTCGGCAGAATAAAATAAAGGGTCTAAACGTCTGTTGACCATAGATTGGGTGTGACCTATAGAAAAATTGATTTTCCGTAGGTTATAATTCAATCCGTTAGAAAACTGAAGACTGTTTCGCAAAGAACCGAAGTAATTGTCCCCGGCAATTGTAAAACTTCCCGTATATCCGAAATTTTTATACTGTTGTCTTACATTAATATAATTGGCATAATCCATATGCATATTGGTAATGCTACTGGAAGATTCCGCTTCAATAAAAGTTCCTTTGTTTTTATAATTAAAACTGAATGTTGCAATCTGTCCCTCTTCATTAGGGTTTGCTTCAATATTATGGTTGGCACCTTGAATGGTTCCTTTAGAGCGTTCTACGGCTAATCCCAAATTAAGGGAATCACTTATATTGTATTGTATTTTTGCACAATATAAAGGTTCCGCATTATACGTATATAACCTGGGCTTTGAGTAAAAAGCGGAAAGTGTCCATTGCTTTATAGCATGATCCACCCGGAACCCCATCCCGTATCTGCTGCTGAACCCTAACCGGTTAATGTAATACGCGTGATCACCAAGGAAAACAGCTGTTTTTTCCTTGTATTTATAGACTAAACTATACTGATCTGCTACACCAAAACGCTTTAATCTATCCTGTTCTGGAGCACGTACAATAAAATTGAGGTAATGGTTTTTATCTACATCTAAGTAGCCATCTCCAATTAATTCTGAAGAAAGGGCGGAATAATGATCCTTTTTGGTAGTATAACTGTTATAGTATAAACTCGCACGCATATAATAGCGTAAAAAAGGATCTTTCCGTTTGATTTTTGAAGGAAAAACCTCCGTACTGCTAAAGGCGGTATAGGTCTTTTCGGAAGCAGCACTAAAAATAGTTAACTGTGTGCTTATATTTCGGAAGGAATAGATTTTGTCATTGGTTGCTTGTTGTAAAGCTACTTCCCTGCTTTCGCCAGGCACTAATGTAATGGTGGTTTCCCCATCAATAGAGCCTTTTCCGGTGAGCAGTACTTTTTGTGCGATATTCCCTTTGTTTTTGACAATATAGGAGGCCTTTATGGTCTCACCAGCTTGTATTTTTTGTGATGAAGATACTTTAAAAACTTCCAATTCATAATTTGTGGAAACATTTAATTCAATAGGGGTAGGGAGTAAAATATCATGGCTAAGATCTTTAACAAAAATAGTGATCGTCGCTGTACCCGGGTTTGCATTGGCAGGAATGAAAAAACTATAGAGCACCAGTTTTTTTGAATTTGCCTCAAAACGTTCTATCGTACTAATAGCTGTTTTTTTCCAGGTAGTGGGAAGTTCAGTTTCCAGTTTTATATTCTGAAGGCCTTTTCCTGTATTTTCAACTTGAAGTGTTAACGTATGATGGGTATTGGTTGCATAGCTTTCCGCTTTGTTCAATACTTTTATATTCAGTTGATCAAAATCAGCGTTTGTATTTTTTACTGAAAAAGTTGCGTTTATACCACGCACACCCATAACTATGTTTGAAGCAGCATCAACACTTTTCAATGGCATATTTTCAGCCCAGATAAAAGTAACGGGAAGAAGAAGACAGATAAGTTGTAATGCTTTTTTCATAATAGCTTGAATTAAATTTTTTGGTTTTACCGGTTTATTCTATGGTAAGGCTCACGTTGGTCCCTATAAATTTTTCCCGGGCTTCCGCGATCAGGATACATTCGTATGCTCCTTTGGGCAATTCCGATATATTCATCTTAAATGCTCTGCAGTACCCTGGAAAAACCATGTTGCGGTCAGTAGTGGTGACCAGTATTTTTTCACCTGCTGTGTTATACACTTCAAGGGATAGTTTTACACCTTCCACAAAAAGGGTTTCATTTCCTATTTGCACATGTAATTCCTTATGTTCTTCAGTAAGTTCATTTACCTGTAGGTCTTTAAAATCCAATTGTACTTCTTCAAATCTTTTTACGTGGGTGAGCAATCCCACAGCGTATCGTATTTTTGTGCTTAGGCCTAAGTGTTGGTTTAGCTTTTCTTCTCGTATTGGTTTTTCAATACCTATCATCAGGTTGCTCCAGAACGATCCTTTTAAGCTTTCATCTTTGGGGATTTTTATAGAAAAACGATATACATATTCTTCTTTGGGCGCCAGCACTCTATCCATCAAGCTCCCATCAAACCAGGATATGGAAGATCTGGAATGTGAAACCTCATTGGTAAAAACCCTATTTGTAGTACAGGAGTAAATAGCTTCACTTAAACTAAAAGTCACCCGTTGTTCTTCATTAGAACTATTTACCAATACAATCTCTCCCTGGATGGTTTGGCCCATAGATCCTGTATACACATGGGTGAGACCATTAACGATAACTACACTTGCAAGGGCTGTATGTATAGCAAGTAAAAGAGCTAGGGTAAAAAGGATATTTTTTTTCATCTTAAAATTATTTATTGTTAAGCGATGGTATTATGTTGATTTCTTGAAACAAAGTTATCCTCAAGTGGGGGTTTCAGTAAGAAATTTCGTTCGGTGGTGATTTGGTGTAGACCAATGGAAGTATCCGCTCTTTAAAAGATTTTTAATGCCTTTGAACTCCATTGTGGACAGCGATTATAGATTGGAAAAATCATAATACTTGAACGCCTTTTTACTTGATAGAAAAGAAAAAGTCCTTCTGGGGGGAAGGACTTTTTTTCAATTAAATTTGGGGTGAAATTTTAGTTATCGCTCAAGGTGTAAATTAATGTGGCCTGGTAATCACCTGCATTAAAAGCTGCAAAGTTTCCATTTTGTTCCAGGGTGTAGGCCAGTTGTACTCCAAATGCTTCATCACCAGTATACACACTTTCAATACTGTTGACCAATAGCGCATCAGAACCAATGGGGGTTTCTGCACCTAAAGCAACACCAGCGTTGGTAATTTGTCCCGCTGAAGCAGCCGTACCACCATCTGTAGTAATTACGGGATTTTGAGGTGTAATTCTAAGATCTACACTTCCAGGAAAACTACTGGTAGGCGCCATTTGCACATCAATCTGTCTGGAAAGATCATACCCATTAGTGTTGGCAGCATTATCCACAATACTTGTGTAATTCAAATACAGCCCAGCGTAAGAAACACCTGTGAAATTAAACAGACCAGCTTCTTTGTTGTTGTCAATAAATGACCCAGATCGCATGTCCATAGCAATAGTAGCAGCTTCTGTACCGGTGTTGCTGTCATAAATATCCAGTAAAGCGAGTTCTGGAACATTTACATCCAATTGATGTGTTGCAATATTTGTGTCATCATTGTCTTGAGCCATAGCGGTACTTGCAAGTAAAACGGCGATTGCGGCGATTGATAGATTAAGTTTCTTCATGATTAAAAAATTTAAAGGTTTATATTTATTATTATGGTGTAAATGTACTTGGTTAAGGCAGGTGCTCAGGACGTTTTTCGATGGGTTGCAGGTATGTGTAGGTCAATAGGAGTTTTCTGACTTTTAACCATATTATACATCGTGTGGATTGGTTTTACGCCCAGGACTACCTATGAAGAAAGGGTTTTGATAAATACTGTACTGTTGAAGAAAAACAAAAGCGCATTATTACTTCTATCATTGAAATCTCTTTTAGTTTTGTAACTATAGATATGTTATTGGGATCCAAGCTATATCCAGCATGAATGGAAGGAGCCGCAACACAGCATGCTTCTCTTTATAGAAAGCGCTGAGGGATTCTTTAACCAACTTGCAGTTGAAACTTAACTTATGTGCTTTCCTGCTGGTAGTCGTTAATGAAATTATAAGGAACTGGTGTTGGGAATAGAAAGGGAGGTGATCCATTGGCAAAAATCATATCAAAAATGCCAATTTTCGACCTAAAATGGGGGTTTTCTATGCTATCTGAAGAATTTTCTGAGCTCTGAAGGAGGTTTTTAGAATTTTTTACTACCTCATGAAAACAATTGTGGTAGCGCTCCTAGTGTTTTTTAGTGTGAGACCAACCTTAATTATCGAATAACCAGAGTTGGATATAATATTTCTGTTATTTGAAAATTGTCAATTTGAATGATTTTCGTAAAAATGTATCTATAATGACCATTTTCAATCGAAAAAAGCTGTTTTCGATACAAATCCTTCAGGATCTCAAAAACTGATGCATTTTTTTTAGGTCGAACTCGGGTTAATAGCATAAAAAAACCTGATTTAGAAATAAATCAGGTTTAACTAAAAGAATAGGAGAAAGTAGTTCTTTTATTGGAATGGTAAAATTAAGCGGCACCTTGCATATGTTTTTGGAGTCCTGCCATGAGAAATGCATTTCTTATAGATTTTTTTTCCATTCCTATATAAAAGATTTCTTTATTATGCTCCTGAGCATTTATAGTAAGAATATATAACATAAACGCACCGGCTATATCCAACATATTTATAGGATTTAGATTTATAATGAGATAGTCAGATTTTGTAAGGGCAAATTCGATTTGGTTTTGCATTTCGGAAACATTTCCGCTATATAGTGTTCCTTCTATTTCCAGGACGTGATTGCTTAGTTTTATTAGAGACATAATTTGTTGGTTTAAATTAGAACTACAACAAAGATGATCGATTATGATAATAGAAAAGTCGGTTTTTCGGTAAGTGGTCGTTTCCTGTAGACCAATTAACAAAGCAAAACCATAAAAGGTTTGTGGGAAAATTGCCTAAGAAGCTAGTTGCTATTTAAGCAGGTTGAGTCGGTTCATAAGTTCTGCCCTGTTAGAGCGGCTTACGGGAATGACGTCTTTATCTATAAGAACACTGTTATCCTCTATATCCACAATTTTCTGTGTGTTTATAATAAAGGAACGGTGAACTTTTAAAAATATATCGTTGGGAAGCTTGTCTTCTATTTTTTTTAAGGTAGAATGAACCGTATAATTTTTTGAGTCGGTTTTTATAAGAATATAATCCCCTTTTGCTTCAATGATTCGTATACTGTCCATCGCGATTTTTATTAAGCGCCGGTCTATATTTACATACAGATCCTGAACAGTTTCTTTTGGTTTTTCTTCTGGAAGACTGTTTTTTGAAGGTTGTGCGAATAAAAGTGCTTTTTTCACCGCTTTATTAAAGCGTTCTTCAGAAAGTGGCTTAAGCAGATAATCCACAATACAATCGTATTCAAAGGCTTCGATTGCAAAATTTTTATCGGAAGTGGTAAAAATTACCTTGGGAGGGTTTTTTATGGTTTGTATAAGATCAAATCCCGTAAAACCCGGCATGTGTATATCGAGAAAAATAAGATCTATGGGATTTTGGTTGAGATACTTAATGGCTTCTATGGCATTAGAAAAGTCTGCTATAAGAGTAACATCAGGATTTTGAGATACCAATTGTTCAAGAATGGTTCTGGCCATTTCTTCATCATCAATAATAATAGCGTTCATGCAGGATTAATATTAGAACTTTTCAATAAAGGCACGCATCTTCACTAGAATCTGTTCAAAGGTATGTTGTAATAAAAAATCATTATGTAAGATCCCTTCTTCGTAATCTATAGCGGTCTGATACCCCTTTTCAAAGCCCAAAATACTAATTTTATGCTTAAGCTTATGTACTATTTCTGCAGTTTGCGTAAAATCCCTTTCTTTTAGATTCTTTTTATAGGCTTCTATTTCCAGGGGAAGTTCTTTTTTTATGACCCCCAGCAATTTATTTTCAAAAGCTTTATCCCCTCTTGAAAGTTCTTGTATGGCAGATAAATTGGGTTGTTCTTCCATATTATTTTTTAGGTAAGGTGAAATAAAAAGTGGTTCCTTTTCCTTCCTCGCTGGTAAGCCAAATAGTGCCGTTATAAAAATCAACAATTTTTTTTACTATTGAAAGCCCTATACCTGTTGCAGTCTGGTCATTTTCTATTTTTTCAAAAATCTGAAATATTTTTTGATGATGCTTCAGCAGTATTCCTTTCCCGTTGTCCCTGATATAAAACTCCCATTCTTTTTTATTTTCCTGTACGCCTATTTCAATTTTTCCAGATTCTTTATCAATGCTTTTTATGGCATTTTGTATTATATTCTGAAACAATTGTTGCAACCTGAATTTATCACCCAGAAGTGCCGGTAGCGTCTCTTTTATAGAAATTTGTATATGGCTTGGAATATAAAGGCTTTGATTTATTTCTGAAACAAGGTGATGAAGATCTACTTCATAATTTTCAAATTCGGCCTGATCAATGGTTGAATAGTTTAAGATACCACTGATAAGGCTATCCATTTTTTCAACATTTTGAAGGATCATCCCAAATTTAACGCTACACTCTTCATTAATAAGCTCTTCGTTATCTTCTTTTATCCAGTTGATTAATGAATCTATACTTCGCAATGGAGATTTAAGATCGTGGGATACCATGTGTGCATAATCTGAAAGCACCTGGTTTTTTTGTTCCAGGCTTTTTAGAAGTTCTGCCCGTTGTTTGTTTTTGCGGGAGATCTCTTTAGATTGCTTTTCAATAAAATCACTAATTTCTAAAACAGATAGAAGTTTTTCATTATCGCCGGGGGATTTTAAGTTTAAATTTGAAATCATCCGGTTGAGGTTTTCAATAATTTTTTGTTGCCTTTTCCCTTCTTTTCTCAGCTTCGCATTGGCTTCAGAAAGTTCATCGGAGCTAATTTTCATGGCCCGTTGTGACATCTCAATATGATCTTCATAATTAAGATAAGACAGGTTTACGGCTTCCAGGAAATTTTGCATCCCTTCACTTTCCCTTTCTTCTTTAGAAAGATATTTATTCAACTGTCTTTTTAATAATGAATTCATTTATTCGCTCAATAAAGTTAATGTCATGGTTTGATTGTGAAGTTCACAAGCACGTTCTCCATAAAAAGGTGCCATCTCTCCATAGGAATAAAAACCGGTTACCTTCGTTTTGTCACCTATAACCTCAATTACCTGTTCAATTTCTTCTTCAATGCGTTGATCCATCACTAATTTTCGCCCTATACAACTTACTAAAATGGCAAGTTGCGGTGCAGTTTTTCGGTCTTTCATTGCTAAAGTTGCGGCTTCATACGCCCCGGAAGCGATCCCATCTACCGATGCCATCATTAACTGCACTTTAGAACCTACGGGCGCATCACCAGCGAGGGTCATAGAATTTTTGTCTGTATCAATGCCAAGAATAGTTCGTACTACCGGTTGGCTTTTTCCCTTTGCAGTCACATTTAAGGGATAGAATAAAGAAGCTCTGGGAAGCTGAGAGGCTTTGTCGCCCAGATATTTTGAATACAACGTCAAGGCCGGTACGTCATCCAATTCATAAAGGATATTGCCTTCAGATTTCGTTATAAGTCGTTCAGGGCCAAAAGGGACCCAGCCACCATAGCTTGCAAAAGAAACTTCAAAGCTATCACCATAAAAACCAATCACAATAACTTCGCCTTCTTTGGGGTTTTCGTTATAGGAAGCCAGAGTTTTTTCAAAACGAGCATCATCACCACACATCCCTCCCGTAACGGAAATAGTATTTTCTAATCCAGTTTCTATACCACTTATTAATGCACTTCCATTAATAAAACTTCCCTCGGAAAGCACAAAAACGTGTTTTAAATTTTCTTTTGGCAAGGCTTCAATTAAATGCATCCCCGCTTTTTTAGAATCTTTTTCATGATCGAGGATATTGGTTCTTTTCACCAAATAACTGCTCTTTTCAAAATCTATAGCACTCACCACTATCGATTCATCGTGCACATTACCAGATGAAATTTCACCGGCAGTTGAACCAAAAACCAAATGAGTATAAGGGAATTGTTTTTTTATATCTTTAATGACTTCAGGATCTTCAAGTAAGAACCTATTGGCAAAAATCAGGACTAATGGATTTTTTAAATCACATGTTTCGGAAAATTCCCAGTCTTTATTTTTTATTTTTTTTGCCTGTACTATTTTCATTTTTTCATTTTTTTAAAGTGAAAAAGAAAGTGGTCCCTTTTCCAACTTCGCTTTCCAACCAAATATCCCCTTCGTATAAATCCACTACTTTTTTTACAATACTCAATCCAATCCCTGTAGATTTTTCATTATTGCCCAGGGAATTAAAAATGGTGAATATTTTTTTATAATACTCTTTTTTAATCCCAATGCCATTATCTTGTATAGAAAAAAGAAAGTGGTTCTCCTTTTCTATATAATCTATTTCCACGAGCCCCTTCGGTTGTTCTATATGGTTTACAGCATTGCTCAATAAATTTTGAAATAACTGCTGTATCCTCGTTGCATCTGCGTTAATAATGGGAAGTGTGTTGAGAACAGATACCTGGATGTTTTCTGGAATAAAGATCATTCCCAAAGCGTCTTCCACTAAACTATTAAGATCTATGGGAGCATTCTGAATGTTATCTTTATCGATACTGGAATACTTCAGGATATTTTCTATCAAAAGGTTCATTTTCTCTACCTTTCCTTCAATAAGCTCCAAGTTCACTAAACTTTCCTTTTTCATATGTTCTGAAAAATCTTCTTTAGTCCAGCTTATAAGAGCAGAAATACTGTGCAGCGGAGATTTTAAATCATGCGAAACGATATGCGCATACTCATTAAGTTGTTCGTTTTGTTTTTCCAGATTTTTAAGTAGGGATTCTTTTTGTAACTCCAGGTTTTTTTGCACTGTAATATCAAGTGTAATTCCAATATACCCAATGAGGTTTTTGTTTACGTCATAATTTTCGGTGCGTGTTACCAGTAAATATTTTTGTTTTTTATTTTTCGTGGTGATTTTTAATTCCCAAGACCCTGTTAGTCTAGTTGACGGGGATTGGTAAGTAGGATCTGTAACTAGAAAATCCCGAGCCTTTTTTCCCTGTAATTCATCTAAAGAATACCCTGTGATATCGCAAAAACTTTGATTGGCAAATAAGACGACTTCTTCGGTATCCAGTTCTACCAGGCCCAGATTCATATTGGTAATCATCCTGCTGTATTTCTCTTTTTGAGCCTGCAGGTTCTCTTTATATTTCTTTTTTAGGGTAATATCTTCATAACTCCACAAGTGGCCTTTATAGCTATCTTCCTGAAATATGGGAATGAAATTACGTTCTAATATTTTACCGTCTTTTAATTCGATTTCTTCTCCTAAAACCCGTTTTTTTTCTGAAATAATAGTTTCTACACGGCTTATTATATTTTGATTATTTTCAAATTTGTCTATTAATTTTTTCGCCAGAGCAGCAAAGTCATACCCAATAAGCGCATTTGAATTTTCCTCTAATCCAAACTGTTTACAAAACTGCTTATTGGTCAACACAATTTTTCCATTTTCATCCTCCAGCAATATTCCGCTCTGTAAATTAAGGATCAACGTAGATAGCCGGTTATTGGATTCTTCAAGAGCGTTGCTGGCCTTTTTTTGTGGGGTGATATCTTCTATGGTCGCGATTTGATATTTAATCTCGCCAGAATCCTCCCTTACTGCGGTAACAGAAGTTTTTGCCCAAATTATTTTTCCTGATTTGGTAAAGTATCTTTTTTCCAGAAAGAAATGATCTATTTCCCCTTTTTGAATTTCCTGCATTTTTACAACAGTCGCAGCCATATCATCGGGATGCGTAAAGTCTTTTATCTGTAAAGATTTTAGCTCGTCATGCTCGTATTCCAGCATGGTACAAAAAGCCTTATTGACTAATAAAAGACCTTTACTTTTACGATCTGAAAGTGCAATGCCTATAGGGGAGTTTTCAACAATTATATTTAACTGTTTTTTCTGCTCTTCCAGTAAAGCTTTCATTTGGGTTTCCCGGGTAATGTCCCGGGCAATTCCTTGTGCAGCAATGGGCTTGCCTTCGTGGTCATAAATTAAACTGGCATTTACCTGAATTCTCTTCCTTTCCTTATTTTTTGTAATAATTACAGCCTGATAATTTTTATAGGCCCCTGTTTTGTATAAATCCCCAAATGCTTCAAAGGTATAGTCACGGTATTCTTCGGCCAGCAATTGTAAAAGGTTGAAAGGTTTGTCTTTCAATGTGTAGCCCAGGAGCTTTGTAGCGGCATGATTCATTTTAAGCACATTGCCTTCAATATCCATAACAATATGGGCGTCGAGGATGGTTGAGAAAACCCCTTTCAATTCCAGCGCTTTTTTATCTAAAAGATTTTTTAACCGGGTATTTTCTTTTTGCAGTTCTTGAGATAAATGGGTAAAAGTGCTGGTTTTTTCATTTAGCGTTTTTTCAGCCTGCTCACGTGCTGCTTTCTCCTTAGCTAAAGTGCGTTCTAAAAGCTCTGTTTTACTTAGTTCCATACGATGATTGAAATAATAAGATGATTTTGGGGGATATGGGTTGGATTTATAAGATTTTCATCTTACAAACTTTTATTGGATGCATTGTATTTTTCAAGCTTTGATAAGTTCATTGATACTCCAGTATTCCAGAACACTTTTTAGTTTTTGCATATACATTTCGTATTTTAAGGGTTTTAAAATGTACCCCGCAATCCCAATTTTATAACAGGCCATGACATCCTTGTAATCCATTGAAGTGGTTAGAATTACCGTAGGAATGTATTGCAATACATCATCTTCTTTTAAGATGGTTAAGAACTCAATACCATTAAGTTTCGGCATGTTGAGATCTAATAAAATAAGATCGGGCAAACGGTCTTTTTTACTTAGTATTTCTAAAGCTTCCTCGCCATTGTGAGCCTCTATAATTTTATGAGATAGGCCTAAACTTTTAATCGTTCGGTTTACCTTCATAATTTCGATCATATCATCGTCTATGAGAAGAATTGATAAACTATTCGTCATAATATGTACTCCTGTAAATTGTTAGTGGGTTTTCAAAAGTACACTAATAAATAGCGAGGACATATTTAATCGTTAAGTCTGTATTTACCGTCGGTGGATGGCAGAGAAGTGTCGACCAATGGAAATTTCAAGATTATATTACAGGCCACCGTGTAGGGATTTAAGGTTTTAAGAACGAGGACGATTGTAAAAGCTGAAAGCAATAAAAATAGTATAAATCTGAGTTCGACCTAAGAAAAATGCGTCAGTTTGAGTAAAATTTTGAAACGATTTTTTATAGAAAACAGCTTTTTTCGATTGAAAATGGTCATTTTCGATACAATTTTACACAAAAATAACTCAAATTGACAATTTTCAAATAATAGAAATTTCATATCGAACTCCGGTTATAATGAACCCGGCACATTATAAATTGATTTTAAGACATGCCGAGGCAGTTTTTTATTTGAGATGCTAATGCGGTAAAAACTTTTTAACCAAACCATACAGAAAAGTTCCTGTCAAAGCTCCAAAAATCACGATCAAAATCGAAGGATAACCTGCTCCCACCAAAACATACATGGGACCGGGGCATGCACCCGCCAAAGCCCATCCCAAACCAAAAATAATTCCACCTAACAGATAGCGCGCTACACCATTTTCTTTAGGCTGAAGACTCATTTCACCGCCAGGGAAGGGTTTGATTTTTTTTCTTTTAATTATCTGAATCCCTAAAATGCCTAATACCAATGCAGAACCCATGATGCCGTACATATGAAAGCTCCCAAAGTGGAACATTTCATAAATACGAAACCAGGAAGCAGCTTCAGATTTAAACATAACAATTCCAAAGAAAATACCGATTGCCAAATAGGTTATGTATCTCATCACTTAAAAAATTAAAGGGTATATAAAATGAACCATCACCAGACCACCTATGAAAAAGCCTATAACGGCAATAAGTGATGGTAGTTGTAAATTACTCAAGCCAGAGATGGCGTGGCCCGATGTACAACCTCCCGCATAGCGAGCCCCAAAACCGACCAATAAACCGCCAATCAATAATATGAGAATGTTAGAGGGTTGGTTAAGATTTTCGGTTGCAAAAATTTCCGAGGGCAAATATGCTTTTCCGGCGCTTTCAATGTGATAATCCTGGGCGAGTTGTTGGGAGATTTCGGGATTGATTTCTACCGTATTATCAGACATATAATTTGACGCAATAAAGCCACCGATAACCGCTCCCAAAACGACCATTAAGTTCCATCGTTCAGCCTTCCAGTCAAATTTGAAGAAGTCTGCTGCTTTTCCTGCGCCCATCGCTGCACAAGCGGTACGTAGGTTAGACGACATTCCAAATTGCTTACCCACAAAGAGTAAAAGAAACATCACAAAGGCAATAAGCGGTCCCGAAACATACCAGGGCCAAGGTTCGTAAATGGAGTTCATGGTTTTTATTTTAATGTAAAAATAACGCTTTCGCAAAACTGAAACGGTAACAAAAGTTACATTGCCTTATAACGTAGACCTTTCTTCATATTATTTTAACGTCGAAGGGCACACATAATTTGTGGTTTTAATCCCAGCTCTCTTAAGGGCTGTATATCCACCCTGAATATCAATCAAATTATGAATCCCACGGCTCTTTAATATCGAGGAAGCTATCATGCTACGATAACCACTGGCACAATGTACAAAGAAGGTTTCTTTCTCTGGAAATTCGGATAAATGATCGTTCAATGTCGTAAGTGGGGTATGATATGCGTTGACCACGTGTTCTGATTGAAATTCACTTGGCTTCCGTACATCAAATACCTGAGCTTTTTTCTTGCTGTTTTTTAAAGCTACCTTGAATTCTTCTGCGGTAATGGAGGTTACCGTATCATAGGCTTTTGATACTTTTTTCCAAGCCGAAAACCCACCCTCAAGATATCCAATAGTATTATCAAATCCTACGCGGGAAAGTCGGGTGATGGCTTCTTTAATGCGATCCTTATCGGCTATTAAGAGGATAGGCTGTTGTATATCTTTGATCAAGGCACCTACCCAAGGCGCAAAACTTCCATCGATACCGATAAAGATAGATCCAGGAATATGCCCTTTGCCAAAATCGTTTTGATGTCTCACATCAAGCATTACAGCACCAGTTTCGTTTGCTGCGGTTTCAAAAGCATCCGGGGAAAGCGGATTGGAGCCTTGCGTAATCACTATTTCAATATCTTTGTAACCCTCTTTGTTCATTTTTACGTTCATAGGGAAATACGCGGGTGGTGGTAAAAGACCATCAGTCACTTCGTTTATAAATTCCTCCTTGGTCATATCGGCGCGTAAGGCATAATTTATTTCTTTTTGGTGACCTAATGGGTCCATGGTTTCCTTCATCATATTTTTACCACATGCCGAACCTGCACCGTGCGCCGGATAGACCATGATTTCATCAGCAAGGGGAATGATCTTGTTTCGCAAACTGTCATACAATTTTCCGGCAAGCTCTTCTTGGGTAATATGTGCTGCTTTCTGCGCAAGGTCTGGACGGCCTACATCTCCTAAAAACAAGGTGTCCCCTGTAAACAATGCGTGATCTTTACCATTTTTATCACGTAAAAGATAGGTGCTGCTTTCCATCGTATGTCCTGGGGTGTGAAGCACTATAAAGGTTAATTCGCCCAGTTGAAATTGCTGCCCATCTTTAGCGATGATCGCCTCAAAATCTGGATTTGCATTTGGACCATAAATGATGGGTGCCCCCGTTTTTTTTGAAAGTGTCACATGTCCCGAAACAAAGTCTGCGTGAAAGTGGGTTTCAAAAATGTATTTAATTGTTGCACCTACCGAATCTGCCTTGTCAATATAAGACTGCACCTCTCGCAGTGGGTCTATTATGGCTACTTCACCCTTGCTTTCAATATAATAGGCTCCTTGTGCCAAACAACCAGTATAAATCTGTTCTATGTTCATCATGTTATGCTTTAGTAACGCCATTTACTTTCTAAAATCGAAATTGGCAGTAATTTAAAATGTATTGTTCTGTTATTTTGTTGCCCTATGTAAAGAGTTCTTTTAAAATGATAAAAATCCCCATTACGAGTACAAACCATCCAAAAGCTTTCTTTAGTTTCTTTTCATTGATAAATGTATTGAGCCAAATCCCGATAAAAATCCCTGACACCGAAATTGCTGTGAATGGTAACAGAAAGACCCAATTGATATCGGTATGCTGCAAGTCTCCCATAAATCCTATTAATGAATTTACCGCAATGATGAACAGGGATGTTGCGACGGCTTTTTTCATAGAAATTTTGGCGAAAATAACTAATGCAGGCACGATTAGAAACCCACCTCCGGCTCCTACTATACCCGTTACCATACCTATAATTATTGCATAAAGAACCAGGTACAATGTAGTGGGCTGACTATAAGCTGTGGTTTTAGCTTTAATTTTTTGGTCACGAATCATGCGTATGGAAGCCAGTAGCATGATGCTGGCAAAAAAGAGCATTATCACCAAATTCTTAGTGACTATAAAACCATCCAGCTTAAAAATTTCATGAGGTATAGCAGGGATAAGCAAAGCCCGGGTAAGATAAACCGTTATAAAGGCGGGGACCGCAAAAATAATAGCGGTTTTAAATTCAACTTTTCCCTTTATTGTGTTTTTGACTGCTCCTACGAGCGCTGTGGTTCCGACCACAAATAAAGAATAAGCGGTAGCAATCACTGGATTGAATGCAAGTACATATACTAAAATAGGAACGGTAAGGATAGATCCGCCGCCCCCTATTAGCCCTAGTACAAGTCCTATAAACAGTGCTCCTGTATAACCCAGGATTTCCATAACTTCCATTACCTTGATAATTTACAAAGTAAAAGTATTTGGATTGACGAATACTTTTGGTAACCTTTGTTACAGGACTTCAATAAAACTGCGGTGTAATTTTATTTTATCATCATTTTCCATTTTTTTGAGCAATCTTGAGATTACAACACGACTTGTGTGTAGATCGCTCGCTATCTCTTTGTGGGTCGTATAAATATGTTTGCTATTGAAGATTTTAATCTTATTCTGTAAATGGTTTTCCAGTCGCTCATCCATTTTATTGAAAGCAATATTGTCTATACTCTCCAGCATTTCCATCATACGGGTATGATAGCTATTAAACACAAAATTTCGCCAGGTCTTATATTGCCCTGACCATTCTTCCATTTTACCTATGGGTATCATCAACAACTCTACGGGGGTTTCGGTTACTGCGTGAATTTCACTTTTTGTATTTCCCAGGCAACAGCTCATTGTCATCGCACAGGTGTCACCCTTCTCAAGATGGTAGAGGAGGAGCTCGTCTCCTTCGGTATCGGGGCGCATTATTTTTATACTTCCGGAAAGTAGGAGGGGCATCGCTTTGATATATTGTCCCGGCCGAATCAAATCTTCACCTTCCGGAACTTCCAAAAAGGTACCCACGTGGTCTATTTCTTCTATAAGTGATGGTTCAAACTGTGAACCATATGCTTGTTTGAGCTTTTCAATCATTGCTTATCATTTTGGAACTTCCGCAGTGCATTTCAAAAGGAAATTTACTCAAATAGATTCGCATGGCTAAGTTTTTTTGTTGAGCGTTTGTGTGATGAGTTATATCCGAATAGAATATAGAGTAGCTAAAAATAATAAAGATTATTTTGAAAAATCTAATTTATGCTGAGTTTAATTCAATTTTGAACTATAAAATCCATTTTCATAAAAAGGCAAATAATAGATATTGTTTTTATTGAGAATCAACTCTAATAGACACGAAATGATATTATTAGAGATATTTATTATAACTCAGATAAGCCATCGATGTTCCACATTTTCCACTTGTTGTTAAAAATTATGGGTCCTGCCGAAGTCAGCGCTAAAATTTTGGTATTTTTTAAATTAAAAACCCAAAGAATAGGGCAGGCGAAAGTAAGAGGGATATCAATAACCTGAGTTCGATGTAAGAAAAATGTGTCAGATCGAGTGAAATTCTGAAAGAATTTTGTATCGAGATCAGCATTTTTCGAACGAAAATAGCCTTTCTCGATACGATTTTTTGCAAAAATCACTCGAAATGACAATTTTCAAAACTCTAAAATTGCACATCGAACTCAGGTTAATAGACCAAAATAATTCAATATGGGTATCATAGTATAATGTTAGAAATTCCCATAGTGCTTACAGTATAATTGTTGCAAGGCAAAAATATGCTCTTGGCTTTGTTACACGCACCAGGGAATTTCATATCGAATTTTGAAGGGGACGCTTAAAATCTATGCCCGCGCCTCTAATATCAAATTAAAAGGAGTTTCTGTAGCCCTTCTAAAACGTGTAAAACCACCGGAGTTCACTACATCCCTCAAACGCTTTTCGCCGGCCTGTGCTCCAAGGGCAAGACCTACTTCTTGGTTAAGCGAACATGGTGTGCAGAGTGTTGTAGAAAGAGCATAAAATGCCCTTCCGACCGGATTTAAGTTTTCCTCCAAAGTATCATGCGCAAAAGGTTCCACAATCATACAGGTACCATCTGGCTTCAATGCTTTTTTCACATGTGCACAGGCCCCAACAGGATCGCCCATATCGTGCAAACAGTCAAAGAAGGCAATAAAATCGTAGTCGTTCCCGGGAAAATCCTTGGCCGTAGCAACATCAAAGGAAACGTTGTTGACATTAGCATTTTTAGCCCTTTCCCGAGCCTGCGTTATGGATTTATCATGGTAGTCATAGCCCATAAACGTAGAATTCGGATATGCCTTTGCCATAATGATGGTAGAGGCTGCATGACCACAGCCGATATCCGCTACTTTTGCTCCCTGCTTTAACTTGGCCTCGACCCCATCCAAGGATGGAATCCAATTGTTTACAAGGTTACTTTCATAGGAAGGGCTAAAAAATTTTTCCGTTCCACAGAACAAACAGGTGCTGTGATCGCCCCAAGCGACACCTTCTCCAGAAGTAAAGGCTTTTTCCATTTTGGGCGCATCGTTATAGACCGAGGAAATGGCGTAGAATGCCCCGTTCATAAACACCGGACTTTCTTCATCGCCAAAAACAGCAGCCTGTTCCGGGGTCATTGAAAATCTTTTGGTCTCGCCTTCATACGAGATATACCCAGACGCGGCTTGAGCAGACAACCATTCGCGTACGTATCTTTCAGCAGTATTTGTTTCATCGGCCAGTTCTGTAGAATTTATTGGGCCCGATTGCGCTAGGCATTTGTAAAGGCCCAGTTTGTCCCCTAAAACTACTAATGGCCCATTAGCGGCGGCACCCATTTCCGTGACTACTTTGCCCAACAGTTCATTTAATTTTTCTTCATTTAATTCCATGGTTCTATATTTAAGTGAATAATTAATATTCTTATAAAAGGGGAACTGAATTTTATTGTAAGATTATGGTGATTGTATGGAAAGAATTTTCAATATTTCAGTTCAACGGACTTATTTGACTCATACTTAAAATTGATAGTATCAAAGATAAAAGAAACCTAAATAACTGAATAACAGATATGTCTCAATATCATTAAGTTTTTGGAAAGGCTTTCAACTTATGATGCAGAACCTTTAAATGATGTTGAAATGATTACTTAATTGATTGATTTTCTGAAGATCTTTTAATCGGTAATCCAATACTTGAAAACCCCACTTTTTCATAAAGATTTTTGTAGCGCGGATCGGTTCTTATTGGAGCCAATAAGGGTTCTTCCCGTAGCCAGGTCATTTCTACTTCATGGTTTTCATACGACTTTTGTAGCCATTCAAAAGTCTGTTCATAATCTTTTAATCTGCAGTTATACAATGCAATAAACCATGCGGGGCTGCCAGATGAGCCGTTGCTATACTCAATTTGCAGTTCCGCCAAATATTTGGCCGCATCCGTAGAATTACCATCCATTTGTGCATATACGGCATTTAGCCACATCAAAAGTGGAGGGTAATCTTGAAAATTAGTTAACAATTTATGCAATTGTCTCTTTGATTTTCCATATTCTGCAAGATAATAATACAGTTTTGTGGATTCCCTCAAATAGAACCAGTTATCACTATACAGGGAATCGACATTTGTCGCCAAATCTTTCGCCTCATCGGTCTTATTAAGGAACATTAGTGCTTCTGCCTTAAAAAGAAAATAGATTCCGACAGTGGGATCGTTTAAAATAAGCTGATCCAACTTCAAGATGGCTTCTTTGTACCTTCCGGTTTTTATAGGATAGTCCGCCATAATTGCAGGGGTTTTGTCAATAAAAAATTGATCTAGCTTGCTTTGATAGTATTTTTCTACCGCGGTAAAATTCCAGTCATAATAAAAATAACCGGAATATAATTCTTCCTCCACCGCTTCATTGTTAGGATCGATTTCTAATGCTTTTTGCAATAAACCTTTAGCATTTTTCCAGGCTAATCGTTGATTATAAATACCCCAGACCAATCCTCCAAAACTCCAAATATTGGCTAGTCCTACGTATGCCTTCACAAAATTCGAATCAATTGCAATGGCTTTTTCGTATAAGGGAATGGCATTGGCATATGTCAATTTATTTGATTTATGCTTCTGAAATTCTGCTTGAAGAAAGTAGGAATAGGCTTGTTTACTTTTAGTAGGTGCTTTTTGAATATCTGCTAATTCGTTTTCGGCGATGGCAACTTTCATATTCTTGGCAATAGTTTGCACCACCTCTGTCTGTATTTCAAAAATTTCGTCACTTTTCCAATCTCTCTTATATTCTTCAGACCATAAATGGTTATTTGTTTTACCATTAATCAATTGCAGGTTGATTTTGATCTTTTTCCCCGAAATCTGAAGATTACCCTGTAGTAAATTCTCAACACCCAGTTCGGCCGCAATTTCTTTGATACTCTTTTTGGTTTCTTTATACTGTAATGTCGATGTAAATGGAATTACTTTTGGAATAGCACCAATTTTTGTGAGTCTTGAGATTACGGCATCGGTCATACCATCACTAACATACTCCAGATCGGGGTTTCCTGTCCAATTTTTAAAAGGCAGTACCGCAATTGATTTTTCAGTAATTGGGTTCTCGATTACTTTGTTTTCACTGCTTTCTTTCGAAGAAGTATTTTGAAAAAATAAAGCCATTAATACTACTGTTATAAATAAAGCGGTAAGGAGCAGGTTTTTTTTAACCCTGTTTTTTTTTTCTATTGAATTTCCCGAATCGGTTGAGAACTTGCTTGTCGTTCTTGGTATGGGCAGTTCATCATCTTTCTCGACTTCATTACTCATTTTAGATTTAACTTCCCCTGGGGTAATCCCATAAAATTTATGGAAAGAGGTACTAAAATAGGTGGCGCTGCTGAAGCCTACCCGATAAGCAACTTCCGAAGCCGTAATGTCCTCCGCCCTCAACATTTCCAAAGCCCTTTTTAATCGATATTCTCTAATAAATCGGCTTGTTGATATGCCCAAGGCTTTATTTAACTTTCGGTGTAGACTGGATCTGCTCATACCGGCCATTTGAGCAAGACTATCGACCCCGAATTGGTCGTTATTCAGGTTGGTTTGAATATGTTCACATAGTTTGGAAACTAAGGTTCTATCGCCAGAACCTAGAAACGAACTGCCGGTAGAATCTTTTGAGTTTGCCATGACCTATGCTTTAAATATCATGGAAGTTAAGAAAATTATCTATAAGTATTTGTTTTACAGATTGTTCAGAGCGTGGTATTACTCTTTTTGTAGCCTTTTTCGTAAGTTTGGGGTTGAGGGAGCGTCTTATTGATAGTCTCTCTTTGGTAGATTCGATTTTTGACTATAAATCCTGATTTGCCTCAGGGGGAATCGAGGTATTATAACATAAGTCTGAAATTAGTCCAAGATGCGCTAATCTATAATTTTTTTTGCTTACTTCCATTCACAACAGAATAAATCAAGTCGCATGAAATCCTATGAATATACTCTCATTTAATTTATGAAATATTTTTATTACTCCTACGAGCAGGTCAATTGATTCATCTGATCGGTATCAAGGAACGCCGGTTTATTATAATTAGGAATGCTTTCTTACCCAATTACTTTGCACAAGTGGACATTTCTAGAAATCGAATGGTAGGCATTTAGTACACAGCGCCCTACCGATCAATACTGCTTGTTTGATACTCGAAAGCCATTGTACATAAGATTGAAGGTAATATTTATCATCTAATTTTACATTTTTTTTATTTGGCGAAGATCAAATAGAGCAAAGCAAAATACCTTCCAAAGTGAGGACTGGATTAAAAAAAAATCCGCCTAAAAAAGCGGATTTTATGTATAAGAGTTGATTATTCTAAATTTCGCCCTTTTTTAAAGCTTCAACAGCATAATTAGCAGCGCGCGCTGATATAGCCATATAAGTGAGTGAAGGGTTTTGTGTAGAGGTGGATGTCATGCAAGCTCCATCTGTCACAAAGACATTCTTACAATTATGCAATTGATTCCATTTATTTAAAACCGAAGTTTTTGCATCTTTACCCATACGGGCACCACCCATTTCATGTATGTCAAGACCGGGTGCTTGCTTACTGTCTGCCTGTGTGATGTTTTCAAAGCCTGCTTTTTCAAACATTTCGGTAAACTGCCCAAAGAAATGTTTAAGCATTTTCTCGTCGTTGTCATCATACTCCATAGAAATGCGAATAAGGGGATTTCCCCATTCATCCGTTTCGGTTTCGTCCAGCTTAATATAATTAGTTTCTTTTGGTATGGTCGCCCCCATAATTCCAGAGCCTACATGCCAAGGGCCATATTCAGGTTGATTATCCAGAATCTGGCTACTCAGTGCATGACCAAAACCTTCGCCCATCTCCACCTGCTTAGACCTTCCTGCAAAAAATGTAGCCGCATAACCTCTTAGGAAATCCGTTTCCTGACGATGTATGTTTTGAAAACGGGGGATGTATGCACCAGTAGGGATCCTACCTTTAACTGCAGTATTTATATGCCCATCGTGAATCGCATTTACTTTTCCGCGGTAATTATGAAATCCTACATATTTACCTAGGAGTCCAGTATCATTTCCCAGGCCATTCGGAAATCTATCAGATTTAGAATTTAATAGGATACTTACTGTATTTATAGATCCGGCATTTAGGAATACTATTTTAGACGTATACTCAGTGACTTCTTTCGTATTGGAATCGATGACCCGCACACCAGAGGCTTTACCACTTTCTTCATCATACATTACAGATTCTACAACAGAATAAGGTTTTAGTGTTAGATTTCCTGATTTTAACGCCCAGGGAATGGTAGAAGAAACGGAACTGAAATACCCACCAAAAGGGCAACCTCGTTCACATTCGGTTCTTTTCATACACTGCGTCCTTCCCTGTTCTCGGTGAATGTCTTTGGCTTCGGCTAAATGTGCACATCTGCCAAAAATAACATGCCGGTCTTTATAATTCTTTGCTATAACATCTGTAAAATAGTCCTGTACGCAATTGAGTTGCCAGGCAGGCAAAAATTCCCCATCGGGAAGTGTTTCCAGGCCATCTTTATTTCCGGTAATACCCGCAAATTTTTCAACTTTGCTATACCAGGGGGCAAGATCCTTATACCGTATGGGCCAATCTACAGAAAAGCCGTCCCTTGCAGGTCCTTCAAAATCAAAATCACTCCATCGTTGCGTCTGTCTTGCCCAGAGCAGCGATTTGCCACCTACCTGATATCCTCTGATCCAGTCGAAAGGCTTGTCCTGTTTATATGGGTGTTCCTTATCCTTGACCATAAAGTGGGCATTGTCTTCCTTAAAAGCATAACAGCGGGAGACAATAGGGTTTTCTTTTTGAACATCGTATGGCATTTCACCCCGGTGTTTAAATTCCCAGGGCTGCATATTTGTGGTGGGGTAATCCTGTATGTGTTTTACATCGGGCCCGCGCTCTAGTAATAGTGTTTTTAATCCCTGTTCACAAAGTTCTTTCGCTACCCAACCGCCGCTCATGCCGGCGCCTATAATGATAGCATCATAATTAGATTCGTTCATTCTGGCTTTTTGTAATATCGTAACAGGCTATATATTCAGAAGGGATTAATTGGTAATCCAGGTAATCCTCCATGAAAAAAGCTGAAGATGTTAGATTTTTAAGAGAAAGTTCTCGTACGGTTAAAATAAAGTAAGTCAATTCCTCTTTTGATTCCTTTTTATCCAGCACTCCTTCAACCACAGTAAGAACTTCTTCAGGTTCATCTGTATCGATTTCAAGACTGCTTTGGTTCATTAAATTTTTATAATCGTTGAAGCCAACGGCAAATTTTTGAATATCTGCAGGACTTTTGCAGTCATTCACCATGGTCATTATAAAATCTGCCGCAGGGTCTATTCTATCAGATTTTCCTTTGATAGGAAGAAAGGTCTCACTTATCTGAGCAAGATATTTTTTGTGCTTTTGGTTTAACTGAAGTTTGCCTTCTGATAAAAACTCGGTTACTTCTTCCTCACCAAAATCGCATCGGGTCATCACCATAGCGGCTATTGATGCCAATGCGATGCGCTTTACTGCTTCTCTTCTATGCATATTTTTAATTCATCATAATTAAGGATGATGAAAATTACACAAACCTATGGAGCGAAGCAATAAAAATGGAATATTTAAGCCGAAAAAATGTTAAGATTACACAGTTTTCAAAAATAAGGTGCATATCTATTTTTATGAATGTCTAAGTTTTAGAATTTGCTGCTAAAGATTTAGCTATTAAAGGTGAGATTATTAAGGTCGTTGAAACAGTTGTAGATGAAATGTTTAAATAGAAATGAAAACCAGGCTCATTACGTTGTCCGATAACGGGTTCTCATGTCTGAAGGCGGTACATTCAAAGATTATCTATCATCCTTCGTATTTACAGGCCTATTTCCCAATACAAAAATTAGCAAATATATTCCCCAAAAGCTCATCATTCGTAACTTGACCAGTAATCTCCCCAAAGTGATACAGTGCCTCCCGAATATCTATAGCGAGAAGGTCGCCGGTGAGACCAGCATTTATTCCTTCTTGTATTTTTTCAATTTCTTCCAAAGCTTTTAGGAGGGCATCATAATGACGGGAATTAGTAACCAGTGTTTCATTATTGCGAAGGGCACCGGTGTTGATAAATTGAAGAAGCTGTTCTTTAAGGCCATCAACCCCAGCGCCAGTCTTTGCTGATATCAAAAGGGCTGCTGATTTCTCATTGTTTTTCACAAGAATTCCCAATTCATTTTTGATCTTTTCCTGCTCTTTTTTACTTAAAAAATCAATTTTATTAGCAACAATAACGAGAGATTTTCCTGGAAATTGATTTTTTATTTTCTCTATTTCAACCTTAAAAGGCTCCGCTTGTTTTTTGAATTTTTCCGCATTAATGAGGTATAAAACCACCTGCGCCTGACCTATTTTTTCAAAGGTCTTTTTGATGCCCAGACCTTCAATCACATCAACGGTCTCCCGTATTCCCGCGGTGTCGATGAAACGAAATCCAATTCCACCAATGGAAAGTTCGTCCTCAATAGTATCACGGGTTGTGCCCGCGATTTCGCTTACAATGGCACGCTCTTCATTAAGAAGGACGTTGAGCAGTGTTGATTTGCCCACGTTGGGTTCGCCCACAATGGCGACCGGAATGCCATTTTTGATCACATTGCCCGTGGCAAAGGAATCTATGAGGCGTTTGAGTACACGGGTGATTTTTGTGATCAATTGTTGAAAATGCTCCCGGTTGGCAAATTCCACGTCTTCTTCTGAAAAATCGAGTTCGAGTTCAATAAGTGAGGCAAAATCGAGCAATTCTTGCCGTAAACCGGCAATTTCGGCACTAAAACCACCCCGCATTTGCTGCATGGCGATCTGGTGGGCGCCGGCATTGTCACTGGCAATGAGGTCTGCAACCGCTTCCGCTTGGCTGAGATCCATTTTTCCATTAATGAATGCGCGTAAGGTAAATTCGCCTGCTTTTGCGGCTCGACATCCTTTCCGAAGTAATAATTGCAGGATTTCCTGTTGAATGTACGGACTGCCATGACAGGATATTTCTACCGTGGGTTCACCGGTGTAGGAACGGGTACCTTTAAAAAGAGAAACTAATACCTCGTCAATAATGCGCTGGTTGTCGTAGATGTTTCCCAGATGTAATGTGTGGGAATCCTGATCAATCAATCGCTTCCCACTTTTGGCTTTAAAAATGGAATTGACGATCGCAATGGAATTTTCTCCGGAAACGCGAATAATGGCAATTGCCCCCGCACCAGATGCGGTGGCCAGTGCTGTAATGGTATCTTGAATTTGCATGGACGTAAAATTACGAATTTATCTCATCCCCCTAGCCCCCAAAGGGAACACTCGAATCTCATATTTTTCACTTAAAAATGGTTGTTTTTTGGTTAAAATTGCTTTTTTCAATTCAAAATCTGTAATAATTTTTCAAAAATAGAAGAGTGGATAATGACCAATAAAAAATCGGTATAAAACCTGAAAATACAGACTTTATACCGACTTTTTTAAAGTGATTTTTTAAAATTTACCGGCTATATTTTTCCATATAGCGTTTCCAAAGTTCGGTCTGGTGGGTTTCCAGACTGATGTCTCGGCCTTTAATCATGGCTTTTTCTACATTATTACCTTTCATTTCCAAAGCGTTTCCTGTGCTCACAAACAAAGTGGCATCTTTTCCTTCTTCAAGGGAACCCATTTCGGAGTCAATACCTAATATTTTTGCAGTATTGAGTGTGATTAGGCTTAACGCATCTTCAAAAGACATTCCGTGGGCGGTTACCTGACCTGCATAAAATGGAATATTCCGGGCTTGCCAGTATTCGCCGCTATTGCCTAGCGCGACGAGTACACCAGCATCATCCAGAATTTTGGCCATTTTATAAGAAATATCATAATCATCATCTTCAGTTTCAGGTAAACTGTGTACCCGTGCAAGAATGACAGGAACATTGGCCTTAGCTACCTGATCGGCAATGGTATAGGCACGGTAAGCGCCCACAAGCACTACATGATCAAGGTTCATTGCTGTTTTAAATCGCAATACGTCCAGAATTTCCTTTTCTCCATCCACGTGAATATAAAGATTACTATCACCGTCTAAAATGGATTTCATAGAAGCGTAGGGCAGGTTTTTAATAGCATTGTCCCCTCCGGTATAAGCGCTGGATTGGTTTATGAAATCCTTTATCTTAGTCACATCTTCAGCATAACTTTTATTGGGACTGTAACCGGGTTCTTCGCCCAGCCACCAGCGCCCACGGCGAAAACTATTGGGCCAGTTGAGGTGTACGCCATCACCGCGCTTTACTACAGCGTCTTCCCAGTTCCATGCATCAAGTTGCACGACAGAAGAAGTGCCACTTATGGTCCCGCCCTGCGGAACCGTCTGTGCGAGAAGTACCCCATTGGGCCGCATACTTTCAACTACTTTTGACTCGGCATTGTAAGCTACAATGGCTTCAATATGTGGGTTGAATTCACCTATTTCATCCTGATCTTCGGTAGCGCGAACGGCACTGATCTCAACGAGTCCCAGAGTGGTGTCCGGGGCTATGAAACCAGGGTAAATATGCTTGCTAGTTACATCAATGACCTCTCCTTTAGGTTCTATGGTATTGTTCTGTGCATCATAAACGCCGGTAATTTTTCCATCCTTTATAAAAATGATACTATTCTCAATCACTTTTCCATTTCCTATATGGGCAGTTCCACCTTTTAGGGTGATTTCCCCACTTTGCTTAGGTGCTGGGGTTTGCTGCGCCACAGCAGTTAGAGTGATTAGGAAAGCAAATACTAGTATTTTAAATTTTTTCATATTACTTAATGGTTTCTAGGGTTTCGCATTGCATGCGCTGCTTTTCTTCTTTTTTGGCCGGTTGCGTCTTGAGGCCTTTGTTCTTCGCTGCGAGCATCATGGTAATTAATTCGTTCTTTTTCTGCTTAACTTCTTTTTGAAGTTGCCTGTCCCGTTCTATATCAAAATAAACCACACCTTCTATAAGTGTTTTTTCGGCTACCGCACTTACAGACATAGGGTTTGTAGACCACAGCACAACATCGGCATCTTTTCCTTTTTTGATACTGCCTACGCGATCGTCTATATGTAGCATTTTAGCAGGGTTGAGAGTGACAAATTTCCAGGCTTCCATTTCTGGAACGCCTCCATATTTCATGGTTTTTGCGGCTTCCTGGTTCAACCTTCGAGACATCTCTGCATCATCACTGTTTATGCCGGTAAGTACGCCCTCGCTCCACATAATGGCGGCATTATAAGGAATCGCGTCGTTAACTTCATATTTGTACGCCCACCAGTCACTAAAAGTCGATCCGGCCACACCATGCTCTTTCATTTTATCGGCTACTTTATAGCCTTCTAGAATGTGGGTAAAGGTATTGATGCGGAAACCGAAATCTTCGGCCACTTTCATAAGCATATTGATCTCGCTCTGTACATAACTGTGGGAAGTAACAAAACGCTCTCCATTGAGTATGTCTACTAAAGTTTCCATCTCATAATCCTTGCGGTAGGGTTTTCCACTTTTTTTCCGTGCCTCATATTCTTTGGCGCGCTGAAAATAATCAGTATACATTTGCTGTACGCCCATACGCGTCTGCGGAAAACGGTTGAAACTGCCCCAGTTGGATTGCTTCACATTTTCACCGAGGGCAAATTTGATAAATTTCACGTCATCCATGACCATATCGTCAATAGACGATCCCCATTTAAGCTTCATTACAGCAGATTGACCACCAATGGGATTGGCCGAACCGTGCAATAACTGAATCGTGGTTACCCCACCAGCAAGGTCGCGATAAATATCAATATCATCTGGATCTACCGCATCTTTCATACGTACTTCTGCGGAAGAATTCTGACCAGATTCATTAATATCAAAAGCAGCGATGTGTGAGTGTTCATCTATAATTCCGGCTGTAAGGTATTTGTCTGTTGCATCAATTACGCGTGCTCCACTAGCTGATAAATTTTGGCCAATGGCACTTATTTTTCCGTTTTTGATGAGTACATCAGTATCCTCAAGAGCTTCGTCATCTTCGCCCGTCCATACGGTGGCATTTTGAAAAAGAATGGTTTCTGCTTTTGGTTGGCTATCAAAACCGTAGGCTACATCAGGATATGTGAGTGGCATGACCGTTGGTATTTCGGTGTCTTTATCATCTTCATCCTCATCCTCATCATCGTTCTCGTCATTCTTGTTTTCTGTAGTAGAAGAGGTACGGGTAGCGGTAAACTGGCTTTCTGTCCCATCTTCCAGAATTGCTTTTCCTATTAAAGGCTTCTTATCAGTTTGTGCAATGATCCTTATATATTGTTTTTCTTTGGTTTTGGATGTATTAAACGTGACATTGAGCCAGCCATCGTCATAAGTGATTTTAGAGCCCAGTTTGGTATCGCCCTGTTTTATGGTTACACTGGGTTTTTCGGTAGATTTTGAGATTTCCATGGAGTATGATGTGCCAGAAATATTGAGCGTGTACATCCCGTCAATATCTTTTACATCAGCATCCTTAATAATATTTTTATTGCCCTGCACCCAGTTTTCGTAGAGTACGGTTTCCTTATCAAAAATAGGCCCTGAAGTGACCAAAAAATTGGCCCAAGCGCCATTTTTGAGACTCCCTATTTTACCTTCCTGTCTCAGTAGTTGCGCTGGAATGGTGGTTAAGGAGGCTAAGGCTTGCTCTTCCGTAAGACCATATTTCATGGCCTTTTGAAGCATTTCCATAAATTTATCGGGAGATTTGAGTCCATTTGCAGTGAGGGCAAATGTAAGACCGGCTTCCTGCAATTTTGCGGGATTGGCAGGAGATTGGTTCCACTCCAGCATTTGGCTTAGCGAGACATAACTGGCTTGGAAAGGGTCTTCTACATCATAGGCATCGGGAAAATTAAGGGGCAAAATATATGATGCTCCTGTTTCTTTAACCTCGTTCATCCGCAGATACTCATCACCACCGCCCACAATGATAAAAGGCACATCGGTTTCTTTAGATAAGCTTGCGATACGTAAATCGTCATAAACGCCATCTCCTTTAAAGATCTGAGGCATATTCATATTGTTATTCAAGGCTTCCAGCGAAAGGTCACGTGTGGGTTCATTACCTTCTTTGTACCAGTTTGCATCTACAAATACTTGTCTGATAAGTGCCGTGGCACCCATAATGGAAGTAGGATAAGACTGGTCTGAAAGGTTGCTTTTTTCAAAAGAGAAAAACTGAGCGGATTTTACATTGAGCAAACGGTCTGCGGCAGTGCCTTGTTCGTTGAGCGCGATTATCATACCGGTGCCCCGGGCGATACCGTCTGCTTTATGCGTCTGTACAGTACCAAAACCGGCTTTTAGCATCGCTTCAGCTGTTTTGTTATCATACTTAAAGTCATCTAAGGCATTGGTTTCTGGCCTAATGTGATCGTTCCAGTAATAGCCTTCGCGTGTGGGTTGGTATTGAGGGCTGCGACCATTACTTTTTCTTTTGGGCTTTTCAATACCAAAATCTGAATAGGTTTCAATAAACGAAGGATAGATGTGCTTTCCCTGCAAGTCGATTACCACAGCGTGATCAGGCATCGAGACCGATTTTCCTACTGCGGTGATCTTACCTTGCTGAACAACGAGCATACCGTTTTCTACAGTTTCTGAAGGATTGAGATGCAGGGTGGCGTTTTTAAACACAGTGTAATTGTTGTTTTCTGTAATCACACCATCATTTTTAGGAAAGTAATCCTGTGCCTGGAGCAAAAAACCGCACAAAAGAAAACTCCCCGAAAGGAATAGTTTTTTTAACATAAAAAGTTGAATTAATTAAACGTTTTAAAGGTAAAAGATGCATTAAAATTAACAGCTTCAAATGCTATTTTTAACACTAAGGAAGCGATTTTTTGTCTTTATAATAATTAACCAGTAGTGCGACTACATAATTATAACTTTGCATACCCGCTGGTTGATTATTTGCCACTAGATAATTTCCGTAAATGGCTTCGATTATAGGTTCCAGCGGATTTTCAAAACGTGCCCAGAAATCATACGATTCCTTGTAATTGGCCAATATCCCAAATTTAATTATAGGTTTTAGTTTTTCCGCGGCCTCGGGATCGCGTATGTAGAATTCGTTAAGGCAGTAGCGCAGGGCGAAAATATAGCCCGAATATTTAAAATAGGGGTCAGAATTATTGGTACTGGCCAGGACACCAATAAAATTGGCTTCGTTTTCTTTAGCAAATCCCAGCTGATGCCCCTGCTCATGACAACTCACCAGTGGCCAGCGGTGCCCTGGTATAAGTCCATTGACCTGCGCTTCGTTAGTGATTGGATTTAGATAACCGCCAAAACCCATCACCGAAAGTGGATACCGAAAAAGCGAATTTTTAATGCTTTTTGGAGGATAATCGAGTTTGGGGAAGCTTTCTTCAATTTCAGTATAGCCCTGCGGCGTTTTATCAAATACTTCTTGAATTTTAAAGGGAAATACCACTGCGGCCGAATCATCGGGCTGTAGTTGGGTATGGAGCTGGTTAGCACGATCTATTAGCCGTCGCGTGAGATCACCAAGTTCTTCTGTGTCATAATCGTTACCTATCTGCAAGGCCTGGTGTAGGGGCAGGCGGTAATAATTAAAGCCCCAGAGCAGGTGAAAACAGATGTAGATGATATTCAATATCAGCAGCATTTCGGTAATAAATTTCAACCAATTACCGAAGCGTTTTTTGATCAGTTTATAAAGTGAAAACAATAGCCAAACAATCAAAACCGCATAAAGCAGATCGCCCATAGAAAAAGAAATCCACCCCAACAGATAGCGCAATGCTTTGCCAATATAAGGATAGATGCCGGTGGAATAATAGCGTTCCACAAACTCAGGATTCCCCCGAAGAATACGCAGACCAACGAGTTGCAATAGAAAAATTAAGGAATAGAGTAGGGGTTTTTTTAATTTCAAATTTCTTACATGAAGGGGGTTTCAAAAATAGATGAATTTAAAGCATCAAATACTTTAAATATAAAAGTAACTCGAATTGAATACTTCCAAACTTCTTCTAAATATCTGAAAAAAGCAATCTTTTTTGATCTTGCAACACTCGATCTGCTGAATTGATCCCGATCTACATCGGGATGACGCTTATTTTGAGATTTAAAATATTTCCGTTTTTCATTTTAACCTGAGTTCGACCTAAGAAAAATGTGTCAGATCGAGTGAAATTCTGAAAGAATTTTGTATCGAGATCAGTATTTTTCGGTTGAAAATGGCCTTTTTCGATACGATTTTTTGCAAAAATCACTCAAAATGACCATTTTCAAACC
>DRGP01000101.1 GCA_011050015.1 Leeuwenhoekiella sp. | reverse complement strand
AGGCACGCTTACAAGAGCAGCAGATCTCATGATCGAAAAGGGAGCGCTGAGCGTACGTGCTATTTGTACCCACGCTATTTTGAGTGGTGGGGCTTATGAGCGTGTAGAGAAAAGCAAATTGCAGGAACTTATCGTGACAGATAGCATTCCGCTGAAGCAAAAAAGTGAAAAGATACGCGTGGTGAGCTGTGCACCACTTTTTGCAGATGTGATGCACAGGGTGCATACCAATACCAGTATCGCATCAAAATTTATCATGTAAGTTCGTTTCCCTCTTATATCAAGGAGGGTAGAAAAAGTAATTTATTAATTTTTATATATAAACAATGAAGTCAATCACGATCACAGGATCTAAAAGAGAAAGCGTGGGCAAAAAGGCAACGAAAGCCCTACGTAATGCTGGAGAGGTTCCTTGCGTACTTTACGGAGGGGATGAACCAGTGCATTTTAACGCGCCCGAAATCGCGTTTAAAAATTTGGTTTACACCCCAGATGCGCACACCGCGACTTTGGAACTTGGTGGAGAGTCCTATATGGCCATCCTTCAGGATATCCAGTTCCACCCGGTGACAGATCGTATTCTGCATGTCGACTTTTACCAGATCTTTGACGGTAAAGAAGTAACCATGACCATACCCGTACACTACGAGGGTAACTCTAAAGGTGTTCGTAATGGTGGGGTATTGCGTAAAACCTACCGTACATTACGCGTAAAAGCATTGCCTAAAAACCTTCCTGACTACGTAGTGGCAGAGATAGGGCCTCTTAAAATAGGAGACAAACTCTATATTACCGATATTGAGGAGGGAGAATGGAAATACCTACACCCAGACAATACCGTAATTTGCCAAGTACGTACTTCTCGAAATATCATTGAAGACCTTGAAGATGAGGAAGAAGGTGAAGAGGGAGAAGAAGGAGCTGAAGGCACAGAAGGAGGAGCCGAAGGTGCTGAAGGAGAAGCAGAAGAAAGCAAAGAGTAAACTTTTTGAAGTTTATCTCAAAGTAGCAGAAACACCTGCCCATCATATGGGCGGGTGTTTTTTTATGCCTTATGGTCAAAAATGAATGCGCTACCGTAGTTTTCTAGTCCAAAACCTTAAATTTGCAGCTTAACCGCATAATTATAATTATATGTTGGCCTTTTTCAGTAAGCTTTTTAAAGGGAAGGATGCAAAGGTTGACATAACGGAAGCATCCATGAAAAAATTTTTGATCGTAGGTCTAGGTAATATTGGGCCAAAATATGAGGAAACCCGTCATAATATAGGTTTTAAAATCCTTGATACTTTCGCGCAGGCTCAAGAAACTACTTGGTCTACAGATAAACTGGGTGATATCGCCCAGATTAAAATAAAGGCTCGCCCAGTCATTTTACTCAAGCCCAATACCTATATGAACCTGAGTGGTAAGGCGGTGCGCTACTGGATGCAAAAGGAAAAAATAAGCCTTGAAAACCTATTGATTGTTACCGATGATTTAAACCTTGATTTCGGTACCATTAGGATCAAGACAAAAGGAAGCGACGGTGGCCACAATGGCCTTAAAGATATACAGAACCAGCTCATGACCAGCAATTATAACCGATTCCGTTTTGGTATAGGCGACCGCTTCAGTAAAGGCAAACAGATAGATTATGTGTTGGGCGAGTGGGATGCAGGGGAGCAGAAAGATCTGCCCGAACGACTGGACACCTCGAGCAAGGCTATTTCCAGCTTTATTTCAGAAGGGATTAACACGACGATGAACACTTATAACGGCAATTAATTTGAAAACCCATCCATCTGCACAGGCATTCGACGGCGAGCGGGCTACGGTCGTCACCATAGGTACCTTTGACGGAGTACATGTGGGACACCGCAAAATTATACAACGGCTTTTGGCCAGCGCAAAAAGTAATGATTTTGAGTCGGTGGTGCTTACTTTTTTTCCGCATCCGCGTATGGTCGTGCAAAAGAATGCAGATATTAAGCTCATAAATACTATAAAAGAGCGTAAAAAACTGCTTGAAAAAACCGGTCTTGACCATTTAATCATACATCCTTTCACGCTCGATTTTTCGCGACTTTCGGCGGAAGCTTACGTGAAAGATATTCTGGTAGATCAGCTGCATGCAAAAAAAGTGATCATCGGTTATGATCATCACTTTGGCCGTAACCGCAATGCCGATATTGATGACCTGAAACGGTTTGGGAAAGAATATGGTTTTGAAGTTGAAGAAATCTCAAAACAGGATATAGACGATGTTTCCATAAGCTCTACCAAAATAAGAAATGCACTAAATTTAGGTGATCTCGAAAAAGCCAATACCTATCTGGGCCATCCGTTTATGCTTACCGGCACCGTTTCCCGTGGAAAAGGCCTGGGCCGAAAAATGAACTATCCCACTGCAAATTTACAAATCGCAGAATCCTATAAAATCATTCCGCATAAAGGCGTGTATGTAGTGCAATCTACCATAGACGGTAAAAAAGAATTTGGTATGATGAGTATAGGGACTAATCCTACTGTGGGCGGGAGCGATCTTACCATAGAAACTTTCTTTTTTGATTTGGATCGCGACTTATATGACAGGGAGCTTGAAATACAAGTGCTTAAAAGAATCAGGGACGAGAAAAATTTCAATAATATAGAAGAACTCATTGAAGCAATGGGCTTTGACGAACAGTTCTCTAGGGATTATATTGCAACAATGCATGCTGAATAAATGGCTCTATACGCGCGTTGACAATTCAGCCCTGGTGCTCTTCCGGGTCATTTTTGGATTGTTGATTGCCATAGAAGCCTGGGGAGCGATTGCGACCGGATGGATAAAACGTACGCTTTTAGATAGCGATTTCAACTTTCATTTTATTGGTTTTAATTTCCTCCAGCCGCTTCCTGGTGATGGGATGTACTATTATTATGGAATCATGGGCCTGCTGGGCATTTTTGTGATGCTGGGCTACCGCTACCGCCTTAGTATTTTGGGCTACGGAATCCTATGGGCGGGGGTGTATTTTATGCAAAAATCATCCTACAATAACCATTATTACCTGCTTGTGCTGTTGCTGGGTCTTTTGGCCTGCATGCCGGCAAACCGTTATCTATCATTAGATGTAAAACGCAATCCCGAACTTCGGCAACTCTCCATGCCGCGCTGGGTATATATTGTGATCATTGCCCAGTTGTGGATTGTCTATAGCTTTGGCGCTATCGCAAAACTATACCCAGACTGGCTCGATGCATCCCTGCCCGGTCTGCTCATGAAGGCACGTAGCGATTATTGGCTCATCGGTGATGTATTACAACAACAATGGGCACATTATGTGATCGCGTACATGGGTATTTTATTTGACGGGTTGATCATCCCGGCGCTCCTATGGAAACCTACGCGTAAAATTGCCTTTGTACTTTCTATATTTTTTCACCTGTTTAATTCCATTGTGTTTCATATCGGGATTTTTCCATATATGTCGCTGGCGTTTACCCTGTTCTTTTTTCCGGCGGAAACAATTCAACGTATTTTTTTGCCAAAAAAGCCGTTTTATACTGCAAACGAGCTGATTTTACCTAAAAACAGAAAACGATTCGAACTTATTTTTCTGGTCTATTTTATCTTTCAAATAGGTTTGCCACTGCGTCACTGGTTTATAAAAGATGATGTGCTCTGGACGGAAGAAGGCCACCGCTTGAGCTGGCGCATGATGCTACGTGCAAAACATGGCAGGATCAGCTTCAAGGTGATCGACAAAAAATCTGGGAAACGCATTATAGTAAACCGAAAAGATATGCTGTCGTCAAAACAGCAGCGCGCGGTAGCGACAAAACCAGATATGATCTGGCAATTTTGCCAGTACCTGAAGCAAAAATTTGCTAAAGAAGGGCGGGATGTTTCCATTTATGTAAACTGCAGGGTACGCGTAAATAACCACGATTATGAGACACTTATAGATCCCAACGTGGATATGGCAGCTGCTAAATGGGATTATTTCTGGCACAATGACTGGATCATGCCCTCCAACCTGGACAAATCTAAAAAAGAGAGAAAACTACGTAAATAGCTTTTTTGATTAAGTTCTGATCATCTGTTTCTGGTAATTTTGATTAAGATTTTGGCCATTTGGGAATCTTATCGGTATTGGTTTTATCGCCCAAAAATTTCTTTCCGCACTTTGCTTCTATAGTATTTTCAGTTGAAATTACCCCTTCCTTAATTTTTGTCGCATGTCATAAGTCTAAATTAAACTTTAGGGCATGTCCCCTCTATATTCAGGGCTTTAAAAAATAGATTAAGAATTGTGATAGCATGATGATTATAAATATGACAATTTTCAACCCTTCTTTATCTTAAATTCAAAAAAACAGCCGCTAGATTTAATTTTTATGACCTTTTAACGATTTTTAACATATATTCGCCATTATAACTTCTAACTAATTAATGAACGGATGAAAAACTACTACAAGCAAACTTGGTTGTATCTCTTACTTTTTATGTTTGCACTACAGGGTGTAATGGCGCAGACAAAAACTGTAACGGGTACGGTGACAGGAGCAAACGATAATCAACCCCTGCCCGGGGCCTCTGTTATTGTTCAGGGAACAAATAGGGGAACACAAACTGATTTTGATGGTAACTTTACAATTAGTGCCTCACCAAATGAAAGTCTTGTCATTTCTTATGTGGGCTTTGTAACAATAACGAAAAATGTAGGGCAGTCTACCGAAATAAGCGTAGCGCTTAAGTCCGATTCACAGGCTCTTGATGAGGTAATTGTCACCGCTTATGGTACGAGTACCAAGGAAGCGTTTACAGGTTCTGCAAGTGTGATAGGTGCAGAAGATTTAGCCACAAGGAACGTTACCTCACCTATCGCGGCCATAGAAGGTAGGGCGACAGGTGTTCAGTTTACTTCAGCATCGGGGCAGCCCGGATCGTCACCTAATATAGTGATACGGGGTGTAGGTACAATTAATGGTTCTACAGACCCTTTGTTCATCGTAGATGGAATACAATACGAGGGTGCTTTGAACACTATTGCTCAAGAGCTGTCTCTTATACACATCT
>DRGP01000100.1 GCA_011050015.1 Leeuwenhoekiella sp. | reverse complement strand
GCAGAATCTGAAGTAGGGTTTGGGCAGCGGGTAACCCGGTCATAAGCAGTCCATTTTCGGCCGTACCTATAAAAAGTAAACCTTCAGCAGAAAATGCGGTATTGTACGCACCCGGATATTGCTCACTTACCGCAACGGTCGTGATTGCAGCCCCCGTGTTATCATAAGCATAGATCGTATTGACCAAGCTTACTGTGAAACCTGCTTGGCCAGCGGTAAGCCGTGATGGCCTGCTGGGATATTGAGTAACTATAGTAAATGTGTTTCCGTCAAAGGACTGTAGCGTATTATTTGCGTTGATCGCAAAAATACGATCTCCCCGTCCTACAATACCTAACCAGTTACCTCCAGAAACCGTTGACCAGTTTTCAAAATCAATGAGATTTTCAGCTTGCACCAGTGCGCGCCGTATACCACCCTCCTGGGTTGCGGCATAAATATACTCCCCAGAAATAGCGGTCTGGCGCACATGAAGCCTTCCGCCGGAGGCGCCAATAAAATAGGAATCATCAAACTCCAGCCTGTCAATATCATATAAGGAGATCCCAAAATCTGTGCTGATGTATAAAAGACCATCGCGTTCCAGAAAGTGATTGATCTGCTTTTCATTAGGCGGGATGGCGGTTTTATTGACAATATCCACGACCGTAAAAACATCTTCGTTTTGCTGTACCACATCAATAAGACCAGAGGAATAACCGACAAATAGGGCATTGGCACGCTCACTGTAATAAATGGCAGAAATCGTTTCTCCAGATAAACCTTGTATGGTAGAAAAAGTAGTAAGCACATCAGTGGTAGCATCATAAGCGAACACCGAATTTTGTGCAGCGGCATATACTTTTCCATTGCCATAGGTGATGTCACTAATGCTTGTGTAGGAGAAATACCCTTGCCAACTGGCCGAAAAATCCTGTGCAGCTGCGCTTAGGGCGCATAGGTATAGAAGGGCTACAAGTATTTTTTTTGGCATAGAAATAAGCATTGCTTACATAACGTTCAAAAATACGATTATTGTTAAATAAAAAAGGCCTTCACGAAGAAGGCCTTTTTGCTATAATATTTAGAGAAAATTATACGATTCCCTGGGCGAGCATGGCATCGGCGACTTTAACAAAGCCGGCAATGTTTGCCCCTTTTACATAATTGATATATCCATTTTCTTCTCTGCCGTATTCTACACAGGCATTATGGATGTCATACATGATCTCATGTAGTTTTTGATCTACCTCTTCTGCAGACCAATTGTACCTAATACTGTTCTGTGACATTTCAAGTCCTGAAGTGGCTACGCCACCAGCGTTAGAAGCTTTACCGGGAGAAAATAAAATTTTAGCATTTTGAAAAACTTCAACAGCTTCTGGGGTACAGGGCATATTTGCACCTTCGCCCACACTCATGCAACCATTGTTTACCAAGGTTTCGGCATCTTCTTTTTGCAGTTCGTTCTGTGTGGCACAAGGAAGCGCGATATCACATTTAATTCCCCATGGATTTTGACCTTCATGATATTCAGCATCGGGATATTTTTCAAGATATTCTTTAATCCTTCCGCGGCGTACATTCTTGATTTCCATAATGAAGGCCAGTTTTTCTTTGCCTATACCCTCTTTATCGTAAATAAAACCGCTGGAATCTGACATGGTCAATACTTTTGCATTGAGCTGTGTAGCTTTTTGTGCCGCATAAATGGCTACATTACCAGAGCCAGAAATGACCACTTGTTTACCGGTCATACTTTCGCCTTTGGCATCTAGCATATACTTGGTGAAATAAACATTCCCATAACCTGTCGCTTCTGGACGAATTTTAGAACCGCCGTAGCTCATGCCTTTCCCGGTGAGTATTCCTGTAAACTCATTGCGAATACGTTTGTACTGCCCAAACATAAAACCAATCTCGCGGCCGCCCACGCCTATGTCACCAGCAGGAACATCGGTATTGGGGCCTATGTGCCTGTATAACTCTGTCATAAAGCTCTGGCAGAAACGCATGATCTCTTCGTCAGATTTTCCTTTGGGGTCAAAGTTAGAACCTCCTTTACCACCGCCCATGGGCAAGGAAGTAAGGCTATTTTTAAAAACCTGCTCAAAACCGAGAAATTTTAAAATACTTAAGTTTACAGAAGGGTGAAAGCGCAAGCCCCCTTTGTAAGGGCCAATGGCAGAATTAAATTCTACGCGATAGCCTTTATTTATCTGTATTTCACCTGAATCATCTACCCAGGGAATACGGAACATTATTGTACGCTCGGGTTCTGCCATGCGTTCAAGTAGTTTGGCATTTTGGTATTTTTTGTTTTCCTCTATAAAAGGAATTACCGTTTCTGCCACTTCATGAACCGCCTGAATGAATTCGGGCTCATTAGGATTATTTTTCTCAACAGAATCTACAAATCTTTTAACGTTTTCTGTCATTTTTGTGTGATTTTATGTAAATGAAAATTAACTGTTCAATTAGGGGTGCAAATATATAATATATTAAAATTTAACAAGGAAAATTTAATATATTCTGAAAAATTATAGCATTTTTTTAAGATTATCAATTCGTCGAACTGGTTTAAGCACCTTTCATTAGATTAATCTTAAATCTTTGTTATATTTGCCCGTCTTGAAGTCTCCATTAATGATAAACAAGCCTTTTGTACTCTTTTTTCTACTGATGATCGGGATTTGTTTTCGTTCCCAAGGTCAATTTATCTTTGGGTTTTCAAATGAAATTGGTGTCGCTGGAGGGCCGTTGCTTTTTCAATCTGATTTTGGCCTGAGAAATAATATAAATACAAATATAAATAATGTGGGTTTTGGTGTAGCATTAATGCACTACATGAACTTTGCCTACCGGGCCGACTGCAACTGCTATTCGCGCGATGTTTATTTCAATGATCATTTTAAAATACGTAATGAGATAGATTATCATTACACAAAGCTCACCCATGAAGGGAAAGAATCTAAAAAAAATTCTGAAGAAGGGCGCGATCTACGGGATCATAAAGGAACTTCCGCTGTCTTTGAGATAGGTAGCCAGCTCGAATTTTTCCCACTGAGCATTCGTGATTTTCAGGCAGGGGCATTTATAATCGCGCCCTATATTAGTCTGGGCGCACATTATGTAACCTTTCAGCCTGGTTATTCTTCTGTACAGGATGTGCCGGGCGCAACTCCAGAAGACGCTTACTTTGACCGCTTTTTGCATGGCGATGGTAAACTGGGTGGTATAGATGATTCTGGCGGTCACACCGTTGCCATTACCGGCAGTGTGGGGTTTAGATTTAAAATAGGCTTTCTAAGTGATATTAATGTAGAATTACGATATCACCGCTATTTTTCTAATTGGATAGATGGTCTCAATCCCGATGAAGCCTTTTACCCTCCTAATAAATATGACGATTCTATAACCTGGTTAACGGTAGGTTATGTGTATTATCTCAATTTTTAAGGTAAAAATAGATGCCTGAGTAACAGTATTTACTGTACTGGAACATCTATTTTTCTGCTGTTTTAATCTACTT
>DRGP01000099.1 GCA_011050015.1 Leeuwenhoekiella sp. | reverse complement strand
GCAGATGATACAGCACTTTCCTTTATGCATGATCTTGGTTTTATCCCGAAAATCAAGGACGGCAAACGCGGTTTTCAAGTGATGCTGGGCGGTGGTCTGGGCTCACAGCCACGCCAGGCCGATTTACTATATGACTTTATGCCCGAAGATCAATTGATACCAACAGTTGAGGGTGTACTGCGTATTTTTGACCGTTTGGGCGAGCGCGCAAAACGCCTAAAGGCACGGATGAAATACCTTATTAAAGACATCGGTAAGGATGAATTTATGGAATTGGTAAATGAAGAGCGCAAAGCCCTTTCTTACAAATCGTATCCTATAGATGTGGAAGCGTATGAATCAAAAATGGGATTGCCAAAGGCAGGTGCGCCCGAAGTTACGATCGAAGATGAAAAAGCTTACGAAGCCTGGAAAAATACGAATGTATTTCCGCAGAAACAAAAAGGCCTGTTTGCTATTGGAATCAAAAACAAGTTAGGCGATTTTTCGACTGAAAATGCCCGAAAACTAGCCGCTTTGATTAAAAAATACGCTGCAAATGAACTTCGACTTACGTTGCGTCAAAACATTTTACTACGCCATATTCCTGAATCCTCATTGCGCTTTTTTTACAACGAACTTGACAAACTGCGCTTTGCCAATCCTGGGTACAATACGACGGTAGATATTACTGCCTGCCCGGGAACAGATACTTGTAATCTGGGGATCGCCAGTAGTACGGGAATAGCTGACGTTCTTGAAAAAACCCTACTTGAGGAATATCCTGAATACATTAATAATAATGACATTACTATAAAAATAAGCGGGTGCATGAATGCTTGTGGGCAGCATAATATGGCCAATATCGGTTTTCAGGGCATGAGTATTCGTACGCCAGAGAAACTGGTTGCGCCAGCGGTTCAAGTCTTGCTTGGCGGCGGCGTTCTGGGCGACGGTCAGGGTCGTTTTGCCGATAAAGTTATAAAAATGCCCAGCAAACGTGGGCCTCAGGCCTTACGTCATATCTTGGATGATTTTGCGCAAAATGCGGATGGGAAAGATTTTCTTTCCTACTACGATGCTCAGGGGAAAAAGTATTTCTATGATATCCTAAAACCACTTGCGGAGACCGATAATCTGGAAGCGTCAGATTTTGTGGATTGGGGGAATACTGATAAATATGTGCAGGAAGTGGGTATTGGCGAGTGTGCCGGTGTAGTGATCGACCTGGTACAGACCTTATTGCTTGAAGCCAAAGAAAAACTGGCACTTTCCATAGATTCTTTCGCGCAGGAAAAATGGGCAGACAGTATTTACAACACCTACACCGGGCTTGTAAATGGTGCCAAAGCGCTGCTCGTTTCAGAAGATATAAGCACCAATACGCAAGCCAATATTATAGCCGAATTTGATAAAACTTTCGGTGAAAACAAAAGCGTAGTAGGTGATAAACCCTTCCCAGAGCTGATTTATAAAATTAAGGAAAACGAACCCACAAAAGCTTTTGCGGAAGCTTACCTGGAAGAGGCTAATGCCTTTTTTGACCGTGTGGATACGTATCGAAAAAACCAATTAAGTCATGCAAACTAAAACAGCAAAACTCACCGTGGTGGGCGCAGGCCCAGGTGATGTAGATCTTTTTACCCTAAAAGGAATTAAAGCACTAAAAAGTGCAGATGTCGTTCTATATGATGCCCTTGTGAATCCTGAATTGTTGAGTTATGCCCCAGATGCTGAGCTTATTTTTGTAGGCAAGCGCAAAGGCTGCTATTCCTATCAGCAGGAGCAGATCAATGATTTGATCGTGAACCGGGCGCATTCGCACGGTCATGTGGTACGTTTAAAAGGTGGCGATCCCTTTATTTTTGGCCGGGGAGCGGAAGAAATGGAAATGGCTGCACAAGCCGGGATTGAAATCGCCATGGTGCCTGGAATTTCCTCATCGTTTGCGGTACCTGCCTATCAAAATATCCCGCTTACTAAAAGGGGGAGTTCAGAAAGTTTCTGGGTCATTACAGGAACCACCAAAAAGCATAAGATTTCCGGAGATGTGGCACTTGCGGCACAATCTACCGCTACAGTCGTTATTCTTATGGGAATGGGAAAACTTAGCGAAATCTGCAAGTTGTTCCGTGCGAGCGGAAAAAATGACACTGCAATTGCTATTATTCAGAATGGAACAACTCTTGAGGAAAAGATAGGTGTAGGAACTATTGATTCCATTGAGCAGATTGTTGTCGAGAACGAGTTGGCCAATCCCGCGATCATAATTATAGGCGATGTGGTAAACCACAGGCAACAACTGGAAAACATTAAACAGGAAGTCGCAGAACAAGTAGCATAATGATAGGCGAAGAACGCAATACCTTATATCCAGTCTTTTTAAAAGTACGCAACTTACAGATCCTTATTGTGGGTGGTGGCAATGTGGCGTTAGAAAAACTCACTTTTTTATTGAAATCCAGCCCGGATGCCCAGGTGGAATTGGTCGCCCCCTTTTTTCGGGAGGAAACTATTGCCTTAGCTACAAGGCATAATATTAAAATGACCAAAGCGAAATATAAGCCGAAAATGCTGAAAAAAAGGCATGTCGTGATCGCTACGACCGATAGTCCCAAAGTAAACAAAAGGGTCTATAAAGGAGCGAGAAAACGCTTTGTACTCGCTAATATTGCTGATGTGCCCGAACTTTGTGACTTTTATATGGGGGGAATTGTGACCAAAGGGCATGTGAAAATTGCGATTTCCACAAATGGGCAATCACCTACCACGGCCAAACGCCTGCGTCAGTTTTTTGAGGAAGTCATTCCCGATAATATAGACGATATGGTTAAAAACCTCAATGAATACAGAAAAACCATTAAAGGTGATTTTGAGCAAAAAGTGGAAGCGCTCAACGAGTTTACAAAGGGACTCGTAGGCCCATTGAACGGAGAGGAAAAAGAAAATTAAAAGCATTAAAATAAGATTATGATCAAGACAGATATATTGATAATAGGAGCGGGGCCTACGGGTTTATTTACCGTTTTTGAAGCAGGATTACTTAAGTTAAAATGCCACATCATTGATGCGCTGGCACAGCCCGGGGGGCAGTTGTCTGAAATCTATCCTAAAAAACCCATATATGATATTCCGGGTTTTCCTGAGGTTCAAGCGGGTAAGCTTGTAGATAACCTTATGGAGCAAATCAAACAGTTTCAGCCTGGTTTTACGTTGGGTGAACGTGCACAGACCATTGAAAAGCAGGAGGACGGCAGTTTTATTGTGACCACAAATAAAGGTACGCAGCATCAAGCGCCCGTAGTGGCCATTGCTGGGGGTTTGGGCAGTTTTGAACCTAGGAAACCACCTATTCCCAATATTCATAAATTTGAGGATAAAGGCGTGGCTTATATGATCAAGGATCCTGAAGTTTATCGGGATAAAAAAGTAGTGATTGCTGGCGGTGGCGATTCTGCACTTGACTGGTCTATTTTTCTGGCGGATATTGCTGAAGAGGTGACTTTGATTCACCGTAGAAATGAGTTTCGTGGAGCACTGGATTCGGTTGAGAAAGTCCGTGAGCTGAAACTGTTGGGCAAGATCAACTTGATCACTCCAGCTGAAGTCGTAGGACTTGCCGGTGTAGATCAACTGGACGCCATTGTGGTTCAACAAAATGAGGAAGAATTCAGTGTAAAAGCAGATGCTTTTATTCCTTTATTTGGGCTTTCGCCAAAACTGGGACCCATCGCAGGCTGGGGCTTAGAAATTGAGAAAAACGCCATAAAAGTGGACAATACACTCGATTATCAGACGAATATTCCGGGAGTTTTCGCAATAGGCGATGTAAATACCTATCCAGGTAAATTGAAGTTGATTTTATGCGGTTTTCATGAGGCGACGCTCATGTGCCAAGCTGCCTATCAGATTATCAATCCAGGCAAGCGCTATGTGATGAAGTATACTACGGTGTCTGGTGTAGATGGTTTTGACGGTTCCCGCAAAGAAGCCGAAAAAGCGGTTGTGCAAAGTATCGAATAGATCTTTGATGATACGGTATTAGAAAACTCGGTTTTTAGTTATAAAACCGGGTTTTTTGTCTTTATTTAGCACTGTAAACTTGTATTAATTCTTCTATAGAGCCAGTACTTAGTGGCTTTGTAAGATAATGGATGACCCGTTTATAGTTTTTTGCCTTTTGAACATCCAGTCTACTGGTGCTGGAGGTTACAATGATTACTTTGGCATCGGTATTGTAATTTTCCATTTGTTCCAGAAATTCCCAGCCGTCTATTTCGGGCATGTTGAGATCGAGCAGGATAAGTTGGGGTTTCTTTTCCTCAAGCTCTTTTAATGCGTTTAACGGGTTTACAAAATCATACACTTTCTTGCCGATACCTGTCACACTCACCAATTTTTTGTTGATAAAATTGGTGATTTTTTGATCATCGACCAGAAATATATCTAGTTTTTGTATTGCTTTTTCCAAAGGTCCTATCATTCTAAGCCAAATTTGTCAATTTCTGCGGCACTCATGGCTATAATTTGTTTTAGGGTGAGATCTAGATCCTGCGCCGAATCTTTGAGGTAATCAAGTACTTCTCCATGCAATTCTTCGGTGCTTAAATGATCTATGATGTCTACAATCCCCAAGATTCTGCTTAATGGTTCACGTACATTGTGCGCATTCATTTTTGATATTTCAAGAAGTTTGTCGTTTTTGCCCCTTATTTCTTTAGTGCGCGCTTCAATTATAGCTTTTTGATTATCTACGATCTGGTTTATTTGCTCATTTTTTTTCTCAATGAGAAGAAGCGCTTCCTGTAAATTTTTATTTTTATGTTTAAGCTCTGATTTAAATTGAATCTCTTGAAATTTTGTAATCACTGTATCTACGACTAAGTGTAAGATTTCAATATCATTACTTACAAATCTTTTCGTATCATCAGAGAGTACTGAAACACAAACCTGAAGGTCATTGTACTGAAAGTGCCAGCCCCATAACCTGGGGTTTATAACCCTATCGCAACTTAAAAATTCGTCAAATAGAAACGTATCTAATGTATTACAAAAGGGTATTCTATCTATTAAAAGTTTACGCTCATAAGGATATAATGTATCTGCCCCTTCTTGTTGCACCGCTTGTTCTGGAATAAAGGTGAAGCTATGAACTATATCTTCCTTGCACACGATGGTTCTAAATAATTTAGAATCAAATAAATACTTTGATTTTTTATGGACTATTGCAATGAGTTGATCCAGATTTTTCGCCTTGCTTATACTGGCAGAGAATTTGGAAAAAGCCTCATAAGTTATTCTGTATTTGGCGGTAGAAAGATCCAATATTTAGCTACGCTTTGGCTTCAATAAGTTCATTGTCTATTTTGATCCCTGAGACATCGGCCATTGTATTTAACATATTTACCAGATCTGCCTGTGCCATGAGCTCTTGTATTTCTTGAGCGTCAAAACCTACATCTTTTAATTTATTAAAATCGGAATCTGTGATTTGAGATGGATGTAGGGCAGCTTTTGTTACAACTTTTATCGCGGTACGGTAACTCTCCGGTATAAGTGGGGAGTCAAGATTTTCGGTTACCCTAAAGTTTTCATTGTCGTTAATCATTTTACTCATGCTATCTGCAAAGATACCATGTGCTTCAGCGCAATATTCACATCCTTTTTCCTTAGAGGCGTTGTAAATGATCAATTGCTTCAGAACGTTTGGGACTTCCCCTTGCATGAGGGTTGATTTTAATTTTGCCCAGTTGCCCGCAAGTAGCGTTGCATTGTCCCCCTGGCATTTAAACCAGTTCAGCACAAAAGGGAGTTGCAGGGTTATTTTGGTGTCGTCATAAATTGCTTTTACTTCAGGACTGGCCTCATCGTATTGAACGACTTTAAATCTTGAATTGAGCGTAGGGGCACTAGTTTGCATATACAATAGATTAAAAAATTATTTTACAGCAAAGAAACATCCTTAAAGAAATGAATTCTTGTACTTGTACAAAATATAAAACAAACATAAATAATTTTATCGGTTAAACAATGTTTTTAAACGATATTTTTTAATTTAAGACATAACTAATACATAATTATACGTTAAAACTTGTTTTTCTAAAATGTGTTTTGCAATCTTTGTTAGAGCGTTCATTTTTATATTGAAAAAGTTATCAAGAAAGGCAGAGGGATAGACCCTGTGAAGCCTTAGCAACCCTCTGCTTAGAGAAGGTGCTACATTCTACCATATTTTACCCTTTTAGGGCTAAATGATATGGATAGATAACATTAAGATAAACTTTCGGTTTATCTTCTTTGTATTCCAAGCCTGTATTCTTGATTGATTTTTTTGAGTTGAATAAGTTCTGTATTAAAAACAGGACAGCTGAAAATTAGTGTACAAACGCTAAAATAACCATTTATACTACCTTTATGGATACCTTGAACAAAGCTTTGCGCGAACATATCTTGATTTTAGACGGTGCTATGGGAACCATGTTGCAGCGCTATAAGTTTACTGAAGAAGACTTTCGGGGAGAACGTTTTAAAGACTGGTCCAGTTCATTACAGGGCAATAATGACCTGCTCTCCCTAACCCAGCCCAAAGCCATTGCAGAAGTTCACCGCAACTATTTTGCGGCAGGAGCTGATATTGTGGAAACCAACACCTTTTCTGGCACCACTATCGCCATGGCAGATTATCATATGGAAGAACTGGTGTACGAACTTAACTACGAGAGTGCTAAAATCGCCAGGCAAGTGGCCGATGAATTCACCGAAAAAGAACCTCATAAGCCGCGTTTTGTAGCCGGCGCAATGGGCCCTACCAATAAAACAGCCAGCATGTCGCCAGATGTTAACGATCCCGGATTTAGGGCGATCACTTTTGAACAACTTCGAAAAGCCTACAAACAGCAGGCCGAAGCACTTTTGGACGGTGGGGCCGATATTTTACTGGTTGAGACCATTTTTGACACGCTAAATGCAAAAGCCGCTTTATTTGCCATTGAGGAAATTAAGGAAGAACGCGAGATTGAAGTGCCCATTATGGTAAGCGGTACCATTACTGATGCTTCCGGGCGCACGTTATCAGGACAAACGGCCGAAGCTTTTTTGATTTCCATAAGTCATTTGCAGTTACTTTCGGTAGGCTTTAACTGTGCGTTGGGCGCAGAACAGCTTACCCCTTATCTGGAAGTGGTTTCCAACCGTTCAGAATGCGGTATTTCGGCTTATCCCAATGCAGGCTTACCCAATGCCTTTGGCGAGTATGACCAGAGCCCACGGGAAATGGCCAAACAAGTTGAAGAATATCTTGAAAAAGGCCTTATCAACATCATCGGTGGCTGCTGTGGTACCACGCCAGAACATATCAAAGCTATTGCAGAAGTGGCCAAAAAATACAGTCCGCGGAAGTTGAATGAGCTCATTTTGCACTAAAAAACAGTATAAAATGACCGTTTTATAGCTGTTTTTGCCCTTTTTTTAAACCAAAACATATTTAATACATGGCGTAAATTTGATAGGCATAACCTAACAGAGGCGCATAGATTTATACAAAACCAATTAAATGCACGAAGCAAAACCCAGATACTTAAAATTAAGCGGTCTCGAACCCTTGATCGTTACTCCAGAAAGTAATTTCGTCAATGTGGGCGAGCGTACCAATGTGGCTGGTTCACGCAAGTTTTTGCGCTTAATCAAGGAAGAAAAATTTGATGAAGCCCTTGCCGTTGCCCGCCACCAAGTTGAAGGTGGCGCACAGGTTATAGACATTAATATGGACGATGGACTCATAGATGGAAAGGAATCTATGGTAAAATTCCTGAATCTCATCGCCGCCGAACCCGATATTGCCAGGGTTCCCATTATGATAGACAGTTCAAAATGGGAGATTATTGAGGCTGGCCTGCAAGTGGTACAGGGTAAATCTGTGGTAAATAGTATCAGTCTTAAAGAAGGCGAAGAAGAATTTATAGACCACGCCAAAAAAATCAAGCGCTACGGTGCGGCTGTTATTGTAATGGCCTTTGATGAGGTGGGGCAGGCCGATAATTTTGACCGGCGTGTGGAAATCGCAAAACGCAGCTACGACATCTTGGTGAATACGGTAAAATTTCCGGCCGAGGACATCATTTTTGACCTTAATATTTTTCCCGTTGCCACAGGAATGGATGAGCACAACCGCAATGCCGTAGATTTTATAGAAGCTACCGCATGGGTGCGCAAAAACCTGCCCTATGCCAGTGTGAGCGGTGGGGTAAGTAACGTTTCTTTCAGCTTTAGGGGAAATGATAAGGTGCGCGAGGCGATGCACTCCGTCTTTTTGTACCACGCCATTAAAGCAGGTATGAATATGGGTATTGTAAACCCTACCATGCTTGAAGTATATGATGATATACCTCAGGAATTACTGGAGCATGTAGAAGATGTAATCCTTAACAGAAGGGATGATGCTACCGAGCGCCTGCTGGAACTCGCTGAAACCGTTAAGGGTAAAAACAAGGAAAAGGAAGTAGATCTGTCGTGGCGTGAAGAGCCCTTACAGGCCAGGATTACAAGAGCGTTGGTAAAAGGGATTGACCAGTACATTTTAGAAGATATTGAGGAGGCTCGCCTTGCGGCGCCCGCACCTATAGAAGTCATAGAAGGTCAACTTATGACCGGGATGAACGTAGTAGGAGATCTTTTTGGTAGTGGGAAAATGTTTTTGCCCCAAGTGGTAAAAAGTGCACGGGTCATGAAAAAAGCGGTTGCTTATCTACTTCCGTACATTGAAGAAGAGAAATTAAAAAACCCCCCAAAAGAGACTGAAAAGGCCAGATCAAACAAGATTTTAATGGCCACCGTTAAAGGCGATGTGCACGATATAGGCAAAAACATTGTGAGTGTGGTGCTGGCCTGTAATAATTATGAGATTGTTGACCTGGGCGTTATGGTGCCTCCGGAAAAAATTATCGCTTCCGCAAAAGAGCATAACGTTGATATCATAGGTTTGAGCGGACTTATAACCCCATCGCTGGATGAAATGGTTTACCTCGCCAAGGAAATGAAACGTCAAAACTTTACGGTGCCTTTACTTATAGGGGGCGCGACCACCAGCAAGGCACATACCGCGGTTAAAATTGACCCGGAATATCAACACGCCGTAGTGCATGTAAACGATGCCTCAAGGGCGGTAACCGTGGTTGGCGATCTGCTTAATCCTGCTTCCGCGGAAAAATATATGGTGGGTATTAAGGAAGATTATCTAGATTTTAGGGATAAATTTCTGAGCCGTGGCCGCAAAAAAGAATACCTGAGCATTGAAGAAGCCAGAAAGAACAAATGGCAGTTAGATTGGAAAAAGACAGCTATTTTTAAACCAAATCAGTTGGGTATTCAGGTGATTGATGATTTTGACATTCACAAACTGGTAGAATATATTGACTGGTCACCCTTTTTCAGAAGTTGGGATTTGCACGGCCGCTACCCTGATATTCTGGAAGATGAGGTGGTGGGAGCTCAGGCCAGAGAGCTTTTTGCCGATGCGAAAGAGATTCTCAATAAAATTCTGGATGAAAAATTGATCACCGCCAAGGCGATTTTTGGCCTTTTTGAAGCCAATACCGTTAATGATGACGATATAGAAGTTCATTTTGAAGGCGATGCCGAAAGAAATGCGAAAACTTTTATGTTCAGGACCCTGCGCCAGCAAAGCAAAAAAGCTGTGGGCAGGCCCAACATCGCCCTCGCCGATTTTATAGCCCCAAAGGAAAATGAGACAAAAGACTACATGGGTTGCTTTTGCGTGAGCACCGGTTTTGGAGCTGAAGAATGGGCTCAAAAATACCGCGATCAACTGGACGATTATAACAGTATCATGGTAAAGGCGCTGGCTGACCGTTTTGCAGAGGCTTTTGCCGAATTTTTGCACAAAAAGGTGCGAAAACAGGATTGGGGCTATGCCGCAAATGAAGATCTGGACAACAACGCCCTCATTAAAGAAAATTATCGCGGCATACGTCCCGCGCCAGGGTATCCTGCATGCCCCGATCATTTAGAAAAACTTACGATATGGGAGCTGTTGCGGGTAAAAGAGGAAATAGATGTAGAACTTACAGAAAGTTTGGCCATGTGGCCGGCGGCTTCGGTGAGTGGCTATTATTTTGGAAATCCCGAAGCGCGGTATTTTGGTCTGGGCAAAATAAAGGAAGATCAAGTGGCCGATTTCGCTACACGGAAAAATATATCGTATGCTATGGCCGAAAAATGGCTAAATCCTAATATTGCAGATGATTAAAACATGCGGCGCTGTAGGAAGCAATCAAATTTAAAGATTTTGCATTAGGGATAGCAGCGTAAATCCGCAGCCCGAGATACGAGGTGCGAGGAATTACAGCGTGTAGCCCGCCCGAAAACCCAGAAAAATAAATACAACACCGTAAAGCCGAGGCGCTTAACAGGAATTAATTATGAAAGTAACAGAACATATCAAGCAAGCACAGGGAAAAACCTTGTTTTCATTTGAAATCATCCCCCCAAAAAAGGGAAGCAGCATACAAGAACTTTATAACAATATTGATCCGTTGATGGAGTTCAAACCTCCGTTTATAGATGTGACCACCTCTCGGGAGGAGTATGTTTATATAGAACGCGATGGCCTTCTTGATAAGAAAATTACACGCATGCGTCCTGGCACGCTGGGTATTTGTGCGGCGATCGCCCATAAATATAATGTAGATACTGTGCCCCATGTGCTTTGCGGTGGTTTTACTAAGGAAGAAACCGAATATTTGATGATAGATTGCCATTATCTGGGCCTTGATAATGTCATGGCGCTGCGCGGTGACGCGATGAAAGAGCAGCAATATTTTGAACCAACTAAAGGCGGTCACGATTACGCTCTGGGACTGGTAAAACAGTTGAAGGATATGAACTGTGGGCAATACCTCAACGATACCGTAGAATCAAAGAACTGTTCTGATTTTTGTATCGGGGTGGCCGGCTATCCCGAAAAGCATCTGGAAGCCCCTTCCCTAAAAACCGACCTTAAACGGCTTAAGGAAAAAGTGGATGCGGGTGCCCATTATGTGGTAACGCAAATGTTTTTTGACAATCAAAAGTATTTTGAGTTTGTAAAACTTGCCCGTGCCGAAGGCATTACCGTACCCATTATTCCGGGAATCAAGCCTCTTGCTGTAGAAAGACACCTGCAATTACTGCCGCAGGTTTTTAAACTGGATCTTCCACAACCGCTTATTGAAGCGGTAGAAGGTTGTACGAGTAACAAAGAAGTGCGCGAGGTGGGCGTGGAATTCTGCATCCAGCAATCTAAAGAGCTCATGGAATTTGGCGTTCCCGTACTACATTACTACTCCATGGGGAAAAGTGATAATATTAAAGCAATCGCTTCGGCCTTGTTTTAAAGTTCACCGGAACCCCATATATTAGTTGTTTTGGTTTAAAAATGGCGCTGGCGGGTGAAAAATCGGGTGGGTGAAAATGGTTCTATTGTGATACATTTGCCGCACAGTACTTTTTAATGAATTACAGCTTAGTTATAGCCTTGTTGTGGGGCTCTCTTTTATTTGGTCAAGTTGAAGAACAGAATCCGTATAGCCTGGATGCCAATTTTTTCTATGGTACCGTCCTGGAGCATAACACAGAGATCGCAGATCTTATAACCGAGCATCCCACGGGGCTTATTTTCAGTTATAACCGTATGACCTATGGTTTTAATGATTGGGAAGCTCGTTACAATTATCCTGATTTTGGGGCTTCATTTATTTTTCAGGATTTAAAAAATAATGCTTTAGGTAAGAATTATGGTCTGTATGGCCATTTTAACTTCTATTTTTTAAACCGTAGATTGATGGCCCGCATCGGGCAGGGCGTGGCTCTTGCCAGTAATCCCTTTGATCTGGAGCGCAACTTTAAAAATACGGCCTACGGGAGCAAATTGCTGAGCTCCACATTTCTAATGCTGAATTATAAGAAGCCCAATATCCTGGGAAGAATTGGCCTACAGGCCGGTTTATCGCTCGTGCATTACTCCAATGCTAATATAAAAGCCCCCAATACAAGTACAAATACCTTTGCCTTTAACGTTGGGGTCAATTATAGCTGGGTTGAAGATGATCTTCCTGCTTATATACCGCAGAAAAGAACCACGCTTATAGAACCCTTACGTTTTAATTTGGTGCTGCGTGGCGGTGTTAACGAGAGTGATTATGTGGGGGTTGGTCAGCAACCGTTTTTAATCGTGTCTTCTTTTGTAGATAAGCGTATTAATCCTAAAAGTACCCTACAGGCCGGAGTTGATTTTTTCTTTTCCAAATTTTTACAAAAAGAAATTGCTTATAAAAGCATTGCTTTTCCTGAATTTGGAGTGCGCGGCGATGAAGACTGGAAACGCATCGGCCTATTTGCTGGTCATGAATTGCGCTTCAATAAAATAGCCTTTGTTACACAGGTGGGTTATTATATGTATTACCCGTACGATTTTGAAGGGCGGGTCTATTTTAGGGCCGGTCTAAAGCGCTACCTTACTGAAAAAATATACTTGGCAGTCACCTTAAAATCTCATTTTGCCAAGGCAGAAGCGGTAGAATTTGGTCTGGGAATACGCCTATAGATGGGTGATTTGGGGAGTTTTCTAACTGCTCTCCCTAATTATTTGATAAAAAAGCACATATCCTTTTAGGATCAGCTATAATATTATAATTTTCATAGACGAAAGGAAATCTGAAAATCTACAATTAAAGTATGTCTAAAAAAAAACTCAATCAACTGGAAGCCACTGCTATTTGTGGAAATGATATAAGTTCGTCATGTTTGTATGTTTCTGCTTTGGCCATTTTTTACGCTGGGCAGTATGCATGGATCTCCCTGCTTATGGTGGCTGGGGTTCTTTTTCTCTTCAGGAGTATCTATGGTGAAGTGGTAGGTGCGCTGCCGCTTAACGGTGGGGCGTATAATGCACTTTTGAATACCTCCAAAAAATCGGTTGCTTCAATGGCAGCCTCGCTTACCGTCATATCCTATATGGCGACCGCAGTGATTTCGGCCAGTGAGGGTGTAAAGTATGCGCATAGTATCTGGGAGTCCATTCCCGTTCTGCCCACCACCATTGGGCTTTTGCTTATTTTTATGGGGCTGGTGATCCTTGGGATTGGGGAATCTTCTAAGGTGGCGATTTTTATATTTCTCTTTCATTTGACCTCCCTCACCTTACTGGTAGGATTTTGTGGATATTACATTTTTGAGATCGGTTTAGATACCCTTATAGCCAATTTTAAACTTCCTGTTAAAGGCGGGATCGTGCAAGCGTTGTTCTTTGGTTTTTCGGCCGCTATGCTGGGGATAAGTGGTTTTGAGAGTTCGGCCAACTTTGTCGAGGAACAGAAAAAGGGTGTTTTCCCCAAAACCCTGCGCAATATGTGGATCGTGGTAAGTATTTTTAACCCGCTGCTCGCTTTTTTGGCACTTGTAATTCTTCCGATAGCCACTGTAAACAACAATCAGGATGCGCTTTTAAGCCTTATGGGTGAACTTTCGGGCGGTAATTGGTTGTCACTTTTAGTGGGTGTAGATGCCGCCTTGGTTCTTAGTGGGGCAGTTCTCACTTCTTACGTAGGTGTGGGCGGTCTTATGGAGCGTATGACGCTAGACGGAATCCTGCCCAGTTTTCTTTTAAAGAAAAACAAACGCAACAGTCCCTATTGGGTATTTATCCTGTTTTTTGGCCTGTGTACATCCATTTTATTTATCACGCGTGGAGAACTAGCTAAACTGGCCGGTGTGTACACGATCGCTTTTTTATCGGTCATGATCCTTTTTGGAGTGGGTAACATTTTACTCAAGACAGAACGTAGGCCTTTGGTGCGTCCAGAACGGGCAAGCTGGTGGGCATTGATTATAGCCATTACGGCAGTGGCTCTGGCTATCATAGGTAACTTGGTGCTCAACCCTGCGTATTTCATCATATTTTTGGAATATCTGGCTCCTACGCTTTTTGTGGTGTATTTTATGCTTTTCCGCATACAGATCTTACGTGCTACCTTAGATTCCTTGAGCTACTTTTTTAGAGGGGAGAATGAATTTTTTAACCGCTGGTCACGGAAGTTAAAAGGAAAACTTGCTGAGATAAACAGCCATCAAATTGTTTTTTTTACCCACCTTGATAATGTGGAGGTGTTGAATCGTGTAATGCTTTACGTTGAAAAAAATGAACCTACGCATCGCCTCAAAATTGTCTCGGTACAGGGAAAAGGTTACGACGATACTGGTACGCGTAGGGATCTGGAAGTGCTGGACAGGGCGTATCCCAATATTGATATAGAATACATTATTGAAGAAGGTGTATTCAATGCCGAAAAAATTGAAGAACTATCCAAGCGCTGGCATATTCCCGTAAATTATATGTTTGTAGGTACACCGGGTAAAAATGCCAAATTCAACATGGAGGAACTGGGTGAGGTGCGTCTCATTATATAGCGCAATTTTCCTCACTTAATGAACAGCGATTTTAGAAAATTGTGTATTACCTGCTTATTTTACGTTAATTTGCGGCTTTAGTCAATAGGCCTCAACAATAATTGGAGGGGCATTATCTCATTTTCGTTGAATAAGCTTTTCTACATTTTTATACTGTTTTGCGGTCTCTCATGCGATTCAGAAAATGCTAATGAATGTTTTACAACTGCCGGAGACGCAGTGACCCAGGAATTTGATCTTAAGAATTTTGATCAAATACGGGTGGAAGGCGATATGCGTTTGTTGATAAAACAAGGCGCTGAGCAGCGCATATTGCTACAAAGTGGTAAAAATATCATTGATAAAGTGAAGCTGACTGTTCAAGATAGCCTGCTTACTGCCCGGTATGATGATGGCTGCAATCTGGCTCGTGATTATGGCGTAACCCAACTTACCATTACGTCGCCACATATTAGAAGAATACGAAATGCATCCATTTATGATGTGGTCAGCGAAGGGCTTTTGACCTACCCAAATCTTAGCTTAGAAAGCACTACGTTAAGCGAAGACAGCGGCGATTTTTACAACAGTGGTGGTTTCTCTTTAAACGTTGATGCTAATGGTATTTCCATACTGGCCAACGGCAAAGCACTTTTTAAACTCACTGGAAAAACAAACAACCTTACTGTAAATTTTGCCGATAAAACTGCCAGACTTGAGGGAGGCGATCTCATGGCGCAGCATGTGGAGGTATTTCATCGTTCGGCCAATGCAATGATCGTAAATCCACAACAGAGCTTACAAGGTATCATTACCGGTACCGGCGATCTTATTTCAGTAAACAGACCTCCTGAAGTAAGCATGGATGAACGTTTTACCGGGAAGCTTATTTTTAAAACAAATTGATCTGCATGAGATTATTTAGTACGATTTTACTTTTTTTGATTACCTACACGAGCTTTTCGCAAGAAGAAAAAAAGCCGGTTTCCTTAGATGCCTCTTTTTTCTACGGAACCATTCTCGAACACAACCCGGACATCAATCACCTCATTACCGATCATCCCACCGGTTTTATTATCAGTTATAACCGCAAAACCTACGGTTTTAATACCTGGGAGCGTCGTTATAACTATCCAGATTGGGGGTTCTCAATGACTTATCAAAATTTGAATAATAAATATCTGGGCGAAAATGTAGGGCTTTATGGGCATTTCAATTTTTATTTTTTAAACCGAAACGCCTATTTCCGAATTGGGCAGGGTATCGCCTATACCACCAAGCCCTACGACCCGGAGACCAATTATATTAATAACGCCTACGGCACGCGCCTGCTGAGCTCTACCTATATCGCGCTACGCTACGACAAACAGAATATTTACAAAGGTTTTGGTCTTAATGCCGGTTTCAATATCATCCATTATTCCAACGCAAATCTGCGTGCGCCCAATAACAGTACAAACACCTTGGGTTTTAACGTGGGCGCCACCTATAATCTGGATTATGAAGATTTCCCCGATTATATTCCGCGGGAAGCAAACGATAAATACACCGAACCACTGGCCTATAATTTTGCCTTCCGCACTGGCGTAAACGAGAGCGATATTGTGGGGCAGGGGCGTTCTCCTTTTTACGATTTTTCCTTTTTTGTAGATAAGCGGCTTAGCCATAAAAGTACTATCCTGGGCGGTGTAGACGTGTTTTTTGGCACATTTTTAAAAGAATTGATCAAATTGCAGGCGGCCTCTTTTCCAGAACTTAACGTGAGCGGTGATGAAGACTGGAAACGTGTGGGTGTTTTTATAGGCCATGAACTACGGTTTAACAAAATAGCCTTTGTTGCCCACCTGGGCTATTATGTGTACTGGCCCTATGAGTTTGAAAATCGTGTTTACAACCGGCTGGGGCTAAAACGCTATTTTACCGAAAATATATTTGCAGCCATCACGGTACACGCACATGGCGCAAAAGCGGAAGCGGTGGAATTTGGGATCGGTTACCGGCTTTAAGTTTATCTTTTTGCCTAAAATTTGTATTTTTCAGCTTATGAAAACGCGATTTTTATTAATGTTCTCAATCCTCGCCATTTTTTCTGGCTGTAGAGATATGGAGACCAAAAAAGTTTCTTCGGAAACGGTTCTGGCCGAAGAGCTTAAAGGAATCGATATGAAGGAGGTTGACGAATATCCCTCCTTAGTAGGCTGTGATTCTCTGCCGGAACGTGCCGCGCGTCGCAGCTGCTTTGAGCGCGGCCTCAGTCATAATTTTCAACGCTATCTGGCCACAAAAATCCTTGTTTTTTCTGACCCCATTCGTGATACAATTTGGCTGGATCTCAGTATTACCGCTTCCGGCGAAGCCGAAATCAATGCCATCAAAATCTCCGATTCCCTCGAGCAGCAGATCCCAGAGATGAAGCAATGGCTGCACCAGAGCATGGACTCGCTGCCCAAAATTTACCCCGCTATAAAACGCGGTATTCCCGTGCGCACCGCTTTTAAAATGCCAGTGGTGATCAAGGTGGAGTAATCTATTTTTTTAACTGGCGCCCCTTCCATTCAAAAGACTGTAACTGGCTACTTATCGCGATAAATAGGGTGAAAAATGGATATACTAAAAAACTCCATAAATAACCCCATAAATAGCTTCTTTTGCTAAAAAACCGGGCGGCCTGAGCGATCAAAATAAAATCCACCACAATTTTTAAAATCAGGATACTGATTAAAAAAACAGACGTGTGCAGGTAAAAAATGGCTATAATAGAGGCGAAATTGGCTAATAAAACTGCCCAACTTACCAAAAAAGCGATAAAATGAGTATATGTTGAAGCCTTTGCCGCCCAGCGTTTGCGCTGCTCGATGAGGTTTTTCCAAGAATGCTGTGGTTGTGTATAGACGATACTTTTTTGTGATTTTAAATAGCCGACGCTTTTTGGGTTGTCTTTTTGAAATTTTTGCATTAAAAAAATGTCATCACCGCTGGCCACTTCACGATTGCCGGCATATCCGTTCAACCTGAAAAATTCCTTTTTTGCAAAGGCGAGATTGGCACCGTTGCACAAAAACGGTTTTTTCAGGCCAAAAGCGCCCTGGGTCGCGCCCTGCAAACTTAAAAAATCCAACTCCTGAAACATGTTTAGCAAAGAAAAAGGGGTTTCAGAAAGCGCTACCGGCCCGGCGATAAAAGACTTAGTGGTCTTAAGAGTAAACGCATTGATCTCAGAAAGCCACGTTTTTGGCACGATACAATCGGCATCTGTGGTAATGATAAATTCGTTCTTTGCATTTTTAATAGCCAAGTGCAAAGCTGCTTTTTTTCCGCTGGTAGAAGGAGATTTTTGGCTTAAAATCCGGATTTTGGACTCAAAATTGGTGTTTTTCAAGCAGAAATCGGTAATGATCTGAACAGAATCATCAGTGGAGTGATCGTTTACCAGAACAATTTCAAACAATTCCTGGTGATAACGTATGTTTTGGAGCGAATTTAAAAGCGCAGGGAGGTTTTTGGCTTCATTCCTAAAGGCGATACATATTGAAAATGAAGTTTTAGGCACTAATTTTTCCGACGCAAATGTTAATAATTTGGAAAATCCCAAGCATAAAATTCCAATCAACATCACATAAATCAAAATAAAAAAACCGATGATAAATGCCATAATATGAAATGCTAAAGTGGTGCGGGGATATTGTGTAGCTTTGTGAGCAACTTACGATGCTATTTTGCTTAAAAATAGGTTGTTTATAAAGATTAAAAAAAATAAGGAAGATTGAAATCAGAAAAAGTCATTTTGGGCATTGATCCCGGTACCACCATCATGGGTTACGGCCTTATACGCGTAGTAGATAAAAAAATGGAGTTTATACAGCTCAACGAACTCGTGCTCAAAAAGTACAAAGATCCTTACGTAAAACTGAAACTTATTTTTGAGCGCACCATAGAACTTATTGAAACCCATAACCCAGACGAAATGGCACTGGAAGCCCCGTTTTATGGCAAGAACGTACAATCCATGCTAAAACTGGGTCGTGCACAGGGCGTGGCCATGGCCGCCGGACTTTCGCGCGAAATCCCCGTAACCGAATACCTTCCCAAAAAGATTAAAATGGCCATTACCGGCAACGGAAACGCCAGCAAAGAGCAGGTCGCAAAAATGCTGCAAAGCTTACTCGGGCTCAAAACATTACCTAAAAATCTGGACAGTACAGATGGTCTTGCCGCCGCGGTGTGCCACCATTTTAATTCCGGTAGGGTAGAAGTGGGTAAAAGTTATTCGGGATGGGCGTCGTTTGTGAGTCAAAATGAAAAAAGAGTGGTCCCCTCAACCCCCAAAGGGGGCATCCCAAAAAAATAGCTATATTCTTAAAAACCCTTCCGCCCGTTGTGCACTTTCCCTTGGCAAGCGAAGTAACTTTTAAATTTTGGTTAATCGTTAAAAATTCTAGATTTTCAGTAAGCTTTCTCTTGTAAATTGTAAGTAAAAGCTCCCCTCCTTTTTCCAAGAAGGGGTTGGGGTGGTATAACACAATCCTATTTTATCTAATTTAGTGTTTAAAATGGCTAATTTTGTCTATAAATAACATTTTCAACACACTCTCTGAGTATTTGATATAAACCTGCTTTTGAACCAACAAAAAATTTTTACTGATAGTAAAGAAACTCCCCCTTTGGGAGCAGGGGGGATTTACATCCACATCCCATTTTGCAAGCAGGCCTGTCATTACTGCGACTTTCATTTTTCGACCTCGTTAAAAAAGAAAGGCGAGTTGGTCGATGCGCTTTGCAGCGAGATGGCACTGCGGAAAGATGAAATAAATGGCCCGCTAGAAACCATCTATTTTGGTGGAGGGACGCCCAGTTTGTTGGAAGAAGTTGATCTTGAACAGATTTTTAAGACGATTTACAACACGTTTGAAATTTCGTCAACTCCAGAAATTACGCTGGAAGCCAATCCCGATGATCTTACCATAGAAAAACTCGAAATCTTGTCCCGCTCTAAAATCAACCGGCTTAGTATCGGCGTGCAATCCTTTTTTGATGAAGATTTGAAGTTGATGAACCGCGCACACGATTCCAGCGAAGCTTCGGGATGTTTGGAACTGGCAAAACGCTATTTTGACAATATTTCCATAGATCTTATTTACGGCATACCCGAAATGAGCAACGCCCGTTGGGAAGAAAACATGAATATGGCGCTGGCGTTAAATATTCCGCATATTTCAAGCTATGCACTTACCGTGGAACCCAATACCGCGCTTAAAAAATTCATTGAAAAAGGTCTCGTGAAACCGGTGGATGATGCGGTGGCGCAGGCACATTTTGAGATTTTACAACAAAAAATGGCAACCGCCGGCTTTGAGAATTATGAATTTTCAAACTTTGGCAAACCGGGCTACTTTTCACGCAACAACACCGCCTACTGGACGCAAAAAAGCTATCTGGGCATTGGCCCTTCGGCGCATAGTTATGATGGCGAACGGCGTAGCTGGAACATCAACAACAATGCACTTTATATAAAATCGATCGAAAAAGGTGAGCTTCCGCTAGAGCGGGAAACCCTTTCCACGACCGATAAATACAATGAATACGTGATGACCGGACTGCGAACTGTTTGGGGCGTTTCCACAGCAAAAATAGCAACCGATTTTGGCCCCAAATTCAAAGAATATTTACTCAAACAAGCTGAAAAACACCTGCAGGAAGAACTTCTTCTTCAGGATGGTGAACGGCTGGTGGTCACACACAAAGGGAAGTTTTTAAGCGACGGTATTGCCAGTGATCTCTTCTTGCTCAATTTAAGTTAGTATATTTAGGGCTCCAAGTCTTATACCAAAGTTAAAAAAGCATGAAAGCGACCTTTACGATAAATAAAAAACCGGTACATATTGACCTATCAAAACCCATAGATATTTCTATCCCGGTGCGGTCTGGTGAAAAAAATCCACTGGCGTGGTATATCGATCCACCTAAGATTACGCCCGTCGTTGAGGGCAAATGGGTGGCTAAGGTAAGTGAGGGCGCGGTGGTTAATTTCAACAATATTTATTACAATCCCCATGCGCACGGTACCCACACCGAATGTGTGGGACACATTACCGAAGAATTTTACAGCATCAATGACTGTCTGAAAACTTTCTTTTTTAAAACCGAAGTGATCACGATAGCGCCCACTTCAAAAGGAGAGGATTATATTATTACTAAAAATCAGGTGGAAAAGGCGCTTAATGGTAAAAAACCTGAAGCAGTGGTGGTGCGCACACTGCCCAACAGCCGCGAAAAAGCGCAGCGTAACTGGTCACATAGTAACTGGCCCTACTTGCTGGAGGAAGCCACCGTCTTTTTTCGTGAAAGCGGTATCAAACATTTGCTTATTGACCTGCCCAGTGTAGATCGGGAGGATGATGAAGGCGTTCTTGCCAGTCACAATGCCTTCTGGAATACGGCCGGCGAAAAGCGACTGGATGCTACCATTACCGAAATGATTTTTGTGCCTCATACCGTAAAAGATGGGGCATATTTGCTCAACCTGCAGATCGCCTCTTTTCACAATGATGCCTCTCCCAGTAAACCGGTGCTCTATGCTATAGAATAAATGCCATGAAAACGCTATTAAAAACAGAGGAGATAGGGCAGTTTGTATTGGGCCTATTTCTTTTTAGCCAGTTGAATTTTTCCTGGTGGTGGTTTGTAGGTTTATTTTTTGTTCCCGATATTGGAATGCTGGGATATATGTTTAACACGAAAATAGGTGCGGTATTTTATAATATATTTCATCATAAAGGCTTGGCGATTTTCCTTTTTCTGATGGGTATTTATATTGAAAATGAAAGCCTTCAACTTAGCGGTGTAATACTCTTTTCACATGCCGCTTTTGACCGTGTCTTTGGCTATGGCTTGAAGTGCTTCACTGGTTTTAAGCATACGCATTTAGGGGAAATAGGGAAGTAAAATATTGTTTTTGTGGGGACGCTGGGTAAGATTATCTTTGTTTTATGGAATATTTATTCATTGGCTTGGCGGTAGGAAGCATTGTTGCCTACTTTATTTTTGCGCGCTTTAATAAAAGCAAACGGCAGGAAAGGGCGCATTCCCAGTCTGTAGTATTGATGGAAAAAATACGCTCAGTATGTAAATTTATTACCGTAGAAGGTGATTTTTCTGAAATTTACCATTATAAAAACGTGCAGGATAAATGGATGAACCTCTTTTTGGGAAGTAAAAAAGCGTTGGTACTTATTGATGCCAAAGCGTATGTGGGCTTTGATCTCACTAAGATAAAAATGCGACCGGATGTTAAAAACCGCATTATTACATTAACCGATTTTCCCAAGCCGGAACTCTTGAGCATCGAGACCGATTTTAAATATTACGACAAGCAGGAAGGCTGGGCCAACCCATTTACCTCGACCGATCTTACCGAAATTAACCGAGAGGCCAAACAGTATATTGTAGATAAAATTCCGCAGAGCGGGTTGTATGCAGAAGCATCCAGTCAAGCCTTGAGTACGGTGACACTCATGAAAAACCTGGTGGAAACAATCGGGTGGAAACTTGATTTTCAAGCGCTGGAACAGCCTGAGGAAGACCCTAAAAAAATAGAAAATAAAAATGCCTCCTAAAGCTTTTAGCACAAAATTACTCAAACAAGGAGAGGTCGATGATTTTCACCGCCTCGCGCATAAAATCTGGCCGGTAACCTTTAAAAATATCCTCTCGGAAGCACAAATTGCCTATATGCTCGAGATGATGTACAGTGAAGAATCACTCATCAAACAGCAGGAAGACGGCTGCAAATTGTTCCTAATAAAAGCTGATGATCAAAATATCGGCTACCTTTCCATACAGCATAATAAAGAGAACAGCGGAAAGACCAAAGTGCATAAAATCTACGTTCTTCCTGAATTTCATGGCACCGGTGCCGGACGGTTTTTAATGGATCTTGCGCTTACGGAAGCGAAAAAAGAAGGTGCTACGGCCGTTTTTCTTAATGTAAACCGTTACAACAACGCCATTGGTTTTTATGAGCATTATGGCTTTAAAAAATTGTACACAGAAGATAATGATATTGGTCAGGGCTACCTTATGGAAGATTGGGTGATGGAAATCCCAATGCCTTCTCCCTAACCCCCAAAGGGGGGACTAGCTTCTTGCTGTGAGATTCTGAAATAAATTTAGGATGAGCGTTTTTAATTTAGCTAAACTGCCCCTCTGGGGGTCTGCGGGATGATGAACATTGAAGAACTACGTACTTTTTGCCTTTTAAAACCGGGAGTCACTGAAGAACTTCCTTTTGATAATGATACGCTCGTTTTTAAGGTAATGGGTAAGATCTTCGTACTTACTTCGTTAGCGCATTGGGAAACCGGGGAGCCGAGTATAAATGTGAAATGCGATCCAAAAGAAGCTTTAAAACTGCGCGAAAAATATCCTCAGGTGATTCCCGGGTATCACATGAGCAAAAAGCACTGGAATACAGTACACATCAATACCGGTTTTCCCGACCAAAAAATCCTTCATTTCATCAATCACAGCTATGATCTGGTAGTAAGTAAACTAACCAAAAAACTTAGGGATCAATTACAGAATGAGAATTAAAACAAATTCCTTTTTGCGAGGCTAGCGGAGAAAAAATGAATATTGAAGAATTACGCGATTACTGCATTGCAAAACCGGGCACTACCGAAGAAATCCTCTATCATGATGATGCCATGGCTTTTAAAGTAATGGATAAGGTGTACGTGCAGCTTTGGTTAACGCATTGGGACGCCGGAGAGCCAAGAATCAACCTTAAATGCGATCCTCAGGAAGCTTTAAAGCTGCGCGAAAAACATCCTCAGGTGATTCCCGGGTATCACATGAGCAAAAAGCACTGGAATACAGTACACATCAATACCGGTCTTCCCGACCAAAAAATCCTTCATTTCATCAATCACAGCTACGATCTGGTAGTACGTAAACTGTCCAAAAAATTACGGGAAAAGCTGTAAGCTATGACATGAGTTATCAGCGATTCCTGATGGTTTACCTAGCGGGTTGATTTTTATCAAGTTGAAATTAACCTTTGCACTTTGAAGTAGTTCTAAAGAGTGGCTATCTTTGCCGCCTTAATTTACAGACCATGCAGGATCCGCAAGAGCAGTATTCCTTAAATATAGAACGGTATAGAAACCGACTTAAAACCATAAAAAAAAAGCTGTTGACCAGTAGCAGCTTGCGCTTGGGGATATTTCTGGCCGCCTGTGTTGGAATATCCTTGGGCTGGGGTAATATGCAGCTATTACTGGCAATTATTATTGTTTTTATCATTGTTTTCTTGTTTTTGGTGTCGAAGCACAGCGATTTGCAATACCAGCGTGATTTTCTGGAGGAACTTATGCATATCAATACTACAGAAATTAAGGTGCTCAACAGGGATTTTTATGACCTGCCTGACGGCGAAATTTTTAAAAATGGACAGCATGCTTTTAGTATGGATATCGACCTTTTTGGGAAGGGTTCATTTTTTCAATATTTAAACCGAACAAGCTTGGAGCCGGGAACGCAACGTCTGGTTCAAAAGCTGACTGAAAATTCGATCGAAAATATCCCACAGAAACAGGAAGCGGTAGAAGAACTGGCTTCAAAAACTGAATGGCGGCAACGCTTTTCGGCAACGGCCGCTTTGGTAAAAACAGAGGCTCCGGTCGCATTTATCTTGAACTGGTTGAGGAATTATAAACCTTACGCCCCTCCGATAATGCGCTTTCTTCCGCAGGTATTTTCTGTGATTTCGTTGCTCATTTTCGTGCTTTATTATTTTGATTTTATCCCGGTGGTTTTTTTAGTCATCTGGTTTTTTATAGGGTTGGGAATAACTGGGGCATTTGTGAAAAAAACCAATAAACTTTCCGAATATACGGGGAAGGCGCAGAGCACTTTTGAACAGTATTATAAATTGTTGCTGCAGCTGGAAAATGAGGACTTCAATTCTGTGTTACTTCAAGAAAAAATGGCCCATATCACCCCTAAAAACGGAAAAAAAGCATCAGAAATCGTCAAAAATTTCTCAAAAATGTTGGCTGCTTTTGATCAGCGCGGTAATTTGCTCGTGGGTACGTTTACTAATGCGTTTATGCTTTCCGACTTGCGTCACGGTTATGCCATAGAACAATGGATTGCTGCCAATGCAGATCATATACATGCCTGGTTTGAGGTCATCGCTTTTTTTGACGCCTACAACAGCCTGGGGAATTTTGCCTTTAATCATCCACAATATACTTTTCCGGAAATTAAAACTGGTGAAAAAATCCTGGAATGTACTGCGGCTTCACATCCTTTGCTTGACCCAAAAAAAGCAGTTGCCAATGATTTTAAAATTGATGAAGAACAGTTTTTTATCATCACCGGGGCAAATATGGCGGGAAAAAGTACGTTTTTGCGCACCGTTTCTTTGCAGATTGTTATGGCTAATGTAGGATTGCCCGTTTGTGCTGCTTCCGTGAAATACACGCCTATCAAACTTATCACAAGCATGCGCACCACAGACTCGCTTACTGACGATTCATCCTATTTTTTTTCCGAATTAAAAAGATTGCAATATATCGTGCAGGCTATAAAAACCGACCGGTATTTTATCATCCTGGACGAAATATTAAAAGGAACCAACAGTACAGATAAAGCCATAGGTTCCCGAAAATTTATCGACAAACTCGTCGCTTCACATTCTACCGGAATCATCGCAACCCATGATCTAAGCCTGTGCGAGGCTGCTGATCAACTGCAGCCCGTAGAAAATTATTATTTTGATGCAGAAATCAAAAATGGCGAACTATTTTTCGATTATACCTTTAAAAAGGGAATATGCCAGAATATGAATGCTAGTTTTTTATTGGAAAAGATGGGTATTGTTTAAGCTTATTTAACTCCTGTTTTAATCAAAATCCTTTAACTTTAAATTCAAAAATAAAAACAATGCATTTAAAACTAGACGAAATAACTCCAAAGGAAATTATGCCCGGTTACCACGGTAAGCTTGTGCATACCGAGACGATGAGCTTTGCTTTTTGGGATGTTGATAAAGATGCTAAAGTTCCCGAACACAACCACATGAACGAGCAGGTGATGCATGTCATCGAGGGCGAATTTCAGCTCACGTTAGAAAAACAGACCAAGACGTATCATCCCGGAGATATTGTGGTGATCGGCGCGTATAAAAAGCACAGTGGTAAAGCGCTTACCCCCTGCAAATTGCTCGATGTTTTTAGTCCGCCGCGGGAAGAATATAAATAGTTTCAATATTTAAAAGACGTAAGACGTAAGACGTAAGATTTTTTTTATTTCTCTAAGTCCTAAGTCAAATAGTCTTAAGTCTTTTTCACAAAAAAAAGAGAGTAAACCAAACCCAATGAATATTAACCTTCAGCATAAAAAAGCCCTCGTAGGCGGTAGTACTGCTGGTATCGGGAAAGCGATCGCGCAACAATTCGCCGAAAGTGGTGCCAGTGTGACCTTGATGTCGCACAGCGAAGACAAGCTTAAAAAAATTGTAAATGAACTTCCCACAGACCAAGGTCAAAAACACCAATTTTTGGTAGTTGATTTCAGTGATTTTGAAAGTTATCAACAATTGATTTCAGCGTATTTTGAAAAGAATACGGTTGATATTCTGGTAAACAATACCCAGGGGCCACCGGCGGGAAAAGCCTTAGAAAAAGACGTGTCTGATTATCAGGAGGCCTTTGATCTGCTTTTTAAAGTGATGATGTATACAACGGAACTGGCCGTAAAGAATATGCGCGAGAATAAGTGGGGCCGAATCATTAATGTAGCCTCGGTCTCGGTGAGGCAGCCATTGCCGTACCTCACCCTTTCCAACACGCTGCGGTCTGCTGTGGTAAATTGGGCAAAAGGTCTGGCGACTGAAGTTGGGCCCGATCAAATAACCGTAAACAGCGTGCTTACCGGATTTTTTGATACGCAGCGGTTTAGGGATTTGAATACAAAAAAAGCAAAGGACGGCGGGATCAGTGAAGCCGAAGTGCTAAAAGAAAGGGAAGCAGCAGTGGCTTTAGGCCGCATAGGCGATGTAAAGGAATACGGCTATCTGGCCGCTTTTCTGGCTTCTGAGCAGGCGGCTTATATCACGGGAACGCAAATCCCGATTGACGGCGGATTGCTAAAGGGGATGTAGTACGTTAGCATATAAAGAGACCTCACCGGTTTTTAAAAACCGGTGAGGTCTTGTACTTTACGGTAAGAGGTGAACTATTTATTATCGGTGATATGCATATTTAAATAACAGGTTAATAGAATGTTTGGGGTGAAGAGCTTTTCTGGTGCGATGCAGTGAAGGTTATAATCTGTTTGGGGTTTATTGATTTTTAATTTTTTGAATGTCAACCGTCTTGTGATTTTGACGAGAGGAAAAACCGTACAAGTAGTTCAAGTAGCGGTTTGACTTTTAGTACCGGTAACCACCCCTCTTTCAGCAACGCTGAAATTTTCCTTCCTTGCAAAGGAGGGAAGCCTTGAGATTTATATTTTAACAAAGACAACAAAAAAATTAAACGAATAAATACTTTCACATTTTAGACCTGCAACCACACAACCAAAAACAGAACCAAAAATTAACCCTAGCTTTACTATCAAATTAAGATTTATGAGTTTAGAACAAGATTTAAGGGATCGTAGTGGGAATGTTTGTGAATTATGCGGTAGCACAGACGATCTAGACGTATTTGCGGTATCTGATTCTCCAGAAAATACAGTGAGCACTCACGTTTTTATATGTACTACCTGTCAGGCTCAAATAGAAAACCCCGATGAAATTGAACCCAATCACTGGCGTTGTCTTAACGACAGTATGTGGAGCACAGTTCCCGCGGTACAGGTGATGGCTTATCGTATACTGTATCGTTTAAAAGCGGAAGGCTGGCCGCAGGATCTTCTGGATATGATGTATATGGAAGAGGAAACAAAAACCTGGGCAAAAGCCGGACTTCCTGCAGAAAGCACTTCTGGTCTACTACATCGCGATAGCAACGGAGTCGTCCTGGAAGCTGGTGATTCGGTGGTGCTCATCAAAGACCTGAAAGTAAAAGGCAGCAGCATGGTCGCTAAACAAGGCACTGCCGTGCGAAGAATTTCACTTGATCATGACAATGACAAATATATCGAGGGCAAAGTAGATGGTCAACAGATCGTGCTCATTACTGATTATGTGAAGAAAATTTAGAAGTTGTATACTGTATATTGTAAAGTATATACTGGCTCGTTGAAGAACAATGTACAGAATACATTATACAGCATACAATTTCCCAGTTTACAAGTTAAAATCACCGATTTTAAGACTTTTCAGCCATTTTTAGTTTGGTGAATTCATGGTAAAAATGCGGGATGGTCTCGATGCCTTTTAGGAAATTCCAGATGCCAAAATGCTCGTTAGGCGAGTGTATCGCGTCGCTGTCCAGGCCAAAGCCCATTAAAATAATCTTGCTGCCCAGCGTTTTTTCAAAGAGGGAAACAATGGGAATACTACCGCCGCTGCGCTGTGGGATGGGTGTTTTATCAAAGGTTTTTTCGTATGCTATTGAGGCCGCCTGATATCCTATATCCTCTATAGGTGTTACATACGCTTGTCCGCCGTGATGCGGTTTTACTTTGACTTTTACGCCGGCCGGAGCGATGCTTTCAAAGTGTTTTTTAAATAATTGAGTAATCTCCTGCCAATCCTGATTAGGCACAAGGCGCATGCTTATTTTGGCAAAGGCCTTGCTGGGAATCACCGTTTTGGCACCTTCCCCAATATAACCGCCCCAAATGCCATTGACATCCAGCGTAGGCCTAATGGAATTACGCTCGTTAGTGCTAAAATCCTTCTCGCCATAAACAGAATCAATATTGAGCGCTTTCTTGTAGTTTTCTAGGGAAAATGGTGCTGCGGCCATTTTTGCGCGTTCTTCAGTGCTTAAATCATCCACTTTGTCATAAAAACCGGGAATCGTGATATGGTTGTTCTCATCGTGCAGCGAAGCGATCATTTTTGTGATCACATTAATGGGATTTGCCACCGCGCCACCATAGAGACCACTGTGCAGATCGCGATTGGGCCCGGTCACTTCCACTTCCACATAGCTGAGTCCGCGTAGGCCGGTGGTGATGCTGGGTACATCTTTGGCGATCATGCCTGTATCGGAAATTAAGATCACATCATTGCTTAATTTTTCCTGGTTCCGCTCCAGAAACCAGCTTAAATGCTCGCTGCCCACTTCCTCTTCCCCTTCGATCATAAATTTAACATTGCAGGGCAGCTCGTCGTTTTCCACCATATATTCCAGCGCTTTGACGTGCATATACATCTGGCCTTTATCGTCACAGGCGCCTCGGGCAAAAATAGCACCCTCGGGATGGGTTTCAGTTTTCTTGACCACCGGTTCAAAAGGCGCGCTGTCCCAAAGATCTAGCGGGTCTGGCGGTTGCACATCATAATGACCATAAACAAGCACGGTAGGTAGGTTTTTATCAATGATTTTCTCACCATATACCACGGGGTAGCCGGGGG
>DRGP01000098.1 GCA_011050015.1 Leeuwenhoekiella sp. | reverse complement strand
TCTATGGTCTCAACGGTTCCTTCCTGGTTGAACTCCTGATTATTTGCCAGTAAAAGATTTACTTTTTGCTTGTCGTTTTTATCGGCATTCATCATATAATCCAGATATTCAGCTTCGGGAACATTAAAATAAACCCACATTTTGCTATTATCTGAAAGTGTAGTGAGTTTTTCGCCTTCATCAAGCAGGCTGCCTTCCCGTACTTCCAGGTGATCTATGATTCCATTAAAAGGTGCGTTTACCTGAGTAAAACCCAAATGGGTCTGCGCGAGTGTCACATCTGCTTTGGCTCTATCATAATCAGCTTTAGCCATTGCCAGCTCATTAGGCGAAACCACACTGCTATCTGCAAGCATTTTGGTGTTTTGATACTCAATTTTTGCCGCCTCATTTTCGGCTTTTGCCTTTTGCAGTTCGGCCTCGTAAACATTGGGCATGATTTTAAACATCTGCTGTCCCTTTTTTACATGTTCACCTTCATCTACGGCGATTTTCTGGAGGTAGCCTTTTTCAAGTGCACGCAGCTCAATATGCCGAATGGAATGAATCTGGCAGACGTATTCCTTAGTGTACGAGGTGTCCCGGAGTACGGGGTTTGTGACTAAAAACGTACGCTCTTCCTGCTTTTCTTCATGTTTTGAATCGCAGCCGATAACACATAGCACGGCTAAAAGACCAATAAATATTGGGATCTTCTTCATAATTAAATGAATTTGTATAGTAATGAATTAATAATAGTAGCGGGGTCGTCAAAGAGTTTGACAACCTTAAATCGTTTTACGTTGCACGACCTGAATACAAGTGGTGGGTGTAAAAGGTTTGAGTAAGGAAAAGGGTATTCTAAATTCTAAAAACCTCGAACCGGATGTAGTTTTTGCAATGTTGGAGCGATGGGGTTTGATACGCGATAGTATCATCCTGACTTTTTAATGTATGGTCCCATCCCATGAAGTGAAATAGGAAAGAAATACTATGATCAAAAAAATCGGGATTTAGGTTGTCATTATCTGCGGAATGGTCAAGATCTTCAAATTCAGTATCTTCTATTAAAACCCGTCTTAAATTGGCATTAAAACTGGAAGAAATAGGTGAAAAATGAGCTTGTACGGCAAAAGAATCTTGTGATTCACAATTTGCCGATTGCAGGGAATGCAGTGTGCTACCTATCGTGGTATTTGCATGGAGTAGCAAAAAACCACTAAGGAGTATAAAGATTAATGGGGTGAAATATTTTTTAAACTTCTCTCTCATTTGCGACAACAAAACTATTCTGCTTACTTCTTTTTCGCAAATTTTTGAACCTCAAATTTTAGTCAATAAAATGAAAAGAGCTCTTTATCTACGGGGCTAAAACGATGTAGATGATAAAAAAAATGACTGTAAAAATGAATATAAATCAGTTTTAAAATAGTATTCTTCTTTTAATGAGCGCTTTGGAAAGCTTTATTTTTAGGTAAAAAGAGGCGGTTTTATTTTTTTAAAAAACAGCATAATTCTAGCAAATTTTAACTTTTTTTGACATAAAATAGGATAAAATGAATCGAAAAAACCACCGTTTTTGCCGAAAAAATGCCAGAATTGGTCAATTTTTTGGCCTAATCGATGGTTTTAAACGGCAAAATAAGTAGTTATTGACTAGCGCTGGTCTCTGATAATTCCTGCAGGTATCTTTTTAATAAATCCAATTGCCTGGCAGCACGCTCAAAATCACCCTGACCAGTGGCTTCCTGATACGCTTCAAAGGCTTGATTTGCTTTTTGGATCATTTCGGCATTGGTGCCGCTCATAGGTGGTTTTGGCTGTTCTTCTTTCGGGGTTTCCGTGTTTTCTTGCTCAGCTGCAGCAATAGATGTTCCCGTGCGTGTTTCCACATTAAAAATACCATTGAGCGCCTCATCAAAAGTCTGCCCATAGCTTAGGTTATCTTCGTGCATCACACAGACCAACCGTAATTCTGGGTACGCCGCCGTTTCGGCCTTGAGGTAGATGGGCTCTACATACATAATGGTATTACCTACCGGGATGGCCAGCACATTACCGCGTATCACGTTAGACCCGCGCTGGTCCCAGAGTGATAACTGACCGCTGAGAAAACGATCCTGATCAATTTTTGTCTCCACCTGCTGTGGGCCTAGCACGCGCTTTTCTTTTGGAAAATTATAGGCCAGAAACCTGCCGTAATTATCAGGATCTCCTAAACCGGCCAGCCAGCCTATCATGACCTGCCTGTTTTTTGGCGTAAAAGGCAGTATCAATGTAAATTGAGGTTCATCGGCTCCGGGGAAGCCCCACATGATGTAATAAGGCTCCACAGGGACTACCTGACCATAATAATTTTCGGTAGCTGGGACCCAGAGATCTTCCTGGTTGTAGAATACCGCGGGGTCGGTCATATGATATTTGGCATACACCATACCTTGTGCCATGAGATAATCTACAGGGTAGCGAATGTGGGCTTCCAGTCCCTTAGGCATCTCGTTGCGCGGCTTAAAAAGGTCAGGGAATATATTGTCCCAAACCTTGATAATAGGATCTTCTTGATCAAAAATGTAAAAATTGACAGATCCTTCATAAGCATCTACGGTGATTTTTACTGAATTTCTGATATAATTGGCCGTGCCAAAGGAGGTCTGATTGCTTAGGGCCCCGCGAGGAAGGCCGCCCTGATTGTACTGAACCTGCTCTACGTGCGAGTACGATTCAGAATAGGGATAATATTCTGAAGTGGTATAGGCATCTATCATCCAGTACAGTTTTCCATCGGTATTTACGATGTAGGGATCATCATCAAACTTTAAAAAAGGGGCTAATTGTTTAACGCGTTCCACAATATTTCTTCTATAAAGAATCCTACTTTCATCATTGGGATAGGTAGAAAGTAGCAATTGACTACCTCCCATTTTTTGAGAATAGATAAGCTTGCGCCAGAAGTTGCTGATTTGCACGCCTCCTTTGCCATCATAACGGTTATATACGTTTTGACTTCCACTGGGATAATCAAACTCTTCTTCATCACTATTTACGATCACATATTCATCAGAAAGTTCGCCGTAATAGATACGAGGCTGCTTTACGTCAAGTTCGGGATATTCTGTTTTTGAAGGAATGTCTTTGATGAGAAAATTGGGCAGCCCCTCTGAAGTAAAATCAGAAACGGTGGCCATCGCGATGCCGTTCCCGTGGGTGTATTTAAAACGTTCATTTACAAAAGTACGGCTGTCTGCCGGCAGGTTTTGGGCGTTCATTTCCCTGGCGGAAACCATAACCTGGCGATACTTGCCATCGTAATGGTACCGGTCTATATCTACATCCTGAAAATCATAATACAAGCGTATTTCCTGAAATTGTTGCAATACATCGTCCATCGCACGCCAGTCCCAAAGCCGTACATTGTCAAAGATTGATGGATTATCGGCGACCATTTGCTGGGTAAATTGATCGGAAGCTTCAAATTTTTCCTCCTCCACCACATCCAGTTTGAAAGCCTTGCGGGTATACTCGATGTTGTGTTTAATATACGGTTCTTCCACAGTGATTTCATTAGGTTCCACGCGGTATTTCTGGAAGCTGTACGGAATAATGCTGCCCCCTACAAAATAAAGAACCAGCGTTAAAGCAGCAACACCAGCTATAGGCAGAATGGGCGATCGCCCTTTAAAACCGATAAGTCTAGCAAGATAGTTATGCAGTTTTTCGCGCAGCGCAGGAATAAATAAAAACAAAGCAAGGATCAAAGTGGCCACGATTAAAATACCAAGAATGGGGAGTTTTACATTTACCGCCGTCCAGCCTGGCCCTGAAACTGTACCCAATTGTGAATACATGAGGTGAAAACGTTCAAGGTACTTGCCAAAAGCCCATGTCACAAGTACGACACCACAACTTACGTGCAGGGAGCGCATAGAAACGGGATGCAAATTGTGGCGTAAATGCAATTTGCCACTTTTAAAATCAACATTGAAAAGTAGGAAAAACGAGGCCGCAATAGAAAGGAAAGCGACCAGTAATATGATGGTATACAAGGCATCATAAAAAGGAAGGCTAAACAGATAAAAACCCACGTTTTTACCAAATATAGGGTCTGTTACGGGATCTGCAACGCGGTGCCAAAATTTGAGAAAAACAGTCCAGTTACCCAAGCCCCAAAATCCACCTACAAGCGCGCCGAATCCTATGGCGGCTCTTCTGAGGTAAAAATTAGTCCTGGGGACAGAAAATGTCAACAAGGCAACAAGAAGTCCGGCAATAACAGCGCCAGCGAGCGCAAAACCTAGTTTAGCAAGATAAAGCGTCCAAAACCTAGCGTTGTAACCTATACTGTCAAACCAGAGCTTTTCCCCCCAAAAATCTATCCACCAGAAGAGGAGCCAAGCGAAAAGTGCTACTGCGATACCAAGAATTACCTGGGATTTTTCTTTTTTTGTGATACCACGGAATACGAGAAAACCACCAAAAACAATGAGGATAATTTTTATAAAGTCGAACATGTAATGTATTTTAATATAATAGATGCTTTGAAAAGGGTGTTCTTCAGCAACCTTAATATAAAGCAAAATGCTATTATATTAGGTGAAAATTTCACATTAATTTAATCTACTTTCAACATGAGTCATACAGTTATTGAGCACTATTTTACCAGATGAGTAGGAGAACCTATTATTCGTGTCTATCACCTTGGCACTGCCAAAAGCATATATAGCTGTTTTAACTTAGTATCTTTAAGGCCATACTAAGCAATTTTAGAATGTAGACAAACAATTGTAGGTTTAGATTTGCCTATTATCATATTAAATATGAATCGTACTAATAGGTTTTTTTGACACTTTGAAGCATATGATAGAAAGAAATATTCAGCATTTGATAAGTTAAGAGATATAGTATTTTTATTTTCAGTAATGATTCAAGATTTCCAGTATTAGATTGACTCCTCCCTTTAGAGGACAATTAAAACTAGAGAAATAGTGCGAATATAAGTTTAACTTTAAACAATTATTTGCTTGTGAAACGATCAATTCACGGAGTCACATAATAATTTTATGCGTATAAAGTATTGTCATGTGTAATTACATGTTGTTTAACTTTATCCTGAAACTCATTAGGAGTTTGACCGGTATGCAATTTAAAAAAACGGCTAAAGTAGGAGGGATCTTTAAATTGCAGCGTATATGCAATTTCTTTAATAGTACTCTCACTGTGAATAATTTGTCGTTTTGATTCAAGTATGACCCGCTCGTGTATAAGCTGTACTGCAGTTTTATCTAATTTTTCTTTTAAAATTTGATTGAGACGTTTAGTGCTTATATCCAGTTTATCAGCATAAAATTTGGCTTTTCGTTCTTCATGAAAATTCAGTTCGATAAGCATCATAAACTCATATATTCTTTTTTCATTAATATCCTGTAAGGTGAAGTGCTGTTCTTTTAATTGAATAAGCTTTAGCAGAAAAACTTTAAGCAGGGCTTTTATCATTATGAAGTTTATTTTACCCTGATTATATTCTTCCTGCATCAGATTGTAAATAGATAGAAGCGCTTTTTCACTTTTATCATTTACCTGAAGACAGGAAAATTCACCTTGTATATTAAACATTCTGAAAACATCCAGTAAAAATTCTTTCAGGTCATCTTCTAGCAGTTCTTGTTTAAAAGAAATTAAAACTCCCTTTTTTCCCGCTTTGTTGAGTTGATGTACTCTATAGGGAGGAATTAAATAAATCCAATCACCTCTTAGAGTCTGAAAATCGTGTTGAGGCTCATGAAGAGCTTCTTCGTTATTTAACCAGACTATTTCAAAAAATTCACGTCTGCCGGGGTCGTCTAAATAAGAAGGAGGACAATTTGCGAGATCTCGAATATAGATGGTTTTATCGCTAAGCATAATAATAAGTTGGTTACGTTTTCTAAAAGATGTTAATACAGGGAAAAAAGGGAGTTTTAATTTCTTTTAAACAAGAACTGCTAGAAGATGACC
>DRGP01000097.1 GCA_011050015.1 Leeuwenhoekiella sp. | reverse complement strand
GTCGCGACCTGCTTGGCCACAGTAACGTACTGATTACCGGGGCCAAAAATTTTATAGGTTTTTGGGATACTTTCGGTTCCAAAAGTCATCGCAGCAATCGCCTGAATACCGCCTACTTTAAAAATTTGAGTCACACCACATAGCTGGGCGGTATATAAAATCGCCGGATTTAAATTTCCTGATTTATCAGGCGGGGAGCACAGCACAATCTCTTTGCAACCCGCGATTTTTGCCGGTAGCGCAAGCATTAAAATAGATGAAAATAAAGGCGCAGTTCCGCCGGGAATATAGAGCCCTACTTTTGCAATGGGCCGTTTTTCCTGCCAGCACTGTACGCCAGGAGCCGTTTCTACCGAAATACGCTGGGTACGCTGGGCCTTGTGAAAGGTCTCAATATTGTTTTTGGCAAGCTGTATGGCCTCTTTTAATTCGCTACTCAAAGCGGCCGAGGCAGCTTGAATTTCGTCTTCGTTTACTGCAATTTTTGACAAGGAAACGCCGTCGAATTTTTGAGTATATGTTTTTAAGGCTTCGTCCCCGTTTTTCCGTACATCGTTAAAAACACCATGCACAATCGGCTCGATGGACTCATACGTAGTTGTAGGTCGTTTAAGCAGATCAGGCCAGGTTTCGCGAAGCGGATATTCAATTGTATTCATTATCGTTTTTTAAGGTAATTTATTATACCCTTTACATCACCATTTTTTCAATAGGACAAACCAAAATCCCCTCAGCTCCATTTTCCCTCAATTCATTGATAACCTCCCAAAAGCGGTTTTTACCAACTACAGAATGAATACTGCTCCAGCCTTTTTCCGCTAACGGCAAAACGGTAGGACTTTTCATACCGGGGAGCAGGGCGATAATATCGTCAACTTTTTCATTAGGTGCGTTGAGCAATACATATTTATAGTCCCTGCCTTTTAAGATGGATTGAATACGGAACAACAGTTTGTCTAAAATCTCCCGCCGCTCCTCATCAATGCTGGGCGAAACGGCCAAAACCGCTTCTGAAGTCAGCATCACCTCTACTTCTTTTAAATTGTTTTTGAACAAGGTGCTCCCGCTGGAAACGATATCACAAATAGCATCGGCGAGGCCTATATTTGGAGCAATTTCCACAGATCCCGTTATGATATGAAGCTCTGCTTTGACGCCGTGTTTTTCCAAATATTGATTTACAGTATTTGGATAGGAGGTGGCGATACGTTTACCCTCCAGATCTTGAACAGTAGTATAGCTTTTTCCCTTGGGGATGGCCAGAGATACTTTACATTTTGAAAAACCGAGCTTCTGGGCGACAGCAATATCTTCACCTTTTTCTACGAGCACATTTTCGCCAATAATTGCGATATCTACCACGCCGTCACGCAAATATTGTGGAATGTCGCCATTGCGCAGGTAAAATACTTCCAATGGAAAATTACCCGCACTGGCTTTTAATTGATCTCTGCCATTATCTATATGAATGCCACAGTCTTTTAATATCTGCAGGGAATCTTCGTTCAACCTCCCTGATTTTTGAATCGCTATGCGTATTTTTTTCATCTCTAAAATTATTGTAAAAACTGCAAAATAAAAACCCGCTTGAACTATTCAAACGGGTTTTAAATATTTTGGTCATGACCATCACATATCAACTCGCCTGATTGCGTGCTTGAATTTGATGATGATGTATCGCTGTGTTATTCATTCTATTGCGAAAATACTAAAAGATAACGAATGATTCTCAATAAAAAGTTATCTTTTTTTGTGATTGTGTGCTTGTAAAAACTATTTTTGTCCTCGATCAAATTTTCTGTCTTTTATCAAAAATAGGTGTATTCTTAAACTTATTGATGAAGAAAGGGTGGATTTTGGCAATTTTTTACGGGTTAAGCAAAAATATTATTGCAATTCATAATTGTATTTTGTGGTCAACACTTGAATAAGATCCTTATATATGAAGAATTTCATACTGGCGTTTGTCGTTTTTTTGATTTGGGGTGCTGTTAGTATTTTCTATCTACATGAAAGTGGAAGCTTTCAGAAATATTTGGGTGAAACTACGAACCCAAACAACCGTAATATAGATGAAGGAAAAGCTGTATTTAGTGTGATCGATGACCCATATTTCACTCCAGAACCCTCTGTCTATCCTGATAATTCTTTACTCTCCAACGAGATGAAAAATACTGTTGACTCTATGAAAGAGCAGCAGGGAATTGAACAGATAAAAAAGAATATTGTATCAAAAGATCCTGAAGATGCACAAGTATTGTTTCCTAATTTTAAATATGGAAAACTTATTATAAGTCAAGATCTTATAAATTATGGTAAAGACCTAGAACATTTAATTAGCGTTCACCCAAAAACTAAAATTACATTTATAGGGCACTTTACCGATGAAGATACCAGTCTTGACAATTATTTTGAAGGTTTAAAACGGGCGAAACAGTTAAAACGTTATATTATACAGAATTTTAGCGTGCCAGAAAGTTATCTTTCTGCTATTTCAGAAGGAGAATCACGCCCTTTTACCGATCCCAACTCAAATGTTAACCCAACAAAAAACAATCGTATTGAAATATTAATTGAAGATTAACATACCCCATGCAGGATCATACCGTTTTTGATACCATAGAGATACCCGTTATTTATATCGAGGTATTTGCCTTAATGTTTATATCCTTTCTTATAGGTTATTTATTTGCTTTCTATTACCAAAAATCAAAATGTGCTCATACTACTTTAGATAATACTGATTATGAGGATGGGGATTATTCCAATCCTGATTATACAGAAGAAGAAGTTGAGGAGAATGATAAAATAGCTGTAAATAACTACTCCATTAATGTCCAGGATAAAAAATCTATCCAAGGTAACAAACATCTTAATTTTGACCGTTTAAGTTATGCTAATGCATCAATTAAAGATAATTTACAGAGAATTGTGGGCATAGGTCCATTTACTGAACAAAAACTTAATGACATAGGTATTTATACGTATGCACAGATAAGCAACTTAAAAGATCAGGATATTCAGATTATAACAGAACTTATACGATTCTTCCCAGATCGCATCAAAAACGATAAGTGGACAGAGCAAGCCAAAATGCTTACTAGTCAAAAAAAATCGCCCAGACGCGATACTATGTTGAAAGTTTGATTTTAAAGCACAACGACTTTCGCTTAGAACAAACAATCCACCCAACGAATCTTAGAACATAGCATTAGGATTTATTTACCCAATAAATAGGCCAATCAACTTCAAAAATGACCATTTTTAGCCATTTTTCAGATTATTTAAACACTTTTAATCTGTTATGATGAACATCGTTGATTTTATAGGCGCTGTAGGCGTATTTCAAATTTTACTGGCCTATATTCTAAATGTAAGCGGAAAATTAGAGCAAAAAAGTCTCCCCTATATTCTTTTAAATACAGTGGGTGCAGCCATGGCATGCACTGCATCGATCATGATGGATTATTTACCATTTATTATCTTAGAAGCTGCATGGACCATTGTCTCAACCGCCTCTTTGATCAAGTATTTCAATGCCTCTCATGCAGACTCCCAGTAGCGTTAAAATAATTAATTATTTCCTCCTAAAATAAGCGGCATACCATCATCTCCACCACCGATTACGATGACCTTAGCATTTGGAGATTGAGATAATTTTAAGGTGGCCTCGATTCCTTTATCCCTAAGAATTTTATCGTTGAGTGACTGGCTCAAAATTTGATTTGCATCAGATTTACCTTGTGCCTCTATACGCTGGCGTTGTGCTTCTTTCTGAGCAGAGACCAATCTAAACTCATATTCCAGCGATTCTTGTTCCTGTTTAAGTTTACGCTCTATGGCATCTTTAATTGTAGATGGTAAAGTCACGTCGCGCACCAGTATTTCGTCTAAAATAATATATTGATCGCTTATAATCTTTTTGGTTTCATCAAAAATTTCGGCCTGTATAGCGTCGCGCTTTGTGGAGTACAACTGTTCTGGAGTATATCTACCTACAACAGAACGTGCCGCAGAACGTATGGTGGGTAATAAAATACGCGATACGTAATCTTCTCCTATTTCCTGGTGTAACTTACCAAGATGCTTAACATCTGGCATATACCAAGCGGTTGCATCGAGTTTAATGTCAAGTCCGTTTGAAGAAAGTACGTTCATTTTTTCAGAAAGTTCCCTTCTTCGGGTCTCATAGATAAAAACCTTGTTCCAGGGAGCTACAATATGCAGACCTCCACCCAGAGCGGGTTCATCAGTAACAACACCTCCATCAAATCTTTTATAAAGCACACCCGCTTCACCAGATTCTACAGTAACCGTTGACTGCGCAATAAGAATAATGAGGAGTACAACTCCTATAAGTATAGGCACACCTATCCTAGGTAATCTTTCCATAATAAATTTTTAATTATATAAGTCCGTTATATTTTCTGGTAAACCATTCTATGGCAAGACTAGCCACAATGATAAAGAGCAAGAATTTAAAATCGATCAAAGATACAGTTTTTTCAGCACTTTGCTGGCTAGGAATATAGCGATCGTCCTTTAAAAGCTTATTAATTAGCGAGTTTCTATTAGAAAGTGTGGTGGTGGCCCCATCTGAAGCTATGGCTGTACGTTTCAATTTATCCCACGCAGCATTTTGTGCCTGACGCTCCATATCATAAGGAATAATTGTAAATGTTCCCGATGCCGAAGTTTGCTCACCGGCTACCTTAACCGTAAAATCATAGGTTCCCGAAGAGAGCATATTGAGGTTGGCCTCATAAAAATTAGCCTTGAGCACCATGGGAACCTGAGTAGTTTTATTTGTTTCGGTATTTCTAACGGTAATGGATAAGCTCGCCCTGTTGTCAAAATTGTAGTTATCATCTACATATTGTGCGCTGATAACCACACCCTGTGATCCATAATAGAAGGATTCAAAATCCAGCCGTAACCTATCTTTTTTATCGGTAGAAATTGCATATTGTACCAATTTATCTATGAAATTATCAAACTTTTCAAAAGATTGATTTTCTATAAAAGACTGGGCACGCCATTTCCAAATCCCGGTACCCAAGAGCAATACTTCCCTCCTACCCCTTATTTCAGTTACTTCTAAAAGCGGGTCTTGAGTGCTTACGCCTCCTATATTTTTATACAGTAACACATCGGTATCGCCATTTATTGTTACAGACCCAAAAGCACTATTTAATGGCGGAAAATCGGCATAACCTATATCTTCCAGTAAGAAGGCTGAAAAATTAGTATTTAATCGTGGGCGCACTTCATCAATTTGACGGGTATTGCTTTTTTTGAATGTGCCCTGCGCAGCATTCAGCATATTAAAATCACTCTCTGTTGCAATAATGGTCAAACGGTTCTTATTGAGCTGCTCCAGTTTGTTGTATAATTTTGCGAAACCGCGATTGGGTTCGAAAAGTATTAATAAATCATAATCGGGAATATCGGTCGCCTGAAAATCTGAGATGTCCATAACTTCAACATCCCGCAACTTATTACTCGTTATTGCTTTTTTCAGCGCACCTAAGTCAGGATGCAAATAAGAATATACGATGGCAACCTTAGCCTGCTGATCAATGACTTCAACGCCAAAGTTCTTCGTATTATTCACCGTATTCTTTTCATTTTCTAAAGGCGTTAACCGAACTGTATATTGCTTTATTCCCACAGCATCTGCAGGCAGATAAAAATTAACCACTTTACCGTTTTCCGCTTCGCTGAACTGTAATTGCCGCGAATACACCTTCCTTTCCCCCGAAAAAACCTCCAATTGGTTGGTTTTTTCGGTATCTCCGCTATAGGAAGCTATTATTTCCACTGGGAATTTATTGTTGAGATAAGCGTAGCGGTTTACATTGATACGATCAATTTTTACATCTTCATAAATAGTGGTATCTCCAACAGCCAGAAAGTACACAGGTTGTTTCTGTGAAGCAGAAAAATATTCATAATCTGTACCCAGTGTGGCATTTCCATCAGTAATTAAAAGGGGGACGTAGCTTGTTTTGTATACCGAGCTGAACGTCTTTAATGGATTAGCAATATTGCTACGGGAGTCGTTAAAAGAAAGTGAATCAAGGGTTGCTAAATCAGTACCAAACTGGTAAAAATCGATGTCAAAACGTTCATTTAAAGCCGTGTTTTCCTGAATTTCATGAACTGTTTGCTCAACTTGTTGCTTTTCATCCAGGTAATCTATAGAGGCCGAATTATCAACAGCGACGGCAAGAACCGGTTTTACTGTGGTGTATGTCGTACTTTCTATCTGTGGATCAATCAGCAACAGCAACAGTGCAAACAAACTGAGAAAGCGCAACGTACTAAAAAGTAGATTGCGCTTTCGGTATCCTGTACCTTTATAAAAGTATTGCAACAATGACACAAACAAGGCTATTATCCCGGCAAGGATAATGAGAAGTATTGTTTGTGTAGCCATCTGTTATTGGTTAAGTAAGCATACCGCCATCCACCTGTAATACCTGCCCGGTGATATAAGCGCTCATGTCGCTGGCCAGAAAGATGCACGCATTGGCAATATCTTCCGGTGTTCCACCGCGTTTTAGAGGGATGGCGTCACGCCAGCCGGCGATTGTTTTTTCATCGAGTTTTTCGGTCATTTCGGTCTCTATAAATCCGGGGGCAACTACATTTGTCCTAATATTTCTGGAACCCAGTTCAAGCGCCATAGATTTTGAAAAACCGATAATTCCTGCTTTTGAAGCGGCATAATTGGCCTGTCCGGCATTGCCCTTTATCCCCACCACAGAACTCATATTGATAATACTCCCCTTACGCTGTTTTAACATGGTGCGCTGCACCGCTTTGGTCATATTAAAGATAGATTTAAGATTGACCTCAATCACTTTATCAAAATCGTCTTCGCTCATTCGCATGAGCAGGTTATCTTTAGTAATGCCCGCATTGTTAATGAGTACATCGATCTGTTCAAAATCTTCCAGAATAGTTTTTACCAAATCCTGACAAGCGGTAAAAGAAGCGGCATCAGATTGATAAGCATTTGCTTTTATGCCTTTGTCTTTGAGTTCCTTTTCAAGTTCTTCTGCCGGGCCTGCGGAAGAGCTGTATGTAAAGGCAATATTTGCGCCCTGATTTGCAAAAGCGATTGCGATACCTCGCCCTATTCCACGGCTAGCGCCAGTTATGATTACATTTTTACCTTCAAGTAGTTTCATGGTATAAATAATTTTATGCTATGGTATTCAAAAATAAGCTTTCAAAGGTCGTTTTTTAGCGAAAACGGTTCATTTTCAAAAGGTTGTTCATATTTGTTTAAATTTACCCGTAAGTACGAGTTAAGAATTAATTCGCGTGAAATGCTATATGATTTTTTAATGAAAAAATATTTCCTGTCTACAAATTATCTTCCTCATCACCTTTTTTAAAATCACTCAAAAAAAGTACAATACCACGATCCCTTACATCGATATCAAGTAAGCAAATAAACAGTCTTTCAAATATAGAAAAAAAGGGCTGTTTGTAGAGCTTTCCAAAAGGCAAATAAAAAAAGCGGATTGCTGCCAACCCGCTCTAATTATTTTAAATTTAATCTATTTACCAAGAACTTCGGCAACTTTTTTACCGATTTCAGCTGGTGATTCCACCACGTGGATTCCGCATTCTTTCAATATCCTTTTTTTGTCTGCTGCAGACTCCCCTTCGCCTGAAACGATAGCACCAGCATGTCCCATTGTACGTCCTGCAGGAGCGGTCTCACCGGCTATAAAACCAATTACCGGTTTTTTAGTCCCACTTTCTTTGATCCATCGTGCCGCATCTGCCTCGAGTTGACCACCTATCTCACCAATCATTACAACAGCTTCTGTCTCTGGGTCATTAATTAAAAGTTCTACCGCTTCTTTTGTGGTAGTGCCAATGATGGGATCGCCGCCTATTCCTATCGCGGTGGTAATACCAAGACCCTGTTTTACTACTTGATCTGCTGCTTCATAGGTAAGCGTTCCTGATTTTGAAACGATGCCCACATTACCCTTTTTAAATACAAAACCGGGCATGATCCCTACTTTTGCCTCACCGGGAGTGATTACACCTGGGCAATTAGGTCCTATGAGACGGCTATCTTTATCCTTAAGATAATTGGCCACTTTAATCATATCTGATACAGGAATGCCTTCAGTGATGGTAATGATTACCTTGATACCAGCATTTGCAGCTTCCATAATAGCATCTGCGGCAAAGGCCGGCGGCACAAAGATGATAGACACATCGGCATCAGTTTCTTTTACGGCCTCGCCCACGGTGTTAAATACAGGTCGATCCAGATGGGTCTGACCACCTTTACCCGGGGTCACACCACCTACCACATTGGTACCGTACTCAATCATTTGTTCTGCATGAAAGGTACCTTCACTTCCCGTAAAACCCTGTACTATTATTTTTGAATCTTTATTGACTAAAACGCTCATTATTTATCGTATTTTAAGTGGTTGCAAAAGTAAATGTTTAGGCGCTAAACCTAAAGGAAATTCAGGACTTTATACGGCTATGCGCATCAATGTTTGACGGGTCGTCATCGCTGGGCTGGCTTATCTGGTAGCCCTTGTACAATTTTCCGTCCTTTAGTTCCCAAATTGCCATAAAATGAATGATGGCCACTTCCTCATCTGGATTTTCTATGGTCTTCACATAATAAGTGACCCGGATGCATACCTGATCTTTATCTTCAAGAACGTGCGTTATAGAAGGCCTTAGCGAAATAAATGACCGACCCATTTCGGTTGACATTTTTGAAATATCTGCTATCGTTAATTTTGAAAAACCGGTAGAAGCATTCCAGAACAATTCAGCATCTTTATGCAGGTATTTCGTCAATACACTGGGATCATTAAGAAAATCTGAAGTATATAACCCACGCACCATTTTTTTTGCCGAAGTACTCATTTTAAATTTTTTATTTTATCAATTAATTCTGGTAGTTGTTTTAAAGCCGAGAGCTCTTTAAATTTTGTGCGGAATTCTTTGGCAGGAGATCCAAAATAAGTTTTGCCAGCGTCTAAATCACTTGAAACACCACTCTGTGCCATTAAAACCGCTCCTGTGCCTATATGAATGTCGCTCTTAATACCGGCCTGACCCCAAATGGTGACGTCATTTTCTATGACCACACACCCGGCAATTCCCACTTGTGATGCGATAAGCACACGCTCACCAATCGTCACATCGTGCCCCACATGTACCTGATTATCAAGCTTGCTGCCAGAACCTATGGTAGTATCTCCAGAAACACCACGGTCTATAGTACACAGGGCTCCTATATCTACATTTTTATGAATGATAACACGTCCCCCAGATTTCAACTTATCAAAACCTTCTTTCCGCTTTTTATAATAAAAAGCATCTGCTCCCAGCACTGCTCCTGCGTGTATTGTTACATTATCACCAATGATAGTATGATCGTAGAGGGATACGTTGGCATGTATCAAGCAATTGTTGCCTATCTTGACGTTATTGCCTATAAAACAATTGGGCTGGATGATGGTATTTTCACCTATAACCGCCGAATTTGCTACCGCTGGAGTTGCTTTTTCGAAAGGCCTGAAATATTCGGTCAATATGTTGAAATCGCGAAAAGGATCATCAGAAATGAGTAGCGCCTTACCGGGAGGACATTCTACTTCCTCATTGATTAAAATTATTGTCGCGGCAGAATTTAAGGCCTTCTCATAATATTTAGAATGATCGACAAAAACGATGTCACCAGGTCCTACCACATGAATCTCATTCATGCCGAGCACCGGAAAATCAGGATCGCCATCTATTTTTGCCGATATGATTGTTGCTATCTGCTTTAAGGTATGTTGCTGGGCAAATTTCATGTCAAAAAATAAAGATCTAATACGCCTATTTTGAGTCTCTATCACCGGTTTTTAAACATCTTTTGCTAAAAAACGATAGAACCCAAATGTATGTTTTGTTATTCTTTTATGCGCTCCTTATAGGTTCCCTTATCTGTTTCTACCTTTATTTTATCGCCTTCGTTAATAAAAAGCGGAACCTGCACCTCAGCGCCAGATTCTACAATGGCTGGTTTGGTAGAGTTGGTTGCGGTATTTCCCTTTACGCCGGGCTCAGTCTGAGTAATTTCGAGTATCACGTGCGCTGGCATATCTATCGAAAGGGGCATATTGTCCTCTGTGTTTATAGAAACCTGCACGACTTCACCTTCCTTTAATAATCCGGGTTGGTCTAACGCGCTTTCCAACAGACGAATTTGCGTATAATCTTCGGTATTCATAAAATGGTAAAATTCGGTATCCTTATAAAGAAATTGATACCCTTTTGTTTCTACCCGTACATCTTCAATTTTATGCCCTGCGGAAAAGGTATTATCCAACACTTTGCCATTAGTGACACTTTTAAGTTTTGTTCTTACAAAAGCAGGACCTTTACCAGGTTTAACGTGTAAAAATTCGATAATTTTATAAATATCGTGATTGTAGTGAATGCACATTCCATTTCTTATATCTGAAGTACTTGCCATGATCTAGTTGTTATAAAATAGGCCTGATTTCAAAAAACCGAGCACTAAATTCAAAATTATTATTCATCTTAACTCTTGAAAAATCGCCTTTTTATAGCAAAAAACGGTGTTTTTCGGTATATAATCAATTGCTTGCGGTAAAATACCCCTTCATGATTCCGCGCTGTGAATTTTTTATAAACTGAAGGATCTCATCCCGTTCTGGCGTCGCTTCCATTTCAGCTTCAATAATATTTACCGCTTGTGAATTATTGTAATTTTTCTGGTATAATATCCTGTAAATATCTTGTATCTCCCTGATTTTATCGGTCGTAAAACCCCTTCTGCGCAAGCCTATGGAATTTATTCCTACATACGATAGTGGTTCTCGACCCGCCTTAACATACGGCGGCACATCTTTGCGCACCAGTGAGCCACCGGTCACAAAAGCGTGGCTGCCTATGGTACAAAACTGCTGTACCGCTGCCATACCCGCAAGAACAACATAGTCTCCCACGTTAATATGGCCGGCAAGCGTACTGTTGTTTGAAAATATGCAATGATCTCCTATAATGCAGTCATGTGCTATGTGACTATAGGCCATGATCCAGCAGTTTTTACCTATTTGAGTTCTCTGCCGGTCTCTGGTACCCCTGTTTATGGTGACGCATTCTCTGATCGTGGTACCATCACCTATAATGGTTACGGTATCTTCATCATCAAATTTTTTATCCTGAGGAATTGCGGAGATTACCGCTCCTGGAAAAATGTTTACATTTTTACCTATTCGGGCACCTTCCATAATGGTAACATTAGAGCCTATCCAGCTACCTTCACCAATAACCACATCATTGTTGATGGTGGTAAAAGGTTCTATCACTACATTTTTGGCAATTTTGGCTCCTGGATGTACGTAAGCTAGTGGTTGATTCATGCTACTGGTCTTTCTTTACTTTGACAATTTGAGCCATTAATTCTGCTTCAGAGGCTATTTTTCCATTTACGTATGCATATCCCTGCATATGACATATACCACGTCGAATGGGTGACAACAATGATAGTTTAAAGATGAGTGTATCACCGGGAAGCACCTGTTGTTTAAAACGTACTTTATCAATTTTCATGAAATACGTCAGGTAATTCTCGGGGTCTGGAACAGTGCTTAGCACCAGAATACCACCCGTTTGCGCCATGGCCTCTACCTGCAGTACACCTGGCATTACTGGCGAACCGGGAAAGTGACCTATAAAAAATGGTTCGTTCATGGTCACATTTTTCAAACCTATAACATGGCTATCTGAAAGTTCAAGTATCTTATCTACCAGTAAAAATGGTGGCCGATGCGGTAGCATGGCCATAATCTCGTTTACATCTTTGGCAGGTGGTTTTGAAAGGTCAAAAATAGGGACATTGTTCCGTTTTTCGGCTTTTATTATTTTTTTCAGTTTTTGCGCGAATTGGGTATTTACCAAATGTCCCGGTTTATTTGCGATCACCTTCCCTTTTATAGGCATACCTACGAGAGCAAGATCGCCTATGACGTCTAGCAGTTTATGTCTGGCAGCTTCATTGGGATGATTAAGGGTGAGATTATCTAAAATTCCATTCGGCTTTACCGAAATATTGTCCTTTTTGAAGGCTTTTCGGAGTTTTTGCATGGTTTCTGGCGAAAGCTCCTTATCTACGTAAACAATGGCGTTATTGAGATCACCTCCTTTTATAAGACCATTTTCAAGCAACATCTCAATCTCGTGCAGAAAACTGAACGTTCTGGAATCAGCGATTTCGGTTTTAAACTCTTCAATGTTTTTGATACTGGCATTTTGCGTGCCCAGTACTTTGGTACCAAAATCTACCATCGTGGTAACCTGGTATTCTTCAGCAGGCATCAATATAATCTCACTGCCCGATTCTTCATCTATGTAATTAATGATCTCGGTAACCACATATTCTTCCTTGCAGGCATCCTGCTCTATGATACCAGCTTTTTCTAACGCTTCTACAAAATATTTTGCAGAACCGTCCATAATAGGTGGTTCTGAAGCATTAAGTTCTAATATAATATTGTCTATACCCATACCTATGCAGGCGGCGAGAACGTGCTCGCTGGTCTGTATATTAACACCCATTTTCTCAAGATTGGTTCCGCGCTGCGTGTTCACCACGTATTCAGCATTGGCCTCAATGATGGGTTGACCTTCAAGATCAACACGTTTAAAGCGCAGACCTGTATTTACTTCGGCCGCTTTAAAGGTAAGGGTAACGTTTTTTCCTGTATGTAAACCCACACCGTTGAGGGAAACCTCACCGGCAATTGTTTTCTGTTTTCCCTTGGCTTTACTTATCATGGGGTTCTTCTTTAGAAAGGTTGTTAAGTTCTTGTACGATTTTTGGTAAATTTTTGAAATGAACGTATGATTTATTCCAGTCGCTATAAGAAAATGCAGGTGAGCCCTGTAATACCTCATCATCCTTAACATTTCGTCCTATACCGGACTGTGCCTGGATCTTGACGCGATCTCCAATTTTTAAATGCCCGGCAATGCCCACTTGACCGCCTATAATGCAATTCTTACCTATTTTAGTAGAGCCTGCGATACCGGTCTGGGCAGCGATTGCGGTATGCTCTCCCACTTCTACATTATGGGCGATCTGTATCTGGTTATCAAGTTTCACGCCTTTTCTGATAATGGTAGATCCCAATGTAGCTCGATCTATAGTCGTACCAGCGCCTACATCTACATGATCTTCGATGATAACGTTACCTATTTGCGGGACTTTTACAAACTCGCCATTTTCTTCAGGCCGGTAACCAAACCCATCGGCTCCCAAAATAGCGCCGCTATGCACATACACAGAATTACCCAAAACGGACTCTGAGTAAATCTTAGCACCGGAAAAAATCACGCAATCATCACCTATAATCACATTATCCCCTATATAGACATTAGGATAGATCTTGACATTTTTACCTATTTGCACATTTTCGCCCAGATAAGAAAATGCACCAAGGTAAATATCCTCACCGTATTTTGCGCTATGGGCTATAAAAACCGGCTGTTCTACACCTTCTTTGCTCAGTTTTATCTTATTGTAATATTCCAGCAGTTGTGAGAAAGACTTATAGGCATCATCTACGCGTATAAGCGTGGTTGAAATATCCTGTTCTGCCTTAAAACTTCTATCTACAATAGTAATGGTAGCCTTAGTGGTATATATGTATGAAGTGTACTTAGGATTTGCCAAAAAAGTCAGCGATCCCTTTGTTCCCTCTTCAATTTTAGAGAGTTTGGAAACTTGGGCTTCAGTGTCGCCTTCTACGTCACCTTCCAAAATTCCAGCAATTTGTGCAGCGGTAAATTTCATCTGCACAAAAATAGAAAAAAACAGCTAGAGCGGGTTTATAATTTTACGAATTGGTTGTTTAACTCATCTATTCGGTATAATTCATTTAAAAACATGGAATTAAACATCAGGTTTTTTCCCAAAATCTCAATATAATAGCCTAAAATCAGCTTATGGATTTAGGAAAACAGATAAAGTTTTTTACAATAACCTTGGCCAATGGCTTCAGGCTTAACTGATCGCTTGCTTTGATAACATCTATTACCTTTCCTTTTTTGGTAAGTATATTTATTCCTTGTTTGGTAAAGGTGTATGCCTGGTTAGTAATAGTACCGGTGAACACGAAATAATTGGCTTCGGCCTGCGTAATTTTATAAGTGCTCATGACCTCTTCCTCCTTTTGTTGTATAAAATCTGCGGGAAAAGGCTTTTTTTTGATTTTAATAGCGAGCAAATGTCTATTTATTATCATGGTAGATAAATGGCTCAAAACAAAATCCTCGTGGTCGCACCACGATTTCATAGCCATTATAATATCATAATCATCCAGTTTAGAAAAAATCTCAAGCGCCTCATCAGTAAATGTAGCCAACGGTGCGCTATTGTGCAAAAAGTAATTCAAGGCCTTACTGGCAGATAGCTCATGACCAGCCAATGTAAGCTCCTTAGCTCGTTTTAAAACACGTACCAGCAGCTGTTCTGCCACAAGACTCGTTTTATGCAAATAAACCTGCCAGTACATAAGCCGGCGCGCAACCAGAAATTTTTCTATGGTATAAATGCCTTTTTCCTCAACCACGAGTTGATCATTTTTCACATGGAGCATGGCCAGGATTCGGTCTGTATTAATGTTCCCTTCAGCCATACCGGTATAAAAACTATCGCGCTTTAGGTAGTCGGTACGATCCATATCCAACTGGCCAGAAACAAGCTGATGAAAGAACCGGCGCGGGTAGCTACCGGTAAATATGGCGATCGCCGTCGTTAAACTTCCGTTAAACTCCACATTGAGTTTTTCCATAAACCGAAGCGATATTTGCTCATGACTTGTATTTTCTACGATACTATTTTCCATCGCATGGGAGAAAGGACCATGCCCTATATCATGTAGCAAGATCGCAGCTTGTACCGCTTCCATTTCTTCATCGCTTATAGTTATACCTTTGCCGCGCAGGGTCTCACAAGCCTTACCCATAATATGTAGACAACCCAGCGCATGGTGAAAACGGGTGTGGTGCGCTCCGGGATAAACCAAGTAGGACATTCCCATTTGAGAAATTCTGCGCAAGCGCTGAAAATAGCGATGCTCTATCAGATTAAAGAGCAGTCCTTTTTGTAGGGTAATAAACCCATAAATAGGGTCGTTAATTATAGTAAATTTGTGGGAGTCTTTCAAATATCCGTAATTAAAGTCACTTTTGATCCGTTACGCATGGATTTCCATAACTAATAGTAAAACAAAGATACACAACTATGACCGCGATAAAAATATTATGGGTTGATGATGAAATTGACCTTTTAAAACCACATATCTTATTTCTTCAACAAAAAAATTATGACGTTACCACCTGTCAAAGTGGTACCGAAGCGATAGAACTCGTAGAAAAAGAAAACTTTGATATTGTTCTTCTTGATGAAAACATGCCCGGTCTTACCGGTCTGGAAACACTGAGCGAGATCAAAGCGAAACGAGATACGCTACCGGTTATCATGATCACAAAAAGTGAGGAAGAATATATCATGGAAGAAGCAATAGGTTCAAAAATTGCCGATTACCTCATAAAACCGGTAAATCCTAACCAAATATTGCTCAGCCTCAAAAAAAATCTCGACACCAGCCGGCTCGTTTCTGAAAAGGCCACGCTCAATTATCAACAGGAATTCAGGAAGATCGCTATGGATATGGCCATGGTCAAAACTTTTGACGAATGGGTAGATTTATATCAAAAACTAGTCTATTGGGAGCTCGAACTCGAAAACATAGAAGATCAGGGGATGCATGAGATCCTGGAATCTCAAAAAGCTGAAGCCAATAACCAGTTTTTTAAATTTGTAGAAAAGAGCTATCCTCAATGGTTCAGTGATGAGGAAAAACCCATCATGTCGCACACTCTATTTAAAGAACGCGTCGTACCCCATTTAAAAGATAAGACCCCTACCCTACTCATCGTTATAGACAACCTACGCTATGACCAGTGGAAAGCTTTTGAGCCCATTATAAGCAATTATTACAAAAAAGAAAGCGAGGAAGCGTATTGCAGTATTCTTCCCACCGCCACACAATATGCCAGAAACTCTATATTTTCAGGCTTAATGCCCAGCGATATGGAAGCAAGATATCCCAACTTCTGGCTCAATGATACCGAAGAAGGCGGGAAAAATATGTATGAAGATAAATTTCTGGAAGCCCAGCTGAAGAGACTGGGACTTGAAATTAATTGGGAATACTACAAAATAACTAATTTGAAAGCGGGCAGAAAACTGGTCGAGAATTTTAATTCTTTAAAGAATAATGACCTTACGGTCCTGGTATATAATTTTGTGGATATGCTTTCCCACTCTAAAACAGAAATGGAAGTAATTAAAGAATTAGCCTCCAACGATAAATCGTACCGTTCCCTCACAGAAAGCTGGTTTAAAAATTCGCCGTTGCTGGAAATGATACAGAAGGCTCAGCAAATGGGATTAAAAATTCTTTTGACCACAGATCACGGAACCATCAATGTAAAAAACCCGTCTAAAGTTATAGGTGATAAGAACACCAGTTTGAACCTACGCTATAAGACTGGACGCAGCCTCACCTATGAAGACAGAGATGTACTCGCTGCACCAGATCCCAAGAAAATACACCTCCCCACTATTAATATGAGCAGTTCTTTTATTTTCGCAAAAGGTGATCTGTTTTTTGCCTATCCCAATAATTACAACCACTATGTAGGCTATTATCGAAACACTTATCAGCATGGCGGGGTTTCACTTGAAGAAATGATTATTCCATTTATAGTAATGAATCCAAAATAGTTAAAATTATTTATAAGACTATTTAAGTACTTTCTTATACGTAACTTGCTGTATGCCAATGATCATATGACGTATTGATCACATTTGGTTTACTATACTACAACCTTTTTTAAAGATCAGACCATGCAATTTAAATATGCATTAGAAGAAATTGATCAAGTCGCAAAAGATATTATCGCTTTCTGTGAGCAAAAAACTATTCTCTTTTATGGCCCTATGGGAGTTGGCAAAACAACGCTTATAAAGTCTATCATTAAAAATTTGGGTTCTACAGATACCATTAGTAGCCCTACTTTTTCAATTGTCAATGAATATCAAGAAACTAATGGATCACCTATTTATCACTTTGATTTTTATCGGATAAATGATGAATCTGAGTTAGAACAGCTAGGTTTGGAAGACTATTTTGATAAAGACCAGTGGACGTTTATTGAATGGCCCGAAAAGATTAACAGTTTTCTACCTAATCACTCACATACAGCGAAATTAGGCTCGACAAACAACGAGAAAAGAACCTTAACAGTTTCTTAAAATTAGTTAAAATTACTATAAAAAATAATATATTAAAATTAACAATATACTGTATTTTCCTACGTCGTGAATTTTAAACAGAGATTATGTATGAAATTCGGCGATAATAGTAAAAATATTGGTATTATTGCCAAAAGATTAACGTTGTAAAATTCCAGTTTTTCAAAATAAAGTTTGCAAAGTTACGGAATCCCATAAGTTTGGTTTCGTGCGTTTTATGTAGTGATATTTGTACCAACAAAAACAAATAATAACTAACAAAAAACTTTATTATGAAAATCAAAGCTTTATTATTCGGACTTTTAATCGCTGGTGCAACTGCAATGTCTTATGTAACTGTTCAAGAAAATGTAAATGCAGACCAAGCATCGAAAGAAGTACGTAAATCGTCAATTAGGGTCCCTACTCACGGGTAGCCTTATTGCTGCTTTTTTAGCGGCATCGCCATATTTTTTTTATTTATATGAAGGTTTTCCAGCTGTAAGAAGTTGGAAAACCTCTTTTTTAGGTATAAACATATCTTATACAACAACATTTTATGAAGATGTAAATGTTTTAGCTTGGATTTTATTCAGTAAATTTATTCCCTTAAGTTTTTTATTTATCTGGTTTTTTACTTGTAAGAACTGGTGGTATCATGCTATAATAATTCCCATATTTATGTATAGTTTCCAAATATATGGTACATTAAATGATGAAATGGCTTTTCAAGATTTTGGTGAAATATACTTTTTAGCTCCTTTAATTCTTTTTACCCTAATCTTCTTGTATGGAATAAGGATGAAAATTTTCGACAAAATTCATAATATTGACTACAACGAGCTAAAAAGAGTTACCATAAAAGGAGAAATTAAAGAAGAAAATAAACAAGACTATCCTTTTGAAGCTTCTTATTCCTCATTATCATTTCGTGAAGAAGAAGAGGAGTACGAGGAGGAGGATGACGGTGATAATGAACCCTTATATATGGGTTAAAACAATTTCATCTTTTCAGTATATAGAAAGCTTTCTTCACTCCACGTTGCAAGACCTCCTCTTCTCTCTATAATTCAGTATCGGTATTTTATATAAACGGTTTTCAGTTTTGGCAAAAGTAGTTATATAACTTATTTTTGCTAGCTTCGCCATACTTATTTATGGTGCGACAAGGCAGCGCGATCATGCCTTTACCAAATGAAAACCTAAGTGTGCATGAGCAGCGTCAATTTAACAAATAGTCCTTTTACCCGAGAGGAGCTTCTTCCACAGGAAGAAAAACTGGAAATCCAGAAGAAAAGCGGTTCCCTTTTTATAGGGATTCCCAAGGAAAACCATTTTCAAGAAAAACGGGTATGCCTTACTCCAGATGCAGTAAACGCCCTTACTTCAAATGGACACCGCGTGCTTATAGAAAGTAAAGCGGGCATGGATGCCAAATTTACAGATCACCATTATTCTGAAGCGGGCGCGGAAATAACTTCAGATACGGCAAAGGTTTTTGGGTGCCCCATGATCTTAAAAGTAGAACCGCCCTCTCTGGATGAACTGGATATGATGAAACCACAAACGGTTTTAATCTCCGCATTGCAGCTTAAAACACAATCCAAGACCTATTTTGAAGCACTTGCTTCCAAACGTATTACCGCCCTTGCCTTTGAATTTATTAAAGACGATGATGGCACATATCCCGCCGTACGTGCATTGAGTGAAATTGCCGGTACTGCATCTGTACTACTGGCAGCCGAATTAATGTCAGCCAAAGGACAGGGTAACGGGCTCATGTTTGGCAACATTAGCGGAGTACCCCCAGTTGAAGTGGTGATTTTAGGAGCAGGTACCGTAGGCGAATTTGCTACACGTTCTGCGCTGGGTCTTGGAGCCAATGTCAAGGTTTTTGACAATTCGCTTACCAAACTCAGGAATTTACAGACCAACGTGGGACGTCCTATTTATACTTCAACCGTACAGCCCAAAAATTTACTCAAGGCACTAAGGCGCTGCGATGTCGCTATTGGTGCGGTACGTGGAAAAGATCGCGCTCCTGTTGTAGTACCCGAGTATATGATAGAATATATGAAAAACGGCGCGGTGATCATAGATGTAAGTATTGATATGGGAGGTTGTTTTGAGACCAGCGAAGTGACTTCACACGACAACCCTACCTTTTTAAAGCATGGTGTGCTGCATTATTGTGTGCCTAATATTCCATCGCGGTATGCACGAACGGCATCTATCTCCATCAGTAACATTTTTACTCCCTATTTACTGGATATTGCAGAGCATGGCGGATTAGAAAACAGCTTGAGAATGGATAAGCGTTTAAAAAGTGGATTGTATTTTTACCGTGGAATTTTGACTAGTAAATCGGTTTCAGAATGGTTTGATATTCCGTTTAAGGATATCAATTTATTGTTCTTTTAGGTCAATTTTAGCCTGAAAAAGTGGTTTTCAGGGAGCAGAATAACAATTTTCTACCAAAAAACGGTTGAAAATATCAAATTATTGAACACTTCACATGCAAGTATTACAACGAGTAGGTTATTATATGGGAGGCTTTGCCGTAGGCTTGGTGCTGCTTGCTTTTTTTTTAAAAGGTAGCGATACTGAAATCCCGTCTTGCGATTACATGCCCAATGCCCGTGTCCTGAAAACCATACGCAACAAAGGCTATGAGATTTCCCCAGAACTACAGCGATTAATGGCAGAAACAGCAGTAGATACTATTCAGTTGAACCGGTTGTTTAGGGAAGGAACTGTAGATTTTGACAAAAGTCAGCAGCAACTCAAACCCTGTGGAATTTATTACATAAAATCACCGGAGAGCGAAAGCAAACCTATTCACACAGAAGTTTCCATCTGTGAATATGAAGATAAAGTGACCATAAAAAGCATCCAGATGGACTAATCGTCCCTGCGTTTGCGCTCTTTTTTAAGTAAGGTGAGTTCCCTATTTGTCTGGCCAGCCACAGAGGTGTTTTCTTCAGCCCTTCGCATTAGGTAAGGCATTACATTTTTAACTGGTCCAAAAGGCAGATATTTAGCCACATTATATCCTTCAGCAGCCATATTAAAACTGATATGGTCACTCATGCCATATAATTGACCAAACCATACCCGAGGATCATTGTTTGCTATTTCTTTCTGGCGCATAAGTTCTATAGCGAGGTAATTACTTTCCTCATTATGCGAACCTATAAACATCCAGATATCTTCCAGGTGATCAAAAATATAGGACATCACCGCATTAAAATGCGCATCGGTCTCAAATTTATCCCTGCAGATTGGAGAATCATAATTTAATTCATCCGCACGCTTGCGCTCTTTTTCCATATACGCGCCCCGAACAATTTTAAGACCTAACTTATAATTCTTTTTTATGGCGTCCTGATGTAGCACCTTCACATAATCAAGTCGGTCCCAGCGATAACACTGTATCGTATTAGAAACAACGGCTCGTTCTTTATTGTATTTTTCCATCATTTCTTCAACCAGCCTATCTGCTGCATCCTGCATCCAGCTTTCCTCAGCATCTACAAGTAAATAGATACCCGCAGCTTCGGCTTGGGCACATACGCGGTCAAATCGTTCTCTTATGCGCTGCCACTCCTTTTCTTCTGAAGTGCTCAATTCTTTGCGTGCACCCACTTTTTGAAAAATCTCAAAGCGGCCAAATCCCGAAGGTTTGAAAACAGAAAAAGGCATAGCCTTTTTATCTTCTGAAAAATCGATCACATTGCTCACTTTTTCGAGCGCAGCGTCAAAAAGGCTCTCCTCCTCTTCTCCTTCCACCGAAAAATCCAATACTGAATGTACATTTTTTGTATGCATTTTCTGTATTGTATCCTTGCAATCCTCTACACTTACCCCGCCGCAAAAATGGTCAAAAACCGTTGCACGTATTAATTTCTCGACCGGTAGTTTGGCGTTAAGGGCAAAACGTGTCACAGCAGTACCTACCCGCACTAGAGGCTGCACAGAAATCATTTTGAACAAAAAATATGCCCGATCAAGCTCACTATCAGATTTTAGGGCAAAGGCTGTCTTAGTATCTTCAAAAATCTTATTCTCTAACATTAATTTTTTTTAAAATTGCGTCAAATATACTGAGAATAAAGGCTCATTTTTATAAAAGAATACTAATTTCCCGCTTGAAAATATAAACTTATGCGTTCCATTGCTGCAAAAGATTACCCTATTGTATTTGAAAATGAAGGATATATACATCTTAATCAGTATCTGTCAAAATTAAATTACAGCACTATTTTTGTTCTGGTAGATACAAATACCCATGAACATTGCCTTGCACGTGTACTCTCTAATCTAGAAACCACAGTCCGTATTGAAGTCATCGAGATAGATGCCGGTGAACAGTACAAAAATATCGAAACCTGTTCTGGCGTATGGAACGCACTTTCTGAACTGGATGGCGACCGAAAAAGCCTTATGATCAATGTGGGTGGCGGCGTGGTTACAGACTTAGGTGGTTTTGTCGCGTGCACCTTTAAACGCGGTATAGATTACATTAATGTTCCCACTAGTTTACTGGCTATGGTAGATGCATCGGTGGGCGGTAAAACCGGGGTT
>DRGP01000096.1 GCA_011050015.1 Leeuwenhoekiella sp. | reverse complement strand
GTAAGTTTGCATATTTTGCCAGGTTTGGATCATAGTGTCCACCTTATCCACACCTTCTTGATATTTTAAGGCGATCCCGTCCCAGAGGGATTCCCCATTTTTTAAAGTGTAGTCCCAGGGCAGGTGGTGAAACCAGAGCAGGAGTTCTTCAGGGGTGGTTTTGGGGTCATTAAACTTTTTTGCGAGTTCTGGCGCATATTGATCTACAGCATCACTACCATTTTTGGTGCGTTCAAAACCAATGCCCACACTATCAGCCTTATGATAATACACGGGGTTCCAGTCTGGACGGGAGAGGTTATCTACCCACGGGCCGGGTCCATAATGGTGACCTGTGGCCATCATGTGGTGCAGCCCGAGCGGCGTCATATAATTCACTACCGCTTCGCGGGAATCGATCATGACCTCTTCCATCGCGTTTACAAACTCATCTTCATTGGAAAAAGTGGCGCGCAACCATTCTTTGGCGATTTCACGGGAATCCAGTTCGGGATCCCAAGCCAAGCGGCCAAAGCCGTACCAGTTGGCTTGCGCGAAAGGATGCCCCGTCCAGTTGATATCGGTGCCTATATTGGCGACGCCGGCCATTCCTGTAAGTTTTTTGTTATGCAGCGAGCCATCGATGACTTTGGCCACGGTTGAACCTTTGCCTTCTTGGTAGGTATCTGCGTGTAAGACTTCCTCATATAATTTTGGTAAATAAACCAGATGCGTGCTGAAACCAAGATATTCCTGCGTGATCTGAAACTCGATCATGAGCGAAGTTTTTGGCATCGCGCCAAACATGGGATGAAAGGGTTCCCGCGGCTGAAAATCGATAGGGCCGTTTTTTACCTGAATGATCACGTTATCCCTAAATTGCCCATCAAAAGGCACAAACTCACTGTATGCTTGCTTTGCGCGGTCTGTAGCGTCCTCTTCGGAATAGACAAAAGCGCGCCACATCACGATTCCGCCGTGGGGAGCAACCGCATCGGCCAGCATATTGGCGCCATCTACATGGTTACGGCCATAATTTTGGGGGCCCGGCTGGCCTTCAGAATTTGCTTTCACCAAAAAACCGCCAAAATCGGGTATTTTTTGGTAGATTTCGTTTGCTTTTTCCTTCCACCATTGTTGCACTTTCGCATCCAGCGGATCGGCGGTTTTGAGTCCACCAATCTCTATGGGTGCCGAAAATCGTGCGGTGAGATACACTTTTATGCCGTACGGTCTAAAAACATCTGCCAGTGCGGTGACTTTATCAATATATTGTGGTGTTAATACCAGCGCATTTGCGTTTACATTAGTAAGCACCGTCCCGTTTATACCGATGGACGCGTTAGCGCGGGCGTAATCAATATACCGCTGATCAATAAAACCGGGCAGTTTTTGCCAGTTCCAGATCGAAAAACCGGCATAACCTCGTTCTACGGTGCGGTCTAAATTGTCCCAATGGTTCAGGATACGGATGTCGATTTTGGGTGAATCCACCCGATTAATAGATGAAAGATCCTGATTCTGCTGCATGAGCATCAGCAATTTGAACGTGCCGTACAGGATGCCTTGATCTGTATTTGCAGTGATAATAAGCGTATTTTTTCCTTTAACAGTAGTCGATTTAATAATAAAACCCTCCTTGCCCAGGTTTTTTAAATCGGTTTCCACCTTAGCGAAAATGGCAGCATTCAGGTTTTTTGCGGAAGCGATAATCAAGGTGTTTTCAGGAGAAAAAGAGTTTTCTAGTTGAAGCTTCTGACCTAACATTCCGGTAATTCCACGTTTTAACTCTTCTTGAGTGACACGAAGTTTATCGCTGCCAGTGGGAAAATAAACCGATTGCAATTGCTGTTGATAACTTTTTAAAACGGCCTTATCCTGAATAGGCGCATAGCGCAACCATAGGTCATACCCATTAGCCGCCATAGCGTTGATCATGCTCATAAAAATGGCAAGGAAAAAAAGACTAAAGCGCTGTTTCAAGATATATTGGTTTAGAAATTATTGTTTTTGAAGCTCCTGAGGTTTTTATTTTCAGACCTAGAGACCAAATTCAAAAACGGCTAGCTTCAAATATAAATAAGATAACAGTATTTTTCAGCAATCGATTGCGAAAATTTAAAAATAAGCTTTTTTCTGAAGTTTTTTAGCCTTGTTTTTTGCGGTAATTAGTTGTCAAAACAACCTGTTTTTCCCTTATTTTAGGCGGTTTTTGATGAAAAAATGATGTTTTCTGGCGACTTTACAGATACAATATTTTAAGGAAAAGAATTAATTGGTATCTGCTTTTTGCTGTTTACCGAGAGGCAAATCCACCGGTCCTTTTTTCCTAAGCGAAGATTCACGGATTAAAAGCTCTGTTTTTAGCATTTTAATCTCTGTAAGATCATCATCGTCTTTTTCTGTATGGTCCAGAATAAGTTGCGCTGAAATCTTACCCATTTTTTGTGCAGGGTGGGAGACCGTAGAAAGTCCGGGATCAACGATTGAGGCTATGGGGTCATCATTAAAGCCTACAATGGCAAGATCTTGTGGCACGCGCACCCCGTGTTTTTTTGCGTACATAATGGCACTCACCGCAGCAGTATCGTTGGCCGAAAAAATACCATCTGGGGGGTTGGGTAGGGCAAGCAGGTTTTTAGTTGCCTTTTTTCCTTCAGAAAAACTTAACGTACTGAATTCACAGAGAAGTTCTGGATCTACCGTAAAACCGTGCTCAAGTAGGGCATCTTCATACCCCTTTCTGCGCTCTCCATAAATATTGCGGTGCTGGGCTCCGGCAAAATGGGCGATACGTGTACACCCCTGCTCGATAAGGTGTTTTGTGGCTTTGTACCCGGCCATATAATTGTCTATGATCACATAATATGCGTTGAGGCCTTTGGGAACACGATCTACAAAAACAATAGGGGTTCCCTGATCTATAAACTGCTGAAAATGCGAGTAATCTTTGGTCTCCATAGCCAGGGTGGCCACAAGACCGGTAATGCGGCTGTCATAAAGCGCCTGCGCATTATCCACCTCATTTTTATATATGTCATTACTTTGTGTAATGATGACATTATAACCGGCTTTACGCGCTCTGGACTCTACACCGCTTATCAAGGATGCTATGAACGGTCTATTAATTCGGGAAATCATGATGCCCAGTGTGTTGCTCTTGTTGTTGCGTAGGCTGGCGGCTATAGAATTGGGACGGTAACCCATTTTTTGAGCCGTTTCTTTAATTAATTTTATGGTTTTGTCACTGATGCTATGATGATCATTCAAAGCTCTTGAAATTGTAGAAGGTGAGAAGCTCAACTCCTTAGCAATATCATAGATCGTGATTTCCTTTTTTTTGTTCATAAAACTAAGTACGTGAGGTCATATTTAATACCTGATAAAAGTTGATTATCCGTCAAGAGGCGTTAAAATGGCTAAAATTAGGTAATAATTATCGACCGTGACCAAATTAGAAAATTTAATTTTTATATTGCCAAGGGTTTTTAAATGATTTAAAGGCCAATAATAATTTATGCAATCGATTTCGAGTGCTATATTTGTTTAAATTAAAATAAACTATGTTCTGGATAGGATACGATATAGGGAGCTCCTCTATAAAGGCGGCTTTAATAAATGATAAAAACGGAAAAACAGTAGGCACGGCACAATATCCCAAAGTAGAAATGCCCATTCGCTCACCAAAAGCAGGATGGGGAGAGCAGGATCCGTCATCGTGGTGGGAAAACCTGCGTATAGCCACACAGCAACTCCTTAAGGAAACAGAAGTCAAAGCAAGCGATATAAAAGGCATAGGCATTTCTTACCAAATGCATGGTCTCGTACTGGTAGATAAACAGCAGCAGGTTTTGCGCCCTTCCATAATATGGTGTGACAGTAGAGCCGTAACGACCGGTGAACACTTATTTCAAAAAGCGGGGTCATCAAAATGTGAAGAGCAACTGCTCAATTCCCCGGGTAATTTTACCTTATCCAAACTTAAATGGGTCAAAGATAATGAGCCCGAACTTTATGAACGTGTTGATAAATTTATGTTGCCCGGTGATTACATTGCCATGAAATTGACCGGCGCCTGCACAACAACGCCTTCTGGACTTTCGGAAGGGATAGCCTGGGATTTTACGCAACATGCGCCGGCCGACTGGTTATTTAAAGAAGCGGGAATAGATACAGACTTGATCCCGGAAATTGTTTCTACCTTTTCTGAACAGGGCAAAGTCACCCAGCAAGCCGCAGAACAGACCGGCTTACCTGTAGGAATTCCTGTTATGTACCGTGCCGGTGACCAGCCCAATAACGCACTTGCACTCAATGTGTTTAAACCGGGCGAAATTGCCGCTACTGGAGGGACAAGCGGTGTGGTATATGCTATTTCTGAAAAGGTCAAAACAAAAGAATCGACCCGAATAAACAGTTTTGCACACGTAAATCACCAAAAAGATGCGCCGCGCATAGGAAAAATGCTTTGTATTAACGGTACGGGAATACAATACAGCTGGATGCGCAATCAACTGACCGATGCTATGGATTATGCCAGCATGAATGAATTGGCAGCGTCTGTCGCCATAGGATCTGATGGACTTATTATTTTGCCTTTCGGGAATGGGGCGGAGCGTATGCTACGCAACAAAAATATGGGCAGCAGTATCAATAATATTAACTTTAATATACACCAGCAAAAACATCTATTTAGGGCAGCATTAGAAGGCATCGCTTTTTCCTTTGTGTACGGTCTGGAGATCTTGCAGGGTGATGGTATTACGCTAGATACCATTAAAGCCGGGAATGATAACCTGTTTCGGTCTGAAGTTTTTTCAAATACAATAGCTACTCTGGTCGGTAAGGATATAAGTATAACCGAAACTACAGGTGCGGTAGGTGCTGCCAGAGCCGCAGCCTACGCTTCAGGTGCTTTTTCAAGTTTTGATGAAGCGACGGCTACAGATGAAGTAGAACATGTGTATAAACCTGTCGATAAGTATAAGCAAGAATATTTGGCTGCTTTTGAGCAGTGGAAGCAATGTCTGGAGGAACAACTACATCAGCAGTAGTCAATTTTAGATAAAAAACCTTCAAAAACGGCAGTTTATATGTCATTTTTGAAGGAAAATAAAAGGTTTTAAATAGTTACGAAATCGATTGCTGGAGAATGAAGATTTCTCTTGAACTCGTTAATAAAAATAAATTAGACTAAACGACACGTTAAATTCAAACACTTTAAAGAAAAATGAGCACCTCTAAAAATAATTTATATTTAATTAAATTAACACTCGTGGCTACCCTTGGCGGGTTACTTTTTGGTTACGATACAGCTGTCATTTCAGGTACGGTAAGTTCTTTAGAAAGCTTTTTCGTATTACCTTTTGGTCTTGATGAAACCAGTGCCAATGCGCGTTTGGGTTTTGTCGTTTCAAGCGCTTTGATAGGTTGTATTATAGGTGGTGTTTTGGGCGGTGTGGTAAGCAAGGCAATGGGCCGTAGAAATGGTCTCCTGCTTGCAGCAGCCCTCTTTTTAATATCTGCATTGGGCTCTTCCATGCCGGAAATGTTTTTTGAAACAATTGGCGAAGGGAACCATACCTACATTTATTTTTTTATAGCCTATAGAATTTTTGGAGGAATAGGGGTGGGGCTGGCTTCGATGCTGTCCCCTTTATATATTTCTGAAATAGCACCTGCTAAAATAAGGGGTAAACTGGTTTCTCTCAATCAGTTTACTATCATTTTCGGTATGCTTATCGTTTATTTTGTTAATTACTACATCGCTGGTCTGGGAGATGAAAGCTGGTTGGATACGGTGGGATGGCGCTACATGTTTGCGTCTGAAACCATACCCGCGGCCTTATTTTTTATTTTATTGTTTTTTGTTCCCGATACCCCACGATCCTTAGTGCTAAAAGATAAATCCTCTAAAGCACTTGAGGTTTTGACAAAAGTAAATGGAGCGGAAGAAGCCGAGAGAATCATTGGTCAGATCAAAAGTACGGTTGTTCATCGCTCCGGAAAATTATTTTCTTACGGCGTGCCAGTAATCATTGTAGGGATTTTATTATCGGTTTTTCAACAGTTTGTAGGTATTAATGTTGTGCTATATTACGCGCCAGAAATATTTAAGAGCATGGGAGCACAGACTGATGCCGCGCTGTTACAGACTATTATTGTAGGTGCCGTGAACCTGTTTTTTACCGTCATCGCCATTCTTAGTGTGGATCGTTTTGGCAGAAAGCCATTAATGATTATAGGTGCTTTGGGCATGGCCATCTCTATGTTTACCCTGGGCTCTGTTTTCTTTGCTGAAACGGTGGGAATTACTGCGCTAATATGTATGCTTGCTTATGTGGCGAGTTTTGCCTTAAGCTGGGGACCAGTGACCTGGGTACTGCTTTCTGAAATTTTCCCGAATAAAATAAGGGGCAAGGCAATGGCAGTCGCCGTAGCCGCACAGTGGATCTCTAATTATCTCGTGTCCTGGACTTTCCCCATAATGGATAAAAACAGTTATTTGGTAGAACTATTTAATCATGGTTTTGCTTACTGGATTTACGGTTTGATGGGTTTAGGGGCTATGTTCCTCGTTTGGAAATTTGTACCGGAAACCAATGGGAAAACCTTAGAGGATATGGATACGCTCTGGGAACGTCCAGAGAAAGTGGTGCAGGAAAACCCCAGAGATTAAGGGTAGTTATTGGATTTTATCATCTAATAATAGGCAGATAGCAGATTCAAGAATTGTTATAAAATGGCAATGTAATTGTACTGATGAATTGATTTTAGCTATTTGTCATTTCCATAATTTATGGTTAAAATTGGCTCTATGGTCAAAAAACTATAGTTTGCTTGATACTATACCTCCCTATGTTTTTCTTGTGAAAGTAAACATGTAGCATATTAAGGTGAAAAAATATTTAAAATGTGAACCAACATGTACATGTATTATATTTAAATTTCAGAATACACACCGAAAATAATTCTCCAAATTACGCTAACTTCAGATCGATCAATGGTGGTTCAACTTTGAAAAAAGGGACATATACGATGGTCTTAATGATCTAAGTCTTTAAATCCCACCAGTGGGGCTGATTCCATGACACTCTAGATCAAAATTCAAAAACTGT
>DRGP01000095.1 GCA_011050015.1 Leeuwenhoekiella sp. | reverse complement strand
TGATCGCTACATTTTTGATATTCATAAGGATAGCCTTTTTTGAGGGCGCAAATATAGTGGTAATTTGTTGAATTATGCGCTAAAATAGTAAGATTGTTTTTTAGAATTATCTGGATGGAATTAGACACAAATTATTGATTATCAGTAATTCAAACATTTTATCCTGACATTAATCCCTAAAACTAGATATATAGAATAAAAATATACATGCAAAAATCCATCTAACTGCTATCTAAAATAAATCAACAATTATACCACTAGCAGTGATCCCTAAAAATTACACGGTTTCAACATTAAACAACTAAAACTACTACCATCATATCAAAAAAACATCAAAAAAGGGCTGAAAATCATCAAAAAACACCCGTTTTTCGATGGTTTTTGGCCCTTTGTGAAACGAAAAGTTCAACGTCATTTCTTTCTTGCAAAACCTTACCTTTGTTAGGTTAAAAAACAAAAGATTATGCAACTTGACCTGATCCCGAAGATAAAACACACCTCGAGTAACAACTTTTTCCTAATGGCCGGGCCCTGCGCCATAGAAGGAGAAGAAATGGCGCTGCGTATTGCCGAAAAAGTGGTCGAAATCACCGATAAATTGAAGATTCCCTACATATTTAAGGGAAGTTTTAAAAAGGCCAACCGGAGCCGCGCCGATAGCTTTACGGGTATAGGTGACGAAAAAGCCTTAAAAATCTTGGAAAAAGTTTCTACCACTTTTGATATCCCCACGGTTACCGATATTCATGAAAACAGCGATGCAGCAATGGCAGCGCATTATGTAGATGTGCTGCAAATACCGGCTTTTCTGGTCCGCCAGACTGATCTTGTCGCCGCTGCCGCGGAAACCGGAAAGGTAGTTAACCTCAAAAAAGGTCAGTTTATGAGCCCTGAGAGCATGAAACACGCGGTAAACAAAGTCACTGAAAGCGGAAATAAACAGGTCATCATTACAGAGCGCGGTTCTATGTTTGGCTATCAGGACCTTATCGTAGATTTTCGGGGTATCCCCACCATGCGCCAGCTGGCCCCTACCGTTCTTGATGTGACCCACTCGCTACAACAGCCCAATCAATCCAGCGGGGTAACCGGTGGCCGGCCTGAACTTATAAACACTATAGCACGCGCCGGCATCGCAGCAGGTGTAGATGGTATTTTTATAGAAACCCATTTTGACCCGGCCAATGCAAAAAGTGACGGCGCTAATATGCTTGATCTTAAGCTGCTGGAAGGTTTATTGACTAATCTCACCAAGCTTCGAGAAGTAGTTGTAAACTTTTAAGAGATAGCTTCATAGAACGTAAAAAACTACCCTTGGAATTTTAAAATTCCAAGGGTAGTTTTTTGTTTAAGTAGTCATATAATAGCTGAAAGTTTAGCAGATCAGACTTCTTGCATTTGTTAGAATTCAGCATAAAAACATATCTCATTTTCCCCTAAACTCTTGTTAACTTGTTTATTACTTACAGGATTTATTATATTTTATCTACTTCAAAACTCAAACACTAACTAACTTTAAACTATTTATGGAAGGACAATTAGAATACCTCGCAGATCAAGTAACGAGCTTTCTGCCCAATTTGTTGGGCGCGCTGCTCGTGCTACTTGTGGGCTGGCTTATCGCCAGGGGCATTAAAATGCTCATTGTAAAACTGCTTAGAAAAACAAGCTGGGATGAACGCGTTTTTGGCAACTCTAGCGTTGGTGACACTAATATTTTCTTGGCCAATATTTTTTACTACATCATCATGATCATCGTGTTACTGGTCGTGCTTGAAATTCTTGGTATTAATCAGGTTCTCGTACCGCTCGAAAATATGCTTGATGAATTCCTGTCGTTTATACCTAATCTCATTGGTGCTGCGCTTATAGGTTTTATAGGGTATGTTTTAGCAAAATTTGTTTCAAACCTTATCAATATAGGCGGCAGTTTTATAGACAGGCTCGTGGACAGGACCAGTTTTAAAAACACCGATAAACTGGTGGATATTATAAGGAAAGTAGTATTTATCGTGATATTTATTCCTTTTCTTATACAGGCATTCAATGCGCTGGAGCTGCAGGCTATTTCTGAGCCCGCCAACAATATCCTCTATAATTTTACCGAAATGATAGGTGACATACTTATTGCCGGTGCCATTCTGGTCATCTTTATATGGGGTGGAAAATACCTTACTGAATTCTTGAAGGATCTCTTTAAAAGTATGGGGCTGGATCATTTTGGTAAAAAAATTCAAATTCAGAATATGATAGGTGAAGGGCAATCTTTATCGAAAATCATCGCGAATTTGATCTACTTTTTCATTGTATTCTTCGGTATTATCACCGCAGTTGAAATCTTGGGTCTTGATCGGCTTACCGAAACCTTGAACCAGATTCTTGAGGTGACTGGCCAGATTATCTTTGGTATCGTGATCCTAGCGGTAGGTAATTATATTTCGCTCATGATCTACAACATGATGAGCAAAGCAGAAAACAATAATTTTATTGCAAAAGTGGTGCGCTGGGCAACCCTGGCATTATTTCTTGCCATTTCCCTTCGTACGATGGGTATTGCCAATGAAATTGTAGAACTGGCATTTGGTCTTATTTTAGGAGCTATTGCAGTTGCCGTTGCCTTAAGCTATGGTCTGGGTGGACGTGAAGCCGCTGGTGAACATTTTAAGGAGATCATCGCAAAAATGAAGGACAATAAAACTACTACTGCCCCTTCAAGACCTGCTAAAAAACCGGCTAATTTAAAATCTAAACCGGAGCCTAAAAAAGAAGATCCTAAGGATCCTAACGACCCTCGTTTAGATCTTTAAGCTTTCAATCATTGTGAAGTTAAAAGCCCTGCCATTTTATGGCAGGGCTTTTTTAATCCAGCACATTGGAGAAAGTGGGTTAATTAAATGTTTTAAATAAATTGAAAAAATTTTCGCTCGGGAAATATAGATGGTAATAAATCTCGCAAAATCGTAGAAAAATCGATCATTTTATACTAAAAATCCTCTCTGACGATTTAAAATCAGAAAGGGTTTTTAGCTTAATGATAATTTAAAAACACGTTTGAAGCCTCGTTATGTGCCGATTCAAAACTCATGGGCCGTATGCCGGTTTCCACTTTATTTGATGTGAAGTAGGACAGCATTTTTTCGGTGGGCATATTGCCCGTGAGTTCATCTTTTGCCATGGGGCAGCCGCCATACCCCTGTATCGCACCGTCAAAGCGAAAACAACCCGCGTTAAAGGCTGCGTTAACCTTCTCAAACCATTGATTTGGCGTGGTATGTAAATGCGCCCCAAATTCAATAGCGGGATATTTGGGAATTAAATTTTTAAAAATATAATCTATCGTTTCCGCGTCAGACGAGCCCACCGTATCAGAGAGTGACAAGATTTTTACGCCCATACTTGCCAATTTATCGGCCCATTCTGCTACTATTTCCACATCCCAAGGGTCGCCATAGGGATTGCCAAAACCCATAGAAATATAGGTGACAACCTCTTTATCACAATTATTGGCAATGTCCAGAATTTCCTTTAAAACCTCTACAGATTGATCTATGGTTTTATGCGTGTTCCTCATCTGGAAGTTCTCTGAAATACTGAAGGGATAACCCAGGTAATCTATGGCATCATGCACGGAAGCATCATTTGCACCACGGGCATTGGCAACAATAGCAAGAAGTTTTGTAGTTGTTTTTGATAAATCAAGCCCTTCCAGAACCTCAGCGGTATCCTGCATTTGTGGGATGGCTTTGGGAGACACAAAACTACCAAAGTCTATTGTATCAAAACCACACCGCAATAAGGACTGTATGTATTGAATTTTTTTTGATGTGGGAATGAACGATTTTATACCCTGCATGGCATCCCGTGGACATTCAATAATTTTAACTGCTGCTGGCATGTACTTAAATCTGCATCAAATATACAATATACGGTTACATTTGATCCATGAATCTCAATAGCGCTTATTTGGCTTTTTGATTGGGTAAAATAAGCGTAAAGGTAGAACCTCTTCCCACCGTACTTTTTACCTCAATACCTCCTCCCATAGCAATTGCGATCTCACTACAAAGTATGAGACCTATACCATTCCCCTCCTCGTCACCGGTACCTTTGCGTGTATAACGTTGTCGCTTTATAAAAATATGGTCTATTTTCTCCTGGCTTATTCCCAAGCCATTATCAATAATAGATATACGGGATTCTTCGTCATTTTTATCTGAAGCAAATTTTATGGTTCCTCCAGGAGCGGTAAACTTTATCGCATTGTTTATTAAATTTCTCATGACCACCTTAAGTACCTGAGCATCTACCCAAACATCAAAATCTACGGGTATTTCATCAATAATTTCAATTTGCTTTTTAAGTACTCTTGTTTTTTCTAAGTCAGTGATTTCTTTTAATACACTATGTACATTGTGGGATTTGCGATAAAATTTATAGCCTCCCATTTGTGATTTCGTCCAGGTAAGCGCACCTTCCAGGAGATCATAAAGGCTTTCTGCTTGCCGGCTCAATTCTGAAGTGAGCAAATTTAGTTCTTGCTCACTAAAATCATTTATATTATCCTTGAGCATGTTTATACTGGTCATTATCGCTCCCAAGGGACTCTTAACATCGTGAGCAACAATGGAGAATAGGTTATTTTTTTGGGTATTTATCTTTTCCAGATTTTTATGGTCCCTGTTCAGTACATTATGTTTTGACCGCAATCGTAAATTGGCTTTTTTGTTGACTTCGTACATCCTGCTCAGTACCAATAACAATATCAATAAAACGAAAATAAAAACCCCGACACCCCAAATCAGGTTGCGTTGATTTATCAATTTAAATTGATTCAATTCTGCCTCCCTGCGCAATAAGCTGTTTTCATTATCCTTTTGGGAAATATCAAATTTAATTTTTAAATTTTCCCTGATTTGGGTCTGCTCTACATTGTGAATCTCTTCACTGATCGCCTGATACATTTCAGCATAGTGAAGCGCCTCTTCAAATTGCCCATTATTTTTATAAAATTTGTTTTTCACCTGGTACAGTTGCATCAGTACTACCCTGTCTTGTGCTTTTAAGGCCCTTTCCTCAAGCCCTTCCAGCTGCACCTTTGCCTCCCCCAGTCTATCTAGTGCCACAAGGGATCCCACTTTATAGATTTTTGCCAAGAGACTATATTGAATGGGAATACGGTCGTAACCCAAAGCCTGATTGAGATAGCTCAAAGCTTCAGGATAACTATGCATTTTAAATCGTGCCGCACCCATATTAAAGTAAGCTATGGATAGCTTGCGGTCATCTTTTAACCTTTCGGCCATTTCAATACTTTGCTCAGCATAAATCGCAGCGCTATCCACTTGATCCATTTCGCGATAAACTTCACTTAAATTTGCTACAAAAACGGAGTATATTTCAGGGTTTTTAAAGCGGTCAAGTTGACTGAGCCCCTTTTTATAATTTGAAAGACTGCTATGGTAATCTTTCATATAAAAATCGTTGCTCCCCAAATTATTATAAACACCGGCAAGACTTGCCGTATCATTTGTGGTGCTATAATATACTTGTGCTTTAGACAATTCTGTGATAGCACCGGCATAATCCCCCGTTACCATATCATATACCCCTTTACGATTATTTGCGATCGCCAGCGCGCGGTCGTTATGATACTGTTTACCTATGTATTTTAAAGAATCTATATAAAAAAGGGCGGAATCTGGATGCCTATAAATATATTCAAGGCAAATGGTATTATAAAGATCTATCTTTAGGGTGTCATCCTCAATCTGCGCAATGGCATGTTTTAGGGAATCTATTGTCTTGGATTGCGACCATAGGTTTAAATGAGAACCTACAGATAATAAAATAAAAAGCAGGCCTAGCTTTTTAAAGCTTGGAAAATTAATGATTCCTTGTTTTTGCCTTTTATTCAAAAAATAAGTAAATTATAAAAAATCGGTCAAAAGTAATAAATATATCGATAAAGTACGATTTTTATGAAATTTGTTTTAACAAATATTTATTAATTTGCTTGATAAGAGCAGGCCCTTCATAAATAAAGCCCGTATATAGCTGAACAAGCGATGCACCTGCTTCAAGTTTTTCAACGGCATCTTGTGCGCTATGTATTCCCCCTACCCCAACAATAGGAAATTTCGTCTTGCTGTGCGTGGCCAAAAATCGGATAACTTCGGTAGCCCTTTTTCTTAAAGGTTTACCGCTTAAGCCGCCTTGCTCGTTTTTCTGAACACTGTTGAGACCCGTGCGGTCTAGGGTCGTGTTTGTAGCAATCACTCCTGCAATACCGGTACTTTCTATGATTTCAATAATATCCAGTAGTTGATCGTTATTTAGATCTGGGGCGATCTTAAGTAAGATGGGCTTTGCTTTGTGAACTCTTTCCCGATTTTTTTCCATTAATGCATTAAGTAATTTTTTTAAAGGTTCTTTTTCTTGTAATGCCCTTAAATTTGGCGTGTTCGGTGAACTTACATTAACCACAAAATAATCTACGTGATCAAAAAGGGCTTTAAAACTGTACAAGTAATCTGAGGCTGCATCTTCATTAGGAGTAGTCTTATTCTTACCAATGTTTCCACCTATAAGTACATTTTTATTCTTCCTGAGCCGTTTTACAGCTTCATCTACTCCACCATTGTTAAACCCCATACGGTTGATGATCGCTTTGTCTTTTTTGAGTCTAAACAGTCGCTTTTTAGGGTTTCCTGGCTGGGGCTTTGGGGTTAATGTACCTATTTCAATAAAACCAAAACCAAAATTGGAAAGTTCGCTATACAAACGTGCATCTTTATCAAAACCTGCTGCCAGTCCTACTGGGTTTTTAAATTTCAGACCAAAAACCTCACGCTCCAGTTGTTTATCTTCAAGCTTATACATAGATTTTATAACAGAACCCAATCCTAATTTATGTGCTGTTTTGATCATTTTAAAGCTAAAATAGTGCACTTTTTCAGGATCAAATTTAAAAAGTACAGGGCGCAAAAATTTTTTATACATACGATTATATTGTTCTGCAAAATTACTCAATAACAAGCTTACGTTAATCTTTTTCAAGTATCGCTTGTCATATTCCTTGTCACACATCGCATATTCTGCTAATTTTACAGACATATAAAACAGCTTATGATCAATAAAAATAAACTCATTGACCGCTTTTTTACCTATGTAAAAATAGATACTCAAAGTGATCCCACAAGCCAAGAAACACCGAGCACCGCAAAACAATGGGACTTGGCAAAGCTTCTTGCGGAGCAATTAAAAAAGATGGGCCTCGACGATGTAAACATAGACGATAATGGCTACGTAATGGCAAGCCTTCCCACTAATGTAACACATCCCGTGCCAGCAATAGGTTTTATAGCGCATTATGATACGACTCCAGATTTTACGGGAACGCAAGTAAAACCACAACGCATAGATGATTATAACGGCAAAGATATTATTCTCAATGCCGAAAAAAATATTGTTTTACGTCCTTCAGAATTTGAAGATCTTCTGGATTATGAAGGACAGACCCTCATTACGACGGACGGAACGACCCTACTGGGCGCAGATGACAAAGCAGGCATTACCGAAATAATGGAAGCTATGAATTATCTCATCCATAATCCACAAGTCAAGCATGGCCCCTTAAAAATAGGTTTTACGCCAGATGAGGAAATAGGACGTGGAGCGCATAAATTTGATGTCAAAAAATTTGGTGCAGAATGGGCTTACACGATGGACGGAAGCCAGATAGGTGAACTAGAATATGAGAATTTTAATGCTGCTAGCGCGAAAGTTATCATTAAAGGTAAGAGTGTGCATCCTGGTTACGCCAAGGGTAAAATGCGCAACAGCCTTTATATCGCTCAAGATTTTATAGATTCCCTTCCACGTATGGAAACGCCGGAGCATACCAGCGGTAGAGAAGGTTTTTTTCATTTAAATGGAATACACGGCGATGTGGAAGAAACCCACCTGGACTATATTATAAGGGATCACGATGCTACCCATTTTAACGCCCGTAAAGAGTTTTTGTACAACCTAACAGAAGAAATCAATGCCCAATATGAAGAGGAAATAATTGAGATAGTGATCAAGGATCAATATAAAAACATGCGGGGAAAAATTGAGCCCATGATGCATATTGTAGATCTCGCAGAAGAAGCGATGAAACAGGTTGACATAAAACCTATCATTAAACCCATACGCGGCGGTACAGATGGTTCCCAACTTTCATTTATGGGACTCCCCTGTCCCAATATTTTTGCAGGAGGCCACAATTTTCACGGTAGGTTTGAGTATGTTCCCGCCGAAAGTATGGTAAAAGCAACCGAAGTGATCATTAAAATCGCTGAACTGGCCGCCAAAGAAACAGATGCCTGATTTTCCATTTTTGCTTCAAATAATCATCCTTTTATACCAAAAAATCCGTGCTTGGCACGGATTTTTTAATACTTCTAAAGACGTTTAATATCAAGTAACAAAGATCTATTTTTTTGCCGGAGTTGCGGGAGCATTTAACTTAGAGCTCATTTCAAGGGAAAGAGCAGAGCGCTCAAATTTCAACTTACCGGCTCCAGATTCTAAAATACAAGTACCATCATTGTTTAGCTCCAGTACTTTACCATGCAGGCCGGATTTAGTAACGACACGATCGCCACGTTTAAGCTCAGCTGCAAATTTCTTTTCTTTTTTTTGCCTTTGCATTTGTGGGCGTATCATAAAAAGATAGACCACAACAACCATTAAAATTATAGGCAAAAATTGAGTTATATTATCCATTCTTAACTTTTTGCTCCTGTTGTACTTGCAGCCTCAACAAATGCTTTGATGCGCACCTGTTCAGAACCATTTTTTGTGTTGGCCGTTACGGTAACCACTTTGGTTACTTCATTAAGACCACTGCCGTTATATTGTACAAGAAGTTCACCGGTTTCTCCAGGAGCTACAGGCTCATCTGAATATTTTGGGATGGTGCAACCACAAGTACTTCTCGCATTTACGATTACTAAGGGTGCGTCACCTGTATTTTTAAATTTAAATACGTGCTCCACATTAGTACCGCGAGATATTTTACCGAAGTCAAACTCTGTTTCTTCAAATTCCATTACCGGCAATTCTGAAGATTGGGCATCCCTGCTGGCAGCCATTTCAACATTCTCGCTTTTAACCATTTTTGAGGCATTCCCATTGTCTTTACAAGAGGTCATTCCTAGCGCCAATACCGCGCTTAAGGCTATCACTAATTTTTTCATAATTTATTGTTTTTAAAGTGCGAAAATACAAATTTTATATTACTCCACGAGACCACGGCCCATTTTGTTCAGTCGGTTATCGTTTGCATATTGCTTCACCAGACGGTCCAGTACTCCATTAATAAAAATGCTGCTCTTTGGCGTACTGTATTCTTTGGCCAGCTCCAGATATTCATTTATGGTTACTTTAATAGGTATTGACGAGAACAGCAAAAATTCGCCCAGCGCCATTTTAAGCAGTATTTTGTCTATAATCGCGATACGGTCCTGATCCCAGTTTGGTGTATTTCCATTTATCTCTGCTTCAAGCATGCCATCATTCTCCACACTGCGACGCAAGAGGTTTCGGGCAAACTGCTCATCTTCCTCATCCTTATAAAGTTTCGGTAAAATGCTGGTTTCGGGAGAATTTGGTTTGATTTTACCCAGTTTTTTTACGATCGTGGTATTAATGACAGGAAAATCATCCATCCAGGTAAGACGGTAATCTTCCAGATAATCATATAATTTTTCGTTGGGCGCTATGAGTTCGCTAAAAAACTCAATCACAAAAGCCCTGTCTTCTTTGAACGAGCTCTGTGGTTTTTCCATATAAATTTTATAGATATCACTTTCCAGTAATTCGGCAAAAATAATATTTACATACTCACTATCCAGACGCCAGTTGTTCAGCTTACGTCTTTCAAGTTCCCTCTGCAGCTCCTCATTGTTTGCCAGTTTTACCAACAGCTCATTTTCTACAAAGCGCCGGTTTGGGTTTTTGTCCTCATCTGTGGCAAGCAATTTCTGTTGTACCTTTTCCTGATACTCAATGGCATATGCATGCACCTCTACGATAAGATCTACCATGACAAGGTACAAATCATACATCTGCGCTATGCTTACCCTTAAAAATTTTTCTTCCTTTTGCAGATTATGGTTCTCTGCCTGGGAAAGCGCATAGAGCGCCTGCATGACTTTAATGCGTATATGCCGTCTGTTAAGCATGATGGTGGGAAACTTAATAGTTTAAAAATTGCTGTAAAAATAAAGAATGGTATCCAGTACCCTTATTTTCTTAAATGCGTGGCAAAAATAAGCGTTTTGCGATAGTATATCGCAAATAAATGCATTCATTTTGAAGTATGCGGGGAACGGCTTAATCCTTATCTTTGTACGTTTCAACTGAATGCTCACTAGAGCGAAAGCAACTGCATACATGAAAGAGTTAAAACACCTCAATAAATATTTTGCAAAATACAAATGGCGCCTGATCCCTGGTGTCTTTGTTGTTATTGCCGCACGTATTTTTGCCATTCTGGTCCCTAAATTTTCCGGGGACATGATAGAATATGTTGAAGATTACAGCAAACAGGGCGGTAATCTGGAATCCCTAAAAGATCAATTGCTCCTCACTTTAATGTTGCTGCTGGGTGCAACCCTGCTTTCAGCGTTTTTCACCTTTTTAATGCGGCAAATGTTTATCGTAGTATCCAGATATATGGAAGCCGACTTAAAAAATGAGGTTTATGATCAATATCAGGAACTTTCGCTCAGTTTTTACAAAAAGAACCGTACCGGCGATCTGATGAGCCGTATAAGCGAAGACGTTACCAAAGTGCGTATGTACCTGGGGCCTGCGCTCATGTATGGTGTTACCACGATTGTACTTTTTTTAACGGTCATCCCATATATGCTATACACTGCGCCTAGCCTTACCTTATGGGTGCTTATCCCTCTGCCCATACTTTCAGTAGCCATTTATTTTTTGAGCAGACTTATTCATAAACGCAGTACGGTGGTGCAGCAATATCTAGCACACCTTAGCACTTTTACCCAGGAATCATTCAGCGGCATAGGCGTTATCAAAGCTTACGGAATAGAGCATCAGACCTTTACCGGTTTTGATAAACTCAGTGAGGGCAGCAAGAACAAAAATCTGGACCTAGTACGCGTTCAGGCTTTCTTTATACCCTTAATCGTTGCGTTAATAGGCGTGAGTAACCTACTTGTCATATATGTAGGCGGTAAACAATACATTAATGGAACGATACCGGATCTGGGTGTCATTGTAGAATTTTTAATCTATGTAAATATGCTTACCTGGCCGGTAGCATCGGTAGGCTGGATCACCTCACTGGTACAACAGGCCGAAGCTTCTCAAAAACGTATTAACGAGTTCCTGAAAGAAGAGCCTGAAATTAAAAATAATACCATCAAGGAAACTCCCGTAAAAGGGAATATTCGCTTTGATAATGTATCGTTTACCTATGATGATACTAATATTACCGCCCTTAAAAATGTATCATTTAGCGTAAATAATGGAGAAACCCTGGCTATTATTGGGAAGACCGGTTCTGGAAAATCTACCATTCTAGAATTGATAGGCCGCTTGTACGATGTAAGTTCGGGTACCCTGAGCATTGATGGGACGCCCATAGATCAACTCAACATCAATAATTTGCGGAAGGCTATAGGTTATGTGCCACAGGATAGTTTTTTGTTTAGCGACACCATTCTGGAAAATATAAAATTCGGCAAGGCCGAAGCTACTCGGGAAGAAGTTGAAGAGGTCGCAAAAATTGCGGTGGTGCACGACAATATTATAGATTTCAGCAAAGGCTATGACACTATTCTGGGTGAGCGGGGAATTACCCTTTCCGGTGGGCAAAAACAGCGCGTTTCAATAGCGCGGGCCATTATCAAAGATCCTAAAATATTATTGTTTGATGACAGCCTTTCGGCAGTAGATACAGAGACCGAAGAGCAGATACTGAATCACATTCACCATGTGGCAGGCGATAAAACTACGCTGATCGTAAGCCATAGAATCTCATCTGCCAAGAATGCAGACCGCATCATCATCCTTGAAGAAGGCCAGGTTATACAGGAGGGATCCCACGCCACGCTTATCGCAGAGCCCGGTTATTACCAAGAACTTTACCGGAAGCAGCTCGAGGAAAAAGAAATGGACTAAAATTTTGAGCATTTAATATTTTTTACCATTTTTGAAAAGAAAAACGTATCAAATTAAATTTCAACATGGGCAAGAATGACATTAGGGGGAATGAAGAAATATTCTCAAAAGTATTAAGGGCTGGGAGACGCACTTACTTTTTTGACGTACGGGCTACACGTGCAGAAGATTATTACTTAACAATAACCGAAAGTAAAAAGTTCACCAATGACGATGGTTCTTTTCACTACAAAAAACACAAAATCTATCTTTATAAAGAAGATTTTCAAGGTTTTAATGAACTCCTCCAAGAAATGACCGATTATATTCTTGACGAAAAAGGAGAAGAAGTTATCAGTGACCGCCACCAGAGTGATTATATAGCTCCTGCTACAGCTTCAAAAATAGAAGATACTCCAGAAACAGCTTCAAAAATAGAAGATACTCCAGAAACTGAAACCTCTGCAAAAACATTTACCGATGTTAGCTTCGATGATATTTAAATAGAAAATTATTGATTAATAAAGCAAACCGCTGTGAAAAACACAGCGGTTTTTTTATATTCACGCTTTAAAAATAATTTCAATGTTAAAACATTAAATAATTTATATTCCATTTCATTTTTTTAGAATCAGGCTACTGAATAACAATCCCTAACCACTACTTTATGAAACAACTTTTTACATTATTAGCCGCATTATTACTTTTCATTACGCCCTTTTACGCGCAGATAGAACCCCCAACGCTCGATTATTACTTACCAGATAACGTTACTTATAATCCAGATATACCAGAACCGCAGGAAATCCTGGGGTGGGTTCCGGGCACTTGGCATGTGAGTCACGATAAGCTGGTTAACTACATGCGTACCATTGCCGAATCTTCAAATCGTATAAGCATTGACGACCGCGGGCAGACTTATGAAGGCCGCCCCTTGCTGCTGCTTACTATTACTTCTCCAGAAAACCACCAAAATCTGGAAAAAATACGCCAAAATCACGTGGCACTTACAGCAAGTGGTTCTGCCTCATTAGATCTTAATAATATGCCCATCATTACCTATCAAGGCATGAGCATACATGGCAACGAACCCAGTGGTGCGAATGCAGGCCTGCTGGTCGCTTATTATCTAGCGGCGGCTGAAGGTCCGGAAATTGACGAACTTTTAAAAAATACGGTCATTCTTTTTGACCCTTCTTTTAATCCAGATGGCCTGCAACGTTTTGCACACTGGGCAAATACAAACAAAAGTCAAAACATAAACCCTGACCCGCAGGATCGTGAATATGACGAGACTTGGCCTGGCGGACGAACAAACCACTATTGGTTTGATATGAACCGTGACTGGCTGCCCGTACAACTGCCCGAATCGCAGGCGCGTATTGAGACCTTTCATACCTGGTATCCCAATATACTTACAGACCATCACGAGATGGGGAGCAATTCATCCTTCTTTTTTCAGCCTGGGATACAGAGCCGTACCAATCCTCTTACGCCAGCACTTAATCAGGAACTTACTAAAGAAATAGGCAACTATCACGCTGCTGCTTTTGATAAACTGGGCTCTCTTTATTATACCGAAGAAGATTATGACGATTTTTACTATGGCAAAGGTTCTACCTTTCCCGATGTAAATGGTTCTATAGGTATTCTTTTTGAGCAGGCCAGTTCACGCGGTCATGCACAAGAAACGGTAAATGGCATCCTTACCTTTCCGTTTACCATACGTAACCAGTTTACGGCTTTCCTTTCCACCTTAGAAGCCGCTCAGAATATGCGCGTAAAATTACTGGACTATCAGCGCAATTTTTTCGCAAATGCACGCAAGGAAGCTGGCAATGACGCATATGCCTTTGGCAGTGCGACTGATCCTGCCCGCGCCTATCAATTGGCGCAAATTTTAAAAAGACAGCATATTGATCTCTACGAAAGTGATCAGGATTTTGAAGAAAACGATACCGATTTTAAAAAAGGCAGCTCGTATATAGTGCCAAAAAATCAAAAATTCAGCCGTTTGCTACAAGCCATGTTTCAGGAAGACAAAACCTTTACAGACAGTCTTTTTTATGATATTTCTTCATGGAGCTTTCCATTGGCTTTTAATCTTGATTTTACTGATGAAGCCGATGCAGGTCTGGCTGCAACCAAAATTGAAAACCTAGCGTTTCCAAGCGTACCCAGCGTGGAAAAAGGCAGTTATGGTTATTTGATTAATTGGGGCGATTATTATGCGCCAAAAGTGCTTAACGCTGTTTTAAACGCTGGCTTACGGGCTAAAGTCGCCATGCAGCCGTTTACTCTTTCAGAAAAACAATATGATTACGGAACTGTTTTCGTACCCCTGCAAAATCAGAAAAAAAACAGTCAGGAAATGCAGCAGTTCATGAATGAGCTGGCACAGGAAAGTGCGGTGCGTATCACAGGGATAAGCACTGGCCTGAGCAGCGAGGGCATTGATCTGGGGAGTCGCCTCTATGAAGCCTTAAATCCGGTGAAAGTGGCGCTCGTCGTAGGTGAAGGTATCTCATCTTACGATGCGGGCGAAATATGGCATTTGTTTGATACACGTTATGATATGCGCATTACTAAACTGGATACCCGCAATTTTGGTCGTGATGATCTAGACAAATACACGACCATTATCCTACCTAACAGTTATGGCAGCGCCCTCGACGAAAGTGCGACCGCAAAACTTAAAACCTGGATACAAAACGGTGGTACGCTAATCGCTTTTAAGAATAGCGCCCGCTACTTAAAACGCAATGATCTGCTTGATTTTAGCTTAAAAGAAACCGAAAATCCGGCAAAAAATATAAGTTTTGAGCAAAGAAATGATTTTCGTGGAGCGCAGGTGATAGGTGGAGCTATCTTTAAGGCAGATATAGACCGCTCGCATCCCGTAAATTTTGGTTATGACAGAACCACGATCAACCTCTTTAGGGATACCACGATTTTTATAGAAAATGATTCTACAAGCTATAAAAATCCCATTAAATACAGTAAAGAACCACTCGCTGCAGGTTACATCAGCGATATTAATCTGGAAGCGCTAAAAAATTCGCGGCCTTTTGTACAAGGTGGTTTAGGTCGTGGCAACGTTATTCTCTTTACAGACAATACCAATTTTAGAGCTTTCTGGTATGGCACCAATAAATTGCTCATGAATGCCGTATTTTTTGCTGATGAAATGTAATAAAAACCGTTTAAAAACATCTGTTTTCAACCAAAAAATGCCCATTATGGGCATTTTTTGGTTGAAAAAATCACCTACCCATAATCAATCTTTTTTGACTAAATATTAACGCTTTACGATTAAAAAAACCAGTGGTATTTTATGCTAGCTATATTATATTTGATAGGACTTTAAAACCTATAATTAATTTATTTTATGCAAATACCCTATGATTCACCCACATACTCAAATTGGTTTCATTAGCGACGAGGTAGGCTTTGGTGTAGTAGCTACACAATTTATTCCCGCAGGAACTATAACCTGGGCGCTTGACGAGCTAGACCAAGAATTTACCCCAGAGCAGTTTAATGCTATGGAACAGGTCTATAAAAATATTATAGATATTTACTGCTACCGCAACAAGCATGGTAACTTTGTACTTTGCTGGGACAATGGCAGGTTTGTAAACCACAGCTTTAATGCCAACTGTCTTTCTACCGCTTATGATTTTGAGATCGCCATTCGGGATATTCAGCCTGGCGAACAATTGACTGATGATTACGGATACCTCAATATCACAGAGCCTTTTCGGGGGATAGACGAAAACACAGAGCGCAAAATTGTGTATCCCGATGACCTTAAGAATTATCATAAAGAATGGGATGAAAAACTGCTCAAGGTGTTTGACAAAATACCCCAGGTAAAGCAAGATTTAAGAATGCTTATCCCTGATGATATCTGGAAAACCGTAAAATCTATCGCTCAGGATGAAATGGAGATGAAATCCATTCTGGAAAACCTTTACGTAGAAAGTGAATAAGTAAAGTCGGTTTTTTAGGTATTTTTCGCCATTTTTAACGGAATTAGGCAAATTTATTAAACAAAAAACCTGTGCGAAACGCACAGGTTTTTTGTTTAATATCCCATTTTAAGGGCATTATATGCTGTTTTCTTTACAGTGCAGCAACATTCTTTAGCGCATTATTGTAGGCAGTAAGGGTTTCTGCAAGCACTTTAATTTGCTCTTGCGCTTCTTCCCAGTTTTTCTGTTCTATGGCCTCGCGTACGCCCGGAAGGGTTTTTACGCCATAGCCCGTATAAAAACCAGGTGCATAAATTTCATGTTTGAACCAAGGCCTTCTCGGTAAACCATCCTTATTTAAAAGCACCTGTTCCAGCCCCATCAATTGCTGGTTTAATTTATCTTTTTTTGCACCCGTAAGTTCTTTCATGGCTTTATAATCAAAGTTGTTTACAGTTTCTTTTAGTGCGGACATTGCATTTTGCAGCGGAGCAAAATCCATAAATGGAACTTCCACTTCTTTTTTAGGCGCAACAAATGGCTCTTTAGGATCAGAAGCGAGTTTATAAGCATTGTCGGCCACCAGTTTATTGTGTTTTTCGGTCTCTTTACGCATTTTTTCGGTCTCCTTCATAATTTCATCCAGATAGCCAGAAACTGTAGTGTACCAGGATTTGAATTCAAACGGAAGGATATCTGCATTCGCAAGACGCAGGGTAATGATTCCGGCAGTTTGAGAAAGTGCTACCCCATAAGCAAAATCTGGATCCTTAAAGCGTTTATAATAGGTATAGGTATCAAAAATAGTGTGGTATTCACCGCCAGAATCTTCACCTCCAAAGCCCAAGTTGAGCGACGGAACGCCGGTATGCTGTATGAACGGGGTATAATCTGAACCTGAGCCCAAAGCCGAAAGTTTAAAAACACCTTCTTTACCATCTACTTGCTCTTCCGCAATTTTACGCGCTGCCACCGAAACGCCTGTCTGTGGATCTTGAACATGCTGCGCAACTTCTTTGACCATTTCCTGCAACATGTGTGAGCCACCTACGCCCAGAAAACCACGCCCATTACCATCTGTATTGATATAGGCCACCGCTTTTTCTTTTAAATCCTCTTGATGATCTTCCACCCATTCGGTAGAGCCTATCAGTCCGGGTTCTTCAGCATCCCAAGCGCAATAGACCACGCTGCGTTTTGGCCCCTTCCCCGCTTTGGCAAGTTCGCCCATTACACGAGCTTCCTCCAGCAGGGCGACCATGCCGCTTATGGGATCTGCAGCACCATGCACCCAGGCATCGTGGTGATTACCACGCATTACCCATTCATCAGGGTAGGTAGAACCTTTTAATTTTGCAATGACATCATAGGCGGGTTTTAGATCCCAATTGAACTCTAATTTTAAATGCACTTTAGCGGGTCCGGGACCTATATGATAGGTAATGGGCAAACCACCGCGCCAAGAGCTGGGTGCGACCTGACCTTCCAGCGCTTCCAGCAGGGGTTGTGCATCTTCATAAGAAATAGGCAGCACGGGAATCTTCGTGATCGTGGGTGCCTCTTTTCGATCCAGGCGCTTGGCGTCTTTGGTAGCGGCATAACCGGGCGTGAGCACATCACCGGGATACAACGGCATATCCATTACCGAACCGCGCTGTACACCAGTCTTATTTTTAAAAGCTCCTTTTGGGTACACATCGCCACGCACATAACCATCATCTTTTGGGTCTGAATAAATAATGCAACCTATCGCTCCCTTTTCGGCAGCGAGTTTGGGTTTTATACCGCGCCATGAACCGTAATACTTTGCGATAACGATTTTACCTTTTACATCAATGCCCATTTTTTCCAGTTGTTTATAATCATCGGGCACCCCATAGTTTACATAAACCAGCTCTGCCTCTACATCCCCATCTTTAGAAAAGGCATTATAGCTCGGCAATAGCGCTTCACCTTGCTGGGTATAAGCATCGCCCTCTACGGGAACCGCTTCTAGCTTAGCGGTATATTTGGTAGGGGCGGTCAATTCTAAAACGCGGGTTTTTGGGTATGGAAAAAGTACATGATAGGTGTCTATCTGCGCATCGTAGCCCCAGGATTTAAATTGCTTCAGCATCCACTCGGCATTTTCCTTTCCTTTTTGGGTGCCTACATAATGAGGGCGGTCTGTCATAATTTTCATCCATTCTTCCATATTTTGAGCGGAAATTTTGGATTTAAAGGTTTCTTCAAGACTTGTTTCTTGAGTGGTGTGTTCTGTCGTAAAGCCCATAATGTCATTTTGCGCTGAAGCGGAAAAAAATGGAATACAAACTAAACAGAAAAGGTATTTTTTCAGCATAATAAGAAATGGTTTAAAGCACGTTGAATGATTAATTTTATGATAAAAGCGAATGATTTTTAGAAGAACACTGCAATAATGCCTATACTAAGTCTTTAAAATTAAGTATCTTTTTTTAAAAAGACACTATGAGATTCTTATTTATACTGCTACTTTTTAACTTTACTTCAATTATGAAAACAATTATTGATTTTTCTGAAAACAGTACGATCAGCCAATGGAAAGTGGTTAATGACGGGGTAATGGGCGGACTTTCAAAAGGTGATTTTTACCTCGATGAGTCAGGAAATGGCGTTTTTGAGGGTAAAATATCGCTCGAAAATAACGGCGGATTCTCATCGGTACAGTATGCCTTTGAACAACTGCAGATCAATGATTTCTCTCAGTTTGTCATACGTGTAAAAGGTGATGGTAAACCGTATCAATTTCGGGTAAAGAGTACTGTTTCTGATAAGCACTCTTACATAAGCACGTTTAAAACGACGGGAGAATGGCAGACCATAACTATTGCCATGAGCTCGATGATTCCACAGTTCCGCGGAGAAAAATTACCCATGACCAATTATGCCGGTGATACACTAGAACAGGTAACCTTCCTTTTTGGCAATAAAAAAGAGGAAACGTTCAAGCTGGAAATTGATACGATTATTATGGAATAAAGCCATACCACTAATTTTAATTGAATTCTCCTCATTTGAAAAATGACCTGTAAAAGCTATTTTTTAGTAATTTGAGACAGTTTTTTAGTACCCTTACACTACCAATATTTTCTCTCCAGAGCTGTAAAAAACATTTTTGTTTTAATGGCGAGCATAACAGATTTACATTACTTTTTTAAATTAATTTTAAGTATTTAAAGCGCTTGGTTTATTCTAATTTCGCCCTTTCAAAACCAACTCTAAATCATGGCTGAAACCGTACTTTCTAAAAAAAAGGTCATCGTGCAACTCAATGACCTGCTGAACAAAAAAATGAACAGCGCAAGAGACCAGATCACTTCGTTAAAAGAATCCCGGGACAGCGATGGTAAAAGCAGTGCTGGCGATAAATATGAGACGGGTGTAGAAATGATTCAGCAGGAAATAGACAATGCCCAGCGCCGGATGGATCAATACAAGCATCAACACAATGAACTGCAGCGGGCGCAGTCCCAGAATTCTTCCACAATTATCAGTTTTGGAAATTTAGTGACCACGTCGCAAGGGGTTTATTTTTTAGCCATCGGTATTGGCGAAATTAAACTTGAAGATACCTCCTGTTACTGCATCTCAACAGGATCACCCTTGGGATCCGCTCTTTTGGGTAAAAAGCTAAACGATAAAGTAACCTTTAATAATAATGTGCATACTATTTTGAATATCTCCTAATCAAATAATATGAGATTTCTTGTCTATTTCTCGACTGCGCTTAGGATGACAAAAACTATATTATAAACATACGTGCAACATACATTCAGGTAAAACACGACCTGATGTTATAAAAAAAGCGTCATCCTTAAAACAGGATGACGCTTTTAGTTTTTTAAGAAGGAACCCCTACTACATTTTAAAAAGTGGCCGGTGTCCCATAAGTTCATTAACCTTTTCAGATATAGTTTTCAGTTTGGGCTCATCTTCGTGATTACTTAGCGCTTCATCAATAAGATCAACCACGGTTTCCATATCTTCCTCACCAAGCCCTCTTGTGGTAACTGCGGCAACACCTATGCGCATACCAGAAGTTACAAATGGCGAACGCGTATCAAAAGGAACCATATTTTTATTTACCGTAATAGCTGCTTTGCCCAGCGCATTTTCAGCATCTTTTCCAGAAATATCCTTATTGCGCAGGTCAATGAGCATCATGTGGTTATCGGTTCCGTCAGAAATGATCTTGTACCCTTTCTCTATAAAAGCTTTTGCCATTACATTGGCATTCTTTTTTACTTGAATGGCGTAGTGCAAAAATTCGTCGGTCAGGGCTTCACCAAAGGCAATCGCTTTTGCTGCGATAATATGTTCTAACGGGCCACCTTGATTTCCAGGAAAAATCGCACTGTCCAGCAAAGACGACATCATGCGCAGATTGCCATTTTTTAATTTGATGCCAAATGGATTTTCAAAATCGGTACCCATCAGGATCAACCCGCCACGAGGACCGCGCAGGGTTTTATGAGTAGTTGTTGTACAAATATGGCAATGGGGCACGGG
>DRGP01000094.1 GCA_011050015.1 Leeuwenhoekiella sp. | reverse complement strand
GGGTATAAAGTACGGCAGCAAGGAAGGCACTGATTTTTCGGTGGAAATTCATAAAACCATTGCTGTTGAAGCGTATCGCACTTCCGTTTATGCAGCAAAAGAACGGGGCGCCTTCCCAATTTTTGATGCTGAGCGGGAAAAAGAAAATCCGTTTATCCTTCGGCTGAAGAAAGCGGATGAAAAACTCTATTACGACATGCTGGAATACGGTCGTCGCAATATTGCCCTTTTGACCATTGCCCCAACGGGAACCACCAGTTTAATGACCCAGACCACTTCAGGGATTGAGCCCGTTTTTCTGCCCGTTTACAAGCGCCGCCGAAAAGTAAATCCCAATGACAAAGAAGCACGAGTGGATTTTGTCGATGAAATAGGGGATTCTTGGGAAGAATATGTCGTTTTTCACCACCGTTTTAAAGAATGGATGGAAATCAATGGTTACCCGACCGATAAAAATTATAAGCAAGAAGAACTCAACAAGTTGATAGCAAAATCCCCTTATTTTGAAGCGACTTCAAATGATGTGGACTGGCTAAACAAAGTGCGCATGCAAGGCGCAGTGCAAAAATGGGTAGATCACAGCATCAGCGTGACCATTAATTTGCCCAACGACGTAGATGAAGAATTGGTAGGCAACCTTTATTTAGAAGCTTGGCAGGCCGGCTGCAAGGGCGTGACTGTTTATCGCGACGGTTCCAGGTCTGGCGTATTAATCTCCAATGAGGAAAAGAAAGACGACAATGAAGATAGCCTCACCCCTTTTCCTACCAAACGCCCACAAACACTGGAAGCCGATATTGTACGCTTTCAGAACAATAAGGAGAAGTGGATCGCATTCATCGGTTTGATCAGTGGGAAACCCTACGAAATTTTTACTGGTATCGCCGATGATGAAGATGGCATTTTATTACCAAGGTCTGTTGAAGATGGTTTAATTATCAAAAACCGCAACGAGGATGGCACTTCGCGCTATGATTTTCAATACAAAAACAAGCGAGGCTACAAAACTACAATAGAGGGATTATCGCATAAATTTGATCCTGAATATTGGAACTACGCCAAACTTATTTCTACAACCTTACGCTATGGTATGCCCATAGAAAAAGCGGTTGAATTGACAAACAGCCTCCAACTGGACAACGCCTCGATCAATACGTGGAAAAACGGGGTGGCACGCGCTCTCAAACGCTATGTGGCAGACGGCACTGTGGCGCACAAACAGAAATGTGAAAATTGCAATTCTACGGAGCTGATCTATCAGGAAGGCTGCCTCACCTGTAAAGATTGTGGTTCCTCAAAATGTGGGTAAATACACAAAAAACCGGTTTTTAAGTATAAGAAATGCCGCCCGTAAAGGCGGCATTTTTTTGTGTGGGTTTTGTGAAAATATGACTCGAGACGGTGGCTTTGATACAAATTCTGTTGCGCTATCCCTTCGAGGAATTCACTCAGCCGCCTAAATTCAATACATATTTCGCTTTTCGAAATTTACTCTTTTGAAATAAAGTAAAGACCCAGCCTCCTATGTTTTGAAACCGAAGTTCGCTATAGGTGGTTGAGTGTCCCGATTTTTCATCGGGATGTATCGAAACCACCGGGAATAAGTTTTAAATCCATCATGAAAACAGCTAAAAACGGCCGATTTTAGGGTAAAATCAGCCGTTTTGCATAATCATTTTAAATTGTCTCGCTTGTAAAATTTTTAATTAAACCTCCAGCAAACCATTTGTTTTTTTAACGGCTTCAGCACTTTCTTGCATTTTGTTCTTCTCGGCGTCAGTAAGTTCGATCTCCACGATTTTTTCAATACCATTTTTGCCCAAAATGACGGGAACCCCTATTGAGATATCATTTAATCCATACTCACCTTCCAATAACACAGAGCAAGGAAACATTTTTTTCTGGTCGCAAGCGATGGCCTGTACAAGACCAGAAACCGCAGCACCGGGAGCATACCAGGCAGAAGTACCTAATAATTTGGTCAAGGTCGCACCGCCCACTTTGGTATCCTCCATCACTTGATTCAAACGATCTTCTTTGAGAAATTTAGATACAGGCACACTATTTCGTGTAGCCAGGCGTGTAAGTGGTATCATTCCGGTATCGCTGTGACCACCCAACACCATTCCATCTACATCAGAGATTGGGCACTCAAGGGCTTCCGCAAGGCGGAATTTAAAACGGGCACTGTCAAGCGCGCCGCCCATACCTATGATTCGGCTTTTAGGAAGGTCTGTAGTTTTATGTACCAAATACGCCATCGTATCCATGGGATTACTTACCACGATAATGGTTACTTCAGGAGAATGTTTGATCAGGTTTGAAGCCACTTCTTTAACAATACCGGCGTTGATCCCAATAAGTTCTTCGCGCGTCATCCCTGGTTTACGTGGTATACCGCTGGTTATTACGGCCACGTGGCTGTCTGCTGTTTTACTATAATCACCTGTTGTCCCGGTGATACGGGTATCAAAGGCATTCAACGATGCAGTCTGCATAAGGTCCATGGCTTTACCTTCGGCAACGCCTTCTTTGATATCAAGAAGAACAACTTCTGCGGCAAAATTTTTCATGGCAATATATTCGGCACAACTCGCGCCTACTGCTCCTGCTCCTACTACGGTAACTTTCATTATGGTATTTGATTTATTGGATTAGTAAAAATTAAATCGGCTGAAAATTGGTCTAAAACCACCAAAAACGGCCTTATTTAAACAAAAATACAGATTCCTTAACAGTTTTATGTGAAGTTAATTTTAAAGTTAAATAAAAAGCCCGGTGCTTAACGCATCCGGGCTTTTTATAATTGTTACAAAAATTATCGTTTATACGTCAATATTGGCATAAACAGCATTTTTTTCGATAAACTCACGCCTTGGTGGAACCTCATCACCCATCAACATAGAGAAAATCCGGTCTGCTTCGGTACCGTTATCAATCGTCACTTGGCGTAGTGTCCTGAATTCGGGATTCATCGTGGTATCCCACAATTGCTCCGCATTCATTTCACCCAGACCTTTGTAGCGTTGCACTCCGGCGCTGCCTCCCATTTCTGCATTGTATTCATCACGCGCTTTGTCACTCCACGCGTAGCGCATTTTTTTACCTTTTTTAATAAGATAAAGGGGCGGCGTGGCAATAAAAATATGTCCGTTTTCTAACAACTCCCGCATATAGCGGAAAAAGAAAGTTAATATCAAAGTTGCAATGTGGCTACCATCTACATCGGCATCACACATAATCACAACTTTATGATACCGCAATTTAGAAAGGTTAAGCGCTTTGCTATCTTCTTCGGTGCCTATGGTTACGCCCAGCGCGGTAAAAATATTCTTGATCTCCTCGTTTTCAAAAACGCGGTGACGCATGGCTTTTTCCACATTTAATATCTTTCCACGTAGCGGAAGAATAGCCTGAAAATTACGGTCTCGGCCTTGTTTTGCAGTTCCTCCCGCAGAGTCACCCTCTACAAGAAATACTTCGCAGATGGAGGGATCAGTCTCCGAGCAGTCTGATAATTTCCCAGGCAAACCTCCTATACTCATGACGGTCTTACGCTGTACCATCTCGCGTGCCTTTTTGGCCGCATGGCGTGCCTGCGCTGCAAGTATCACTTTTTGTACAATGATTTTGGCATCATCGGGATGCTCTTCCAAATAAATTTCAAGCATTTCCGAAACGGCTTGAGAAACCGCTGCGGTTACTTCGCGGTTACCCAGTTTCGTTTTTGTCTGGCCTTCAAATTGAGGTTCGGCCACTTTAACTGAAATGATTGCGGTCAATCCCTCACGGAAATCGTCACCGGTTATATCAAATTTCAGCTTATCGAGCATGCCCGAAGCATCAGCGTATTTTTTTAGCGAACCCGTAAGTCCGCGACGAAAACCGGCCAAATGTGTACCACCCTCATGCGTATTGATATTGTTTACATAGGAATGCAGGTTTTCGGCATAGCTGTCGTTGTAGATCATGGCGACCTCAACGGGAATCTCATTTTTTTCACCTTCCATCGCAATAACCTCACCAATAATAGGCTGACGGTTACCATCAAGAAACCGAACAAACTCTTTCAGTCCTTCTTCAGAATGAAATGTTTCGGTAACAAACTCGCCATTATCATCCGGATGACGTTTATCGGTAAGTGTGATCGTAATCCCTTTGTTAAGGTACGCCAGTTCACGCATACGGCTGGCCAGCGTATCATAATTATACTCTATGGTTTGCTGAAAAATGCTGGGATCGGGCAAAAAATTAATTACCGTACCCTGTTTATCGGTCTCCCCGATAGATTTTACGGGGTAAAGTGCTTTACCTTGTTCATACTCCTGCTCCCAGATCGTGCCATTTCGATAGACCGTGGCGCGCAAATGATTAGAAAGCGCATTTACCACACTCACCCCCACCCCGTGGAGACCACCGGAAACCTTGTAGGAATCTTTATCAAATTTCCCCCCGGCGCCTATTTTAGTCATCACCACCTGAAGGGCAGAGACGCCTTCCTTTTTATGAAGATCTACCGGAATACCCCGGCCATTATCCTCAACACTTACGCTGTTATTCTCGTTTATGATTACTTTTATGGAGTCACAATAACCACCCATGGCCTCATCAATGGAGTTGTCAACAACTTCATAAACCAAGTGGTGCAGCCCGCGTGTTCCCACATCACCTATATACATGGAAGGGCGCATGCGCACATGCTCCATACCCTCGAGGGCCTGAATACTGTCTGCCGAATATTTTTCCTTATTCGCTTCTTCGCTCATAATATCAAATTAAATTTTAAGGCTGGACTTAGCGTCCGCCCATTAAATCTTCCCCTAAATCAAAAAAGGTAAAATAGTTTAAACAACGTTTAGTGAATCAATTCTTGGATAGCTAACAAATATAAAGTATCACTGGCCCTTAGCCGAATAAATAAGTGCTTTAAAGCCTTAAGTTATCAACAAATTGTGAAGAAAAACGGCAAAACCGACCCTTGATCGTTTATTTGTCATAAATGGCGTTTTCCGGACGAAAATCAGGCTTTTTTAACACCTAAATGAGCGGATTTATTGGAACAAAAAATAACCAAAATGAGGTCAAAATCGTCAAATTTAAGGTCATTTTTTGACCGAAGCGGCAATACTTATTTGAAAGGAGTACTTTAGCAAGTAAAATTCAACTAAACCACTAATTCTATGGTATTAAAAACCTTTCTGATTTCAAAAAATGCAATTGCAAGTATCTTGTTTTGCCTAACTTCAGTTAGCTTTATTTGCTGCGACGGTAAAAAGGAAAACCCAAAGGATGAATGGCAAACACTCTTTAACGGAAAAACCTCGACGGATGGACGCCAAAAATACACCATCACGAAGTAGGTGAAAATTATGCCAATACCTTCCTCGTTAAAAATGGAGCGATCACTGTAAATTATGACGGTTATGATCAATTTAATGAACGCTATGGCCATTTATTTTACAAAGAACCCTTTTCATACTATCATTTAAAATTTAAATACAAATTCACAGACCAATGGATGAAGGATGCGCCTTCCTACACCTATCGCAACAGTGGGGTCATGTTTCATTCACAAGACCCAAAAACAATTCTTAAAGAGCAGGACTGGCCACTCTCTGTAGAATATCAAATGCTGGCCGACGCAGGTGATGGCAACCCGCGCCCCACGGGCAATATGTGCTCACCCGGAACCGAGGTGTTTTATAGCGGTGAGATGGATCCACGGCATTGCATAGAATCTTCCTCACCTACCATTCCCTGGGATGAATGGGTACAAGCCGATCTTATTGTTTATGGCGATTCGCTGGTGATTCACAAAGTAAATGGCAAGACCGTTTTAAAATACACCAAACCACAAATAGGTGGTGAAGTCGCCAATGGCTATGATCCCAATATAAAAATAGACGGAAAAATGCTCAGTAAAGGCTACATCGGCTTACAGGCAGAAGGACAGGGCGTTATTTTTAAAGATATTAAAATTAAAAACCTGGCAAAAACCGACACCTCAATGAAGTAAAAACCCCGAAAAGAACCGAAAAACAACCATATTAACGCAAAAATCCCGTTCTAATTCACGGGATTTTTTCTTAAATTGAATTCGATACTGAATGTCTTTTAGGCTTTCACATATGCATCGGTATGTACATTGGCAATCGCCCTTCCACTGGGATCGTTCATGTTTTTAAAAGCTTCATCCCATTCCAAGGCAATTTTAGTGCTACAAGCTACAGATGCTTCCTGAGGCACACAACGCGCCGCCGCATCGCTGGGAAAATGCTCTTCAAAAATACTACGGTAGTAAAATTCTTCTTTGTTCTGCGGTGTCTGAATAGGAAATTTAAAACGGGCATTTTCCAATTGCTCATCGGTCACACTCTCGTTTACCATGGTTTTCAGCGTATCTATCC
>DRGP01000093.1 GCA_011050015.1 Leeuwenhoekiella sp. | reverse complement strand
AGATGTGTATAAGAGACAGGCTCAAAGCCGTGAAGAAGGTATGGCACATATCAAGGAAGCTATACATAATTACAAATTTGAACAGCGTACGGTTGTTCTGGGTAATTAGAATGAAGCCGAAAGGCAAGATTATAAGAATACAAAAACCCCGCTTTTGCGGGGTTTTTTGGTCATTTTTGATCGTTTTAAGCCTTAAAAGAACCGTTTTTAAACATGAAAACCCTGCTAATACCAGCAGGGTTTTAAATAATTCATCATTCAAAATCCTGAATTTTAATATCTGTAGTATTCTGGTTTGAACGGGCCATCGACTTCTACGCCAATATATTCGGCCTGTTCTTCAGAAAGTTCTGTAAGCTCAACACCTATTTTTTCTAAATGTAGTTTTGCTACTTTCTCATCCAGATGTTTTGGTAACATATACACTTTGTTTTCGTATTTGTCAGGATTGGTCCAAAGCTCAATTTGTGCTAAAGTCTGATTTGTAAAAGAGTTACTCATTACAAAACTAGGGTGCCCCGTGGCACAGCCCAAATTTACAAGACGACCCTCGGCAAGCAGGATGATGTCTTTGCCATTAATCGTATATTTATCTACCTGAGGTTTGATTTCATCTTTAGTGTCGCCATAATTTTCATTGAGCCATGCAACGGCGATCTCGTTGTCAAAGTGGCCTATGTTACAAACGATGGTCTTATCTTTCATCGCCTCAAAGTGTTCACCACGTACAATACCTTTATTTCCAGTAGTAGTAATAACGATATCTGCTTTGGGAAGTACTGTTTCCAGTTTTTTCACTTCAAACCCATCCATAGCGGCTTGCAACGCACAGATAGGATCAATTTCAGTAACGGTCACAATAGAACCGGCACCTTTAAAAGATTGTGCGGTACCTTTACCTACATCACCATAACCACAAACCACAACGCGTTTACCGGCAAGCATCACATCTGTCGCACGACGTATCGCGTCTACAGCACTCTCGCGGCAGCCGTATTTATTATCAAACTTAGATTTGGTCACACTATCGTTAACATTAATGGCAGGCATGGCAAGTGTTCCTTTTTTCATGCGCTCATAAAGACGGTGCACACCGGTGGTAGTCTCTTCAGAAAGACCATTGATACCATCGGTTAATTCCGGGTATTTATCAAAAACCATATTGGTAAGATCACCGCCATCGTCAAGGATCATGTTGAGTGGTTTGCGGTCTTCACCAAAGAAAAGCGTCTGCTCAATACACCAGTTAAATTCTTCTTCATTCATCCCTTTCCAGGCATAAACAGGAATACCTGCATCTGCGATCGCAGCGGCGGCGTGATCCTGTGTAGAGAAAATATTGCAAGAACTCCAGGTTACTTCCGCGCCCAGAGAAATTAAGGTTTCAATAAGCACAGCGGTTTGAATAGTCATGTGCAGGCAACCCGCGATGCGAGCACCCTTGAGCGGCTGCTCATTTTTGTATTCTTCACGAAGGGACATAAGACCCGGCATTTCAGCTTCGGCGAGTTCCATTTCCTTTCTTCCGTAGGCGGCAAGCGAAAGATCTTTTACTTTATAAGGTACGTATTCCAATGTTTTCGTTGACATATTATTTATCTTTGTTAATTCATAGTTTACCTTCAAAAGTACATATAATCCGATAGTTAGCGTGCCACTTTACAAAATTATAACAGTAAATGAAAAAACTTCCATAGCAATATGGAAAGTAGCGGAAACCCTCGCGGAACTTACTGAAGGAGTACAACTTACCGGTCATTGTGAGGAACGTTTTAAGGGTATGAAATCACAGCTGCACCAGCGCGCTTTTATGAGCATACGCCATTTGCTGGCCCAACAGGGTTATGTGGATCATGATATGTATTATGATGACTTTGGCAAACCGCATCTTAAAGACGGTAATTTTATTTCCATTACCCACTCGTACGAATTTACCGCAATAATCATAAGCAAGACCACACCGGTAGGGATAGATATAGAAAAACAACGGGAGAAGATTTTAAAAATCGCGTCAAAATTTACACCAATTCGTGAATACAGAACACTGGCTAATGATGACGCAGTCATGCGCAAACTTACCATTGTCTGGGGGGCTAAAGAATCATTGTATAAAATATATGGGGTAAAGGGACTCAGCTTTTTGCAACACATCAACGTAGCTGATTTTAGTTTTGAAGATGGCCATACCACGGCGACCATTAATTATCACGGAAAGGAAAGCCATTATAAGGTGGTTTTTACCGAATTTGAAGGCTTTACCTGCGTTTATGCCCTTAAGGAATAAGCTATGGCTGTAATCACTGTTCCCAATATTTATAGTCAGATAGCCGAAGCAGCGTCAAACGGTGAAAAACTTTTTGCCGTACTTATTGACCCCCAACGTCAAAAAACAGCTGAAATTGACCGTTTTTTAGCAAAAATCCCCCATTTTACCACTCATATTCTCGTAGGCGGAAGTACCGGCGCCAGATCTATGACTGAGGCATGCGTAAAGACTATAAAACAGCACACCCAATTGCCGGTTTTATTATTTCCCGGTAACCATAAGCAAGTAGTGCCCGGTGCAGATGCTTTGCTTTTTTTAAGTTTGATTTCTGGTCGTAACCCAGATTACCTTATCGGTGAACAGGTGAAGTCTATTCCTTATCTAAAGCAATCTCAGCTAGAAGTGATCCCAACGGGCTATATGCTCATAGACGGTGGAAACGAAACCAGTGTACAGCTTGTAAGTGGCACAGCCCCCATGCGTACAGATGCCCTTGACGATATCTTGCACACCGCGCTGGCAGGACAGTATGCCGGTAAAAAACTTATTTATCTGGAAGCTGGTAGCGGCGCGCTTAACCCTGTTGCTACATCTATTATTAAAGAAGTAAGTAATGTGCTGAGCATACCGCTGGTGGTAGGTGGCGGGATCAGAGACCGTAAAAAAATGCTTGAAATTTATGAGGCTGGCGCAACCATGGTCGTGGTGGGCACAGCTCTTGAAAATGACCACTTTTAAGGAATTAATTCCTTGGTCTTTTCATAAATCCAGTGCATGGGCCAACCACGGTACTGCATATAATCAGCGAGTTTCTTTCTTTTTTTATACTTGTTTCTTTCAGAAGTGAGTTGAGACATTCTCTTTTCTACTAATGCTTCAAAGGTGGCGAGATAATCTTCTTCATTGATTTCCTGTAAGGCAAGATCAATATTGCGTTTAGAAATTTCGCGGCTGCGCAATTCTCTAATGATCCGGATTTTTCCCCATTTTTTAGTTTTAAACTTTCCGCGGGCAAAACTCCGGGCAAAACGTTCTTCGTTGAGGTATTTTTCTTCTATGAGGTGTATGGTAATTTGCTCAATCGCTTCGGGGATCATACGCATACCATAGAGTTTTTCGCGCACCTCTTTATAGCATCGGTCTTGGTAAATGCAGTAATTTTCTAGCTTTTGACGAGCTTCGTCAACCGTATATATCTTTACTTTGGGCTGCATGTGGTAAAATTACATATAAATCTCGCCAGTGGGTACTATTCCCCAATCATTTGGGTCAAAATGACTTTTCTTCCACATCATAGCTCGTGAGTAGTCCATATATAGATGATTATGAAAGTCCTTTTCCATTGAAAGCCGTAATAAATAAAAGAAATGGATTTAAAAATGGTTTTTGAGACTACAACACTATAAATATGACCAATTGGCAGATAATCAAATCTAATTTACCCTATAGCGACGGTGGAACAATAATTGACTAAATTTGCTTAATTATTCAACATAAAAGATAAAAATATGGCACTAGAGATAACAGACGCTAATTTTGACGAAACCGTTTTAAAGTCAGACAAGCCCGTACTTGTAGATTTTTGGGCAGCGTGGTGCGGCCCTTGCCGAATGGTAGGTCCCGTCATCGAAGAAATAAGTAAAGAATACGACGGTAAAGCGATAATAGGAAAACTAGACGTTGACGCAAATCAGGAATATGCTGCAAAATTTGGCGTGCGTAATATCCCAACGGTTCTCATGTTTCAAAATGGAGAGGTTGTAGGACGTCAGGTAGGTGTTGCTGCAAAAAATGTGTATGCAGAGGCTATAGATAAATTATTGTAATCAATATTAAAGAATATTAAGATAAAGGTTTGGCGCAAAGCCAGGCCTTTTTTATTTTAGTACATAAATAAACAATAAGAAAAATAGATAGAAATAGCTCCAAGGCAAAAATTGCTATCGAAGAATATATATTATGGAAAACAAGAAAACAAAACCACAGGATTTAATAGACGCTACTTTATTAGAAGGCCGCAAAGTGTTTTTATGGGGGCAAGTTGATGATAAGAGCGCAAAGCATGTAGTAGATCGTTTATTATATCTGGACGCCGTGGGCAACGATGAGATACAGTTTTACATCAATAGTCCCGGTGGTTATGTAACCGCCGGATTTTCTATCTACGACACGATTAAATCATTAAAGAGTCCGGTTTCTACCATATGTACCGGTCTTGCGGCCAGCATGGGAAGTATTTTGCTTTCAGTAGGCGCAAAGGGTAGACGCTTTATACAACCACATGCCCGGGTGATGATACACCAGCCCAGTGGTGGTGCGCGTGGTCAGGCCAGTGATATAGAGATTACCGCTCAGGAAATTTTAAAAACCAAAGAATTGAGTGCGGAGATACTGGCCAAAAACTGTGGGCAGAAATTTGAAAAAGTGATGAAGGACTTTAACCGTGACCACTGGATGAGTGCGGAAGAATCTGTAGAGTACGGCATTGTAGACGGCGTTCAATAAGCGTGAGAACTCTTTTATTATGGGGTAATCAAACATAATCACTATGGACTTTCAGGCGCAGCTCAACAGTATTTCGGGATTCAATAATTTAGAATTGCTGGCGGGACAGGTGGTGGAAGGTTTTATATCTGGGATGCATAAAAGTCCCTTTCATGGTTTTTCTGCTGAATTTGCCGAACATAAAGTGTACAATAAGGGAGAGGGCACAAAGCACATAGACTGGAAGCTTTATGCCCGTACCGACAAGCTTTACACAAAGCGTTACGAGGAAGAAACCAATCTGCGTTGTCATGTAATACTTGACAACAGTAGTTCTATGCATTACCCGAAGCTGAAGGAGGTAAATCTCAATGCGCCCAATAAAATGGCGTTTGCGGTACTTGCTTCGGCTGCTATAATGCATCTTATGAAAAAACAGCGCGACGCAGTAGGCCTGAGCATTTATGGTGAAGAATTTGAATATTATGCCCCAGAAAAAGGGAGTGACCGTCACCGTCACATGTTGCTTGATCAACTGAATAAGACATTGACGGATCAACAGGAGCAGGTTCAAACTGAAACTTATGCCAATCTGCATCTTATTGCTGAAAAGCTTAAACGAAGATCGCTTGTCTTTCTGTTCAGTGATCTTTTTCAGAATGAAATAGAACAGAATCGTATTTTTGAAGCCTTGCAGCACCTCAAATATAATAAGCATGAAGTAATCCTTTTTCACACCTATGATGGTGATAAGGAACTCAACTTTGATTTTGATAATGCTCCAAAACGTTTTGTAGATATGGAGACGGGCAATTTTATCAATATATATGCAGATACGGTCAAAACGAATTATAAGCGGGCAGTATCCGATTATTTTGAGGCTTTAAAACTACGCTGCGCCCAATATAATATTACGTATGTACCTGCAGATATTAATAGAGGATTTGCCCCAATATTAACAGCTTTTCTAGTAGAAAGGCGCAAATTTTTGTAAGCCAAAATTTTTTGTGAAAATAGTTTGCCTACTTTAAAAAAGGCGCTATATTTGCACCCGCAAGAAAGTAACAGCCCTGAGCGCTTTCTTGCATTTTCAAATTTTTGGTCTGGTAGTTCAGTTGGTTAGAATACATGCCTGTCACGCATGGGGTCGCGGGTTCGAGTCCCGTCCAGACCGCTAGGAGATATTCCAAATAGCGTTAAAACCCTGTAAATCATATGATTTACAGGGTTTTTTATTTTATTTAGTGTCATATAAAGGCATATAATGCCATATAAAAGGTGAACGTTTCGGTGGACGCCGCCTTTGCAAGAAAAACGTTCACCAGAACACCTGCAAATTGTTAAATTATAGAGGTTTGCGCGATTTATTTAACATTTATAAAAAGAAAATATCGTACCTTATTTGGCGAATTTAAAGCCAAAAAGATATGTATTCCACCTTCTCAATCTTGTTTTTTCTTAGAAATAGGGGAAACAAATCGACAAACCTCCCAACAATTTATGCCCGCATCACAGTAGATCAAAGGCGTAGCGAGTTTTCGACCCCAGCACACGACCGCTCAAAAATGGAATTCCAAACTTGGAAAAATTCCGGGTTCAAGCGCGGAGGGAAAGATGATAAACCGCCATCTTGACGACATACGCACCCGCATTTATGAGATACATGATATGCTCGTGCGGAACAGAAAATGCTCTTAGCGATCTTTACAGAGCACAATGACAAAATAAGGTCTCTTGTTGGCAAAGGATATTCAAAAGGCACCCTGACGCGCTACGAGGCCTGTAAAAGGCATCTTGCGAGCTATATCCAATTTTCTATGCAGAAAAAGGATATCCCCGTCCGTGAAGTGGACTATCAGTTTATCTCCGGCTTTGAGCATTACATGAAATCTGAAAAGGAGTGCAGCCACAATACAACGACGAAATATATCGTAAACTTCAAAAAGATCATGCGCATCGCCTATGCTAACCAATGGGTCGACCGGGATCCGTTCTTTCATTGGAAATCGAACTGGCGGACAAAAGAGCGCAAATTCCTGACCGCTTCGGAACTGAATATTATGGTCGCCAAGGAATTTGACATTGACCGGCTCGATCTTGTGCGCGATATATTCCTGTTCTGTTGCTTTACCGGTTTGGCCTATGCCGATGTGAACCGGCTATCAAAGGACGACATTGTGATGGGGCTCAACGGGGAGCGCTGGATAAAGATAAAACGTAAAAAAACCAATACGCTGAGTAGCATCCCAATCCTAGATACGGCTGATGGCATTCTTACCAAATATGAAAACCATCCCGAAGTGGTTGCCGGCAAAACACTGCTTCCGGTATTCAGCAATCAAAAATCAAACGCGTACCTCAAGGAGATTACGGCGGTCTGCGGGATAAAAAAGCACCTTACCACGCACTTGGCCCGGCACACCTTTGCAACGACAGTCACTCTTTCCCGTGGCGTTCCCATAGAAACGGTGAGCAAAATGCTTGGGCATACCTCTTTAAAGACCACACAGCTATATGTTAAGGTCCTGGACACCAAGATCAGTACGGATATGGATATTTTGAAACAAAAGGAGCCTATACTTAAAGGTAGGTAGTTGTGGTTCTAAAGTAAAACAGGATCGGAAAACTCGATTTCATTCAAAGATTTGACCCCGCACCCCATGTTTCTGGACTTCCCGAAAGTCTTTTAGGAAATACCACCTCCACCCTCTCCGCACTTCCCTTTTTTGGTCTGCAAAGAACCAACATTTAAAAGTTGAACGAACGGCATAACCGGGCTCGTCCCTCGCACCTTTTATACGTCCTCCACAATTTTAAATGTTGGAAATGTCCCGCAACAAAAAGGTAACGGCGAGGGCGCTATGGGAAGTAAATCAAAAGCGGGACAGCGCGAGATCATACAGAAACATCAAAAAAGGCGTGGTGCCAAAAGGAAAACGCTCGGGATATAATAAGTAAATCACTCAAAAGTAAAGAATTATTGGAGAAGTGTTCAAAATGAAAGGGGGGTGGGATATTCTAAAAAAATATGTATCTTAGATTGCTGAATTACAATACACATAATTTTATATAGCTATCCCATTTTTGACTTTCGCTGATAGCTGTACCATCTATTTTTTTACAGGCCGGAATATGTTGTTCCGAAAAAAAAGCAATTGGCGCCCAGCCAAATTGAACGAAGTTTTCGTCCCGCCTGAGTGGGACGAAAAAGGAGTAGCAAGAGGGTAACGGGCTGCGCCGCGTTTCCATATTCTGTTCCTTTTCAAAACATTGTTATTCAATGATTTAAAAGCGATTGACTTAGTTGCCATCGTTTTGGTCAGGTGATTTTTCACGAAAAAACGGCCTCAGCCCAGTAAAATCAACAAATTTTTCACGAAAAAATGGATAAGAAATATAAAAAGGAACGGTTCGAGAGCCTGAGCATCAAGAGATCCGTGGCCAAGAAATTCAGGGGATATTCCCGGTCGATCTCCAGGTTCCAGTCCATGACACTGCTTGCCATGTTGGAGTTTTTTGAGGCCAACGGGATATCACCGGGCGAATCTATCGAGCCACAGGTGCGGACTTTGGAAAGCCTGGTCAAAAAGAGGATCAATAGCGTTATCGCCATTTTAAAGGATATCGAAAGGACGCAGACCAGACCGACGGCCGCTATGATGCAATCGCTATTTGAAGCGGCCGAGCCCAAAAAGAAATCTCTGATGGTGGAAAAGAAGCCGGAGGATATCCAAGAATCTTTAAAATCAACGGAAAACAATCAAAACTCATAACTATGGAGGTCAACTATATCACACAGCTCAACGGGGCATTTTCAAGATTTAGAGGGGACGGCAGGATCACCGCTGTCCACAGTAGCCTTTACCTTGCATTCTTCGAACTTTGGAACAGCCAGCGCTTCCCGGAGTTTTTCGCGGTCAGTGGCAGCGAGGTAATGCGCCTAGCAAAGATACGCTCAAAGACCACCTATCATAAACGGATGGTCGAACTGAATGCCTACGGTTATCTGGATTACCGACCATCCCATGACCCCGCCCGAGGGTCAAAGATCAGAATGTCCATTTTTGTGCCAGAGTTGACCAAAAAATGGACTTGGGTCAACCAGAAAATGAACAACCACTTGTCCAAAAATTGGCCTCTTTAAACAAACATAATATAAAACATATAAACAGCTCTAAACGATCTAGTCCAAAAAATGAACAAGTGGTGGTCGAGTATTTTAAAGGGCGAAAATGGCCGGTGAGTGAGGGAAAAAATTCTTTTGGTACTATGAGGCCGTAGGTTGGAAGATGGGCGGGAAATATCTCATTGAAGATTGGCAGGCCTGTGCGAAAAGTTGGATAATAAAGGCCGATGAAATAAAAAAAGAGCCTAAATCAAAACCAATGGCCCATCCCGGCGATTGGGGTCGGAGTAGGGTTAAGTTTAACAACGATCAGAATTATGAGGAGCCGTTTTAAGAAACCTGATACAATATTCAATAGCAATGGTTTGAAAATCAAAATCAAAAAAATTATCATTATCTATGATTTTTAAGAAAAAATTGATAGTATTGAAAATCAATTTTTCTTATGAATGATCTTTTTACCAATTCAGAATCTAAGCCAGATTTGCAACACCTTTTTCAATTACTTTTTAAAGCTCCAGATGAAGAGAAATTAGACGAAATTATAGTTAACTATCCAAACATTTTTGAAGATAAGAATTGGAAGCCTTTAGGGGGGAATGATAGCAATTATGGTGTAGTAAAAAACCAACAATCTAATCCAATTGGTGCCCTCATTGAAAAAGTCACCAATTCGATTGATGCCTTGCTTACAAAAAAGTGTTTAGAAGCTGGAATCGATCCAAAATCAAATTTAGCGCCTAAGTCAATGGATGAGGCCATTGAGCAATTCTATCCCAACCATAACTGGGATTTGGCTAAACAGAGAAAGAAACAGGCCACAGAAATCCAAATAATTGCTGATGGCCGCGGTCCACGAAATAACAGAAACAGTTATCCAACTTCTGTAATAGTTTACGACAATGGCGAAGGTCAACATCCAGAAGATTTTGAATCAACATTTCTTTCCCTCTTACGAGGAAATAAAAACAATGTCCATTTTGTTCAGGGAAAATATAATATGGGAGGTAGCGGCGCAATCGTTTTTTGTGGCCGAAAACGTTATCAGCTAATAGCTTCTAAAAGATTTGACAATAAAGGGGATTTCGGGTTTACCTTGATACGCGAACACCCAAAAAGAGAAACTGATCAAGCAAAAGAAACTTGGTATGAGTATTTGTTATTTGATGAAAAAATCGCGTCCTTCCCAACATCCGGTTTGGAATTAGGTCTTGAAGGTGAAACGTTTAGAACCGGAACAGTTTTAAAGTTATACTCCTATCAATTTCCAAAAGGGTATTCTGGCTTTGCTCAGGACTTAAATCAAAGCATTAACGAATTTTTATTTCATCCTGCTTTGCCGATCCTAACGAAAGACACATCAATCAGATATCCGAATAATAATGTTCTTGTAAAAGACTTATTCGGTTTAAAAAGAAGATTGAGTAGTGAGGAAGATGATTATTTGGATGATAAATTTTCGGAAGAATTTGTGGATGATAAATTTGGAAAAATGAAGGTCTCCTGCTTTGTTTTTAAAACAAAGATTCGCGACTTCGATTTGAAGCGAAGTAAACAAGTAATACAGAATCGCTATTTTAAAAATTCAATGGCTGTTCTTTTTTCGCTTAATGGACAAGTACATGGGCACTATACTTCGGAATTCATAACCCGTTCCTTAAAGTTAAACCTACTCAAAAGTCATTTGCTGATACACGTAGATTGCACCGATCTGGATTATAACTTTCGGAAAGAATTATTTATGGCCTCCAGAGACCGACTAAAGGATGGAGAGGAAACTCAGTTTTTGAGATCCTATTTGGCAAGTCAATTAAGTAAGAAAGATGGTCGCCTTGCTGAAATTGAAAAGCAAAGAAAGCAGGCGGTCGATATCGACACTTCTTCAAATACGAAGGACTTACTAAAAAACTTTACTAAAAATCTACCTCTCGATTCAGATCTTTTGAAGCTTCTTAACCAAACATTCAAGCTTGATCTCCAAAACAAAGAGAAAAAACCAAGTTCCACGAAAAAAGGTGATCAAAATAAAAAGGAAGAAACTCCCTTTAACCCACAAAGATTTCCATCCCAATTTAAGATTGATGCCAAAAACAATGGAAAGACCGAGGTTGCTAAAATCCCTTTGGATGGTGAAAAGACTATCAAATTTAGCACAGACGTTGAAAATGATTATTTTGATAGAACAGAAGAACCTGGCGATTTGACTATTTCAATTTTAAATATTACTTCTAATGAAACCGAAGGAGGGAGTGCTCCTGGATTACCGAAAGATCCCACAGAGCTTTTTAATATTGTAAAAAGCAGCCCTAATAAAGGAAAGATTAAAATTGCCTTGAACCCAAAAGATGAATTGAAAGTAGGAGATAGTGTTCAAATGAAGGTTTCGCTATCTGCACCTGGTGATGATTTTGATGAAATCTTTTGGGTTAAAATCGCCGAGAAAAACAAACCAAAAACAAAGGTGCCAAAAGAAGAAGATGAAAATGAAAATCTCGGCTTACCGCAATTGGTTTTTATGTACAAAAATCCAGATGAAAACGCTGAAAATCAGGTTTCTTGGGAAGAAGTAGAGACTGCAACAAGTTTAGACGCCAACTATAAAACTGTTATGATCCCTGAAGCTCAAGGCGAAACATTAACCCGTATTTTTGTAAATATGGATAGTACAGTACTGAAAACATTCAAGTCCAAATATAAAAACCCAAACCAAGAGCAATTGGAATTTTCCAGTCGAAAATATTTTACTTCGGTATATTTTCACACACTCTTTCTTTACACGATTACCAAAAACAGGGGCTATCAAATTATGCAAAATATTGAAGGGAAAGATGACCCTGAGCACGTTGATCTAGGACAGTATTTGAAGGATCTTTTCGACAATTATTATTCTACCTTTATTTTAAATTTTGGTGGGATGGAGGAAATGATGCAGGGGATTGGGGAGTAATGCTTAAACTACCAATTGTAATTTTCTTTCTATTGGCTTCAATAAATTGATTACCTCCGATATATTATCATACCTTCTTTTCTTGGAATAATTTAGCATCGTTCGCACGATTGGATATATATCATTTTGCTTAATAAATGTATCTTGTTGCCGAAAAACTCCTGTTGGTGCATTATTTTGGAGAATATACCAAAAAACCTTACCCAATTGGAATATATCTGATTGATGATCTAAATTACAGTCGTGTGAAAATTCAAAGTTTTTTCCCTCACACAAATACTTATTCATCGCTTCGGGAGAATGCCAACCCCTGGGACCAATAAATTCGTTAGCTTTATCAATTTGTTCATCGTCTTCTCTTTCAGATATTAGTCCTAAGTCACCAATTTTCCAGCTTCCATTTGAAACAAATATATTATCAGGTTTTATATCTCTGTGATAATATCCAATTGATTTTAACTCCTCAATACCTTGAGATAAACTTAAGCACAACCCTATTTTTTCATCAAGAGAAAGATTTACATTAGCCTCCAAAAACTGTTTAAGATCAAATTCTGCATACTCCATTGTATAGTATAGATACTCCTCGAATTTACGCTTTTTGGAGTTAAATATTTTGCAGATACCATCGTTCTCAATTTCTATTATATTTTGAAATCTCCTTTTTTTACATTCTTTTAGGGCACTGATTTCCTTTTTAAATCTCTTCTCCGATTTAAACTGTAAGAATTCATTTAGAGCCTTCGGAAATTTTAATATTTTCAGTATTAAATTAGGCTCATCATATTCTATATCAGACAAATTGATATTTTGACTTTCATAAAGTTTTAAAATAATTGAATTTCCTCCCTTATTCTTACCACTAGTGGTTAAATAGGTAAAGTAGTAGTCAATATTATCTATATTTATAAGATTATCCTTAGGATCTAATATATCTATTTCAAAAGATTTAAATTTTCGACTTTTATTAAAATAAAAATTTTGAATTTTGCCCCTGAAATATGTCTTGTTTGCTGGAAATGTGAAATTATTCATCTAATAAAAGCTCTAAATCAATTAGTTCATAACCATTTATCTTTTTTATTCCAATTCCTGATGGATCGTAGATATTACTAAGAAATACAAGGACTTCTTTTAAAGTTTCGTTTTTGTTTAGGTCTCTATTTTTTAATATTGAGTTAAAGAAATCTAACCTTTTATGCCTTGCTGCTTTAGAATTCGATTGAGATACACAGTTTATTGCATACTCTTTTAAGGGAGCACAATCTTCATTGCTCGGTCGAATAAACTGTCTTCCATCACTATCTTCTTTATTAAGAAGTAACAAGATTCTATACTGATACAACATTATATCATCTTCTAAATCCATATTTTCATTGATATATGAAAAGAGCGTGTAGAAATCGTTTTTTTGCTTATATCTCGTGCTTTTTAACGGATAAAATGCATTGAGTTTATGAATTTTGTCTATAATCCTTTGAAAATCTTGCTTAAGAATCTCATATTCTTCCTCAGATATATCATCCTCTAATAGTGTCTTAACTGAATTCCTTTTCTCCTTCACACCCACTTGAAGATATGCTAGCAACTCTTCAGCGTACCCCCTATCATTCATCCTTCTGGCAGTAGCTTCTGTAAATAAATTTAAATCTATGAACTCTTGATAAGTTAAGACCTCATTCGCCAATTTTAAGAATAACTTGTCGTGATATGCAGATTTATTGACTTCTGGAATATTGAGGTGTTTGCCTTTCTTATTTATTAAAACGTAGAATTCATTTAGAAGCTCTGGCTTGTCAATATCTTTTATAAAAATTATCGGCAGTTTATATTCCAAAACTTCCCGATTTACACCTGCAAAATTTGTTTTATTGAATTCATTTGTGGAATTTATTTTTCCTTTCACGAAATTATAAATAGTTGTGGTTCTTTGCTGGCCGTCGACCATTTCGAATTCCCCTGATGGCTTTATATAAATAAAAAAACTTGGAAGTGGAAAACCTTTTAAAATAGTATCTACCAATTCACTTTGATCTTTTGTTGACCAAATAAAGTTTCTCTGGTATGACGGATTTAAATCTATCTTTTTACTTTCAACCCATTCAGTTAGGTCACGGATCGTAATTTCTTCGAAAGAGTAATTCATAATTTATAAAAAACAAGTATTACAACCATCCCTTTCTGTACCTTCCAAAATATCTAAAAGGTAAGGAGATGATTTAGATTTTTCTTTATTAGATCGTTGTATATGGCCTAATTTAATTTGTTTAATGCGCTGTGGTTGTACTAATTCTTTTAAGGACTCATTGGGCACCCAAGTAAATAGTTCATCCTCGTTTTCGTAAGTCATCGCTTTTTTGAACATTTCTGGATGTTGCTCGTAAAGCCATATCCACTCTATTTTCTGTTGGAAAAAGCAAAAATAACATCCAGATCGACTTCTTGCATATTCGCCTTTTTGCCCATCAACTTCAAATTCAACCTTCTCATAATAGGCCGGTACGCCAACTCCAGATTCTCGTAGTATTTTAAAAATATCATCCCTGACCAAAACATCTTCATTGTCTAATAGAGCATAATCAATCTCGGAAGCCAAGGGATAATCTGTTGTCTTTAAAAAATCAAATACGGTTCTGTTAAACTCAGGAATACCAACATTGAGAGAGCTATTGACTTTGTGTTTTAAAGTCTTTTCCGTTTCAGCTTTATGATTTCTATCAAAGGAAATGGGTTCTTTCAAATATGAAAGGACTCTATCCAAGTTTTCTCCACTAAAATATTGATTAAAATATTCGGATACTTTTGGTTGATTTTTTGGATCAAAAAACTTGAGCAGAACGTCATTGCTCCAGATGTTTTTTCTAAAAGGAAATATAGATTGTATATTATTTTCCCTGGAGATATAACCTTCCCTATCTTCATCGCCCCTAATGCCTACATACGAAATTGCAGAATCCCCATTGACAAACTTTTCAAACGGTTTAAGTTTCATTAAGGCCGTGCACCATCTCGCTTGGGGAGAAGGCAAATAACCCCTGAATGATTTGAAATAAAAATCAAATGGGTCATCCCCGGTACTATTAATCTCAGGATTGTCAAGTTTTTTTATAGATTTCCCTAAGTAAGATTCAATACTAGTTATCAATTCATAGGTTTCATCCAATTCTTTACCAGTATCACAGAAATAATATTGAAAATCGATTTGTGGGTAACGGTCGTTTAGATAGATGGCTAAAGCGGCACTATCCTTCCCTCCCGAAATACCTAATATGTGTCTAGGCTTCTTCATCCTTGTCTAATTCTTTTTTTAATAGTGCCACCAATATAGGTATTTTGAGACTACCATCATTATCTAGAGACTCCGATAATTTTATCATCCTTTTTTCAACCTCTATCCTTTGTTTTGGATTAAGTCTCAGGATACGTTCCATTCCACCGTCTTTAGCTGTAGTTAGTTGTAACTTCATCAAGAAGTCGTCATCGTTCACTCTAACCCTATCTAAATCTGTAAGATTATCTAACTCTCTGGCAATTGTAAAAAATTTGTCTTTAAGCATTCTTTCTTCAGGATCTTTGATGGTATTCAAAGGCTTCCCAAGTAAAGCTTGAGCTAAAGACATTAAATAGCTATCTCTATCATCAAGATTCGAGTTAATTCTTAAAAGCAATATCTTGTGCCGAGTAAGTGCCTGATGCTCCTTAATAGATCGGAATCTATTTTGCAGCCTATTTTTATAGTTCTCAAAATTTAGCTTTTCCCCTAATATCTCATCACAAATAAACAATTCAAATCTATCCAATAAGTCAGAATAAGAATTTTTAATTTCTTCAATAGCATTCTGAAATGCAAATACATAATCTTCAAAAAGGCTGTTATCCTCTCCCAAATCTTTCAGTGAATATCCCAATGATTCGGGAAATGCCTCAAAAAATGTTTTTTCGGGATCCTTTGCCTTGCTAATTGCTTCACGCAATTTCACAGCTTCGGGCGAAACGGTCAATGTATTTTGACTATAATCGGTTAAGTCTCTATAAAATATCAATAGTGGTCTGATGCTTTCTATAAAGGAATCCGTATCAAGTTTGTTCTTATTTTCCTGTCTTAAGAGATCCCGATATTTATTGAAAAGATTTAATCTAAGCTCATTGAGCTCAAAACTTTTGATTGAAAACTCTTTTGGGTTTCTAGTCATCATATGAAGAATAGTTTCATCCAAATAAGGAACAAAACCATTACTGTTGAATAATGCAAAATCCCCTCGCTTAATAAACAAAAAAGTCGGCACCCAAAAATCAATAATCCCCTGTTTCAATTTTAATGGGGCTGATGAAAGCACTTGATTAAATTCTATCAATCTTTTCTCAGCAGACTTTGTTTGATTCAAAAAGTCCATACTGATATTCCAAAGTATATGAAAACCTTCATCTGCTGGAAGTGAAAAGGTATAGATACCATCAATTTCCCTATGTATTCCGGTTTTTTTGAGAAGGGAATAGTAAATGGTTTTTTCGGCTGGCCATTTATCTTTTGGAAAACCTAAATCCTCAAGATGAAAATTATTTGTTAGAGCAGTCCAAAAACTTTTTCTTGCAGAAGAAATAGACCCAGAGGTCTTATGTCTATTTATAAGTTCATTTTGAATGTTTGGCGTTGAAGAATATACATCAAAGCAAATCGTTGAGAGTGCTTGGTTAAAGACTTGCTTACTGTCAATTTGTATTTCTTGACCATTACAAAACCATTTTACGCGATTAGTGTATAAACTATTCATTACATAATGGTTCAGCAGTATTTCGTTACTGCGGATAATGGATTTTAATTCACGTATGGCTACGAGGTCTTTTTCTCCTTGAATGCTTTTTAATACTTCATTTGTCTTTTCAATTTCAAACAATGTCTCAAAAATTCCAGCAGTATTAGTAAAGTAACCACTCAATGTGCTAGAATTAGATGTTTTTGAACAAAGCTTCTCTTGATCGATCCCTTCTTGAGTGAAAATCAAATTGATAAAACCGTCTATTTGTCCCTTCGGTGTTTGAAAAATAGGTTCATCTGACAATAAAAACTGAAACAGTCTTGGTGTACCGGTTCTATAAGTGGTAGACTTTGCTATTATTACAGGGAAATCGAAATGAGAGCTTAATTTTTTGAGAATATCTATTCCACCAATCTTATTTTCCGCTTTAGATATTTCTCCTTCGATGTCCAAATCGGTTCCTTCAAAAAGTTTGAAAGACTTGTTAAACTTGCTAAATCGGATAATCTGATTTTTTTGAAGCAGCAAAAGAGCATTTTCTATGTCTTCTAATGTGAATTTAGAAGAAAAATAATTTAGAAAAAATTCATGATTAATCTTAGCACTCTTCTTTGCGAATATATTGAGAAGCCCAATTGACTTTAAAAGTTCTTGAATCAGCGAGCCACCTGTTTCAGTAAGCAGTTCAGCCCTTTCGAGAGCATTTTTTATACTGGCCCAATTAGTATAGTCTGGATTATTCTTACTAGTAATAAATCCGTAAAACTCTTCAAACAAGTAATCATACGCTTCGGGAAGTTCGAAAGGTGTTCCTGATTCTATGAATTTAGAAAAGGTAATGGAATTTAAAAATGTAAATAAAGAACGCTCATTTTGTCCATATCTCTGCAAAGAGTTGGCGAGAGAATAAGCACTAATTGCGCTTAATGGAAAGAGATTTGATTCTATTGATTTTAGATTTTCTTCTTGAAAACTAAAAAGGTCAAACTCTTTAATAAAGGAACTGGTATGATGTTTTACCTTTTTGCCTTTTGGATGATCAATGGCCTTAGAAGCCAATAGAATTAATTGCTCAACCGGCTCGTTAAAAGTTAAATCAATAAATCTACCCTTAACCTTTCTCCATTCTTGAATTTGAGCTTTTTCTAAGTTATAGGCATAAGACTCTAAATTTTGATGAAGTGTAGTGATTAATATGATATTTCTGCTGGCCTCATTAATAAATTCCGCCAATTTCTGTAAAAAGTATAGTTCTTCTTCAGAATTGTTTTTCGCAGCATATTCTAAGAATTTTCCAAACTCATCTATCGCAATTACCAATAATCCATTTTTGGCTTTGGCTTTTTCATATCGTTCATAGATTTTATTAAAAAGCATTTGATTGCCAGAAAGATCTTCCTTCACATCCAACTCATTATACAATGCAGTACGTAAAGACTGATAATCGCCAACTATTTTTAGAAAATCGGTTCTACCATTAAATTTGGTATCGAAATAAGATTCATCTTTTTTTAGAGATCTTTCCAAAGCCCATAAAAATGAGGATTTACCTGTTCCGAATGATCCAATTATATTAAAAGAATGATATCCTTTGTCAAAATTTTCAAAGATATGCTGACTGGTCTTTACAGCGTTAGGCGTAACAAAATACCGAAGATTTGCTTCACTATCTCGTATTATATTTATGGAAGTCATTGTCTTATGCATAATAATAACTATTTAAAACAACGAATGGGTCGGGTTTTGATTTAAATTGCAATTCTTTCACGCCCGCTTCGCTATTATAATTTATCTCTCCATATTGATCAGAAAGTTCTTCAAGTTTTGTTTCTAAAACATCTTGGTCAAGACAAAAGATATTACCTATACCGTTTTTATCCGAATAGAAATTTTTAAAACTTATTGAATTACCATAGTCAGGGTTAGTCAATATACAGTAAAGTAATATCTCAATTGGAAGATCTTGTTGGGATTTATTCTCGATTCGATAAAGTATCTTTTCATTTTGATTTTTCCCAAGCTCTTGTAAGAACGACAACTCTGTTAATAAACCGCTGTATCCATCCTCGATTTTATTTTTTGTCTCGCCATACATCCTCAGAAATACTGAAAAATCTTTTTCCAAGGAATTTTCATTTACGCTTGAATCTAGAGTTTTGATATATTCTACAAAATTATCCTTTGAAAACTCTGGTCTAACCTTTCTAAATTCTCTGAAAATGATATTATAACTTGAAGCATAATTATTTGTACATAATTCGTGGTGTAACAAAAGAAGTGTTCCTCCATTCTCTATATAAGGATCCCATCCACTATCATCTAAAAGTTTTTTATATAAGTCTTTAATGTTATAGTTGTCGTCAGCAATACCAAAGGCCATTAACCAAAACCTGATAGAATTAACCATATTTCTTCCTACACCAATATAAACACCTGTATCATCTTTAAATTTATTACCTGATGATATATAATCGTACCCTTTCTTAAGCCAAAATAATCGGCAATGAAAAGTATCGTGACCTGAAAATTTCATACTAAATTTTTAACAAAAATACAAACTCTTTAAAGGACTCTGAAACACTTAAAAATATTTAATTTACGATTATTTCAAAAATCAAGAGAAATTATATAGTTCTATATTTTAAGACTTTAAATAAAAAAAACATCTCAAGGTACCTTACAAATTCAGCTATTTTATTCAGATTAATTTCTAAAAAGTTATCAATACTTAAATCTTAAACACAAGACTATTAAGTTGTCTATGATCAGAATTATAATTTATAGTATTTGTAATGTAAAAAATACATTTTAATATTTAAATTGTAAGGTGCGCATTACATTTTTAAACTATATTTGTAATTGTATAATTACATATCATGGATGAGCTCATCGCATATTATCTATTACTAAGGAACCAGCACCAGCCAAGCTATCAACGCTATCTATACGATAAAATTGACTGGAACCTGCGCATGATAGCCATAAAAGGTCCACGTGGTGCGGGCAAGACCACGCTTCTGCTCCAGCACATAAGGAACAGCGGGAAAAGCCCCTCTGAAGCCTTATACGTAACCGCTGACCATAACTGGTTTTATTCTAATACATTATTTGAGCTTGCAACGACTTTTTACCAGCATGGAGGCCGACATTTATATATCGATGAGGTTCATAAATACCCAAATTGGTCCCGTGAACTGAAATTGATTTATGACGGTTTTCAGGATATGAAAGTGATTTTCACCTCATCATCTGCGCTGGATATATTTAGGGGAGAATCTGATCTTTCGCGTAGGGTAATCCCATATACACTTTACGGCCTTTCGTTTAGGGAGTTTTTGGAGCTTACCACCTCGAAGGATTTCCCCCAAATACCAGTAGAATCGCTTTTCGAATCTAGCAGCAAGAGCTTAGAGTTTATCATGAACGGAATTCAGCCACTGCCCCTATTTAAAAAGTATCTGCACTATGGATATCTACCTATTTTCAAGGAAGAAGGAGGCAAAGAATATCTAGTTCCACGAATGCAACAGGTCATCACGACAATACTAGAAAATGATCTGACCTTTATCGAAAATTACTCTAAATCTACCGCATATAAGGTAAAACAGTTGTTGGGTATTATCGCGCAATCCATTCCCTTTCAGCCTAATATTTCCTCATTGGCGCGAAAACTGGATGTAAGCCGGGAATCTGTATATATCTGGCTCGATCATTTAGAGAAGGCAATGCTGATCAATACCTTGACCAAACAGGGAAAAAGCACCTCGGCACTTCAAAAACCGGCAAAGATATTTCTGGAAAACACCAATCTAGCCTACACCTTTTCAAGTATGCCAAACATCGGGAATATCCGAGAGACCTTTCTGTTCAATCAACTCTCCAACGCAGAAGTAGCTTTAAAGCTTCCTTCCAAAGGGGATTTCTATCTACCGGAATTTGATTTCACTATCGAAGTAGGTGGTAAGAACAAGACCTCTAAACAAATTAAAGATGTCAAAAATGGATTTTTGGCCAAGGACGATATAGAGTTCGGGTTTGCCAATACCGTTCCCCTATGGCTTTTTGGATTTTTATATTAACCTATGAATCATTAATTTAAAAAATATCGATTCCAATTTCACTTAAGAAAGCCATTCTTAACCTCCAATCGAATCATAGAGGAATTGAAATATGGTAAGTTCAGATAGAAAACACAATACTCCTAACGCAGTCGTTGAATTCCCGATCTAAAGGTATAATTTCGAGAATAGAACCTCATGAATTTTCATCGCTATCAACAAATACAACTTTGCACTTTTAAAAATGCAATATTTACATTAAATTGCACTTTTAAAAATGCACAATGGATCAATTATTAGAAAAATCGGCTCAATTAGTGGAAAATGTTGCCCTTAGCAGGCGACGTTATCTCTATACCGTGATCAATTGGAAGAACCGTCTGATAGGCATCAAGGGCTCGCGCGGTACGGGTAAGACTACTATGCTGCTTCAAAGACTCAACCAATTACAGCTTCCCCCTGATCAAGCCAGTTATTGGTCTTTGGATGATTTTTATTTTAACTCCAATACCTTGGTAGAAACCGCCGAACAGTTTTATAAGCAGGGCGGTACCCACCTTTTTCTTGACGAGGTACACAAGTATGAGAACTGGTCAGTTCAAATCAAAAATCTTTATGATTTTTACCCCAAGCTGAATATTGTATTTACCGGCTCTTCCATTATCGACATTGCCAGGGAGTCTGGAGACCTGAGCCGGCGTATGCTCATGTATCAATTGCACGGCCTTTCGTTTCGCGAGTATTTAGAGTTTAATAATATATTAGAGTACCCAGCTTTAAAACTATCGCATATACTTTTGCCAAACCGTAATTGGGCAGCCCTATTTCCAGAAAATTTCAGGCCCCTCAAGCATTTCCGCGACTATCTGCAATATGGATACTATCCCTTTTCATTGGAAGATAAACAAGGTTATGCCACACGTTTGCAGCAGTTGACACGTTTGATTGTAGAATATGATATGGCGGAGATCAAGGGATTCGACATTCGCAACGCTAAAAAAATATTGCAACTTTTAAGCATTTTGGCGGCAAACGTACCTTTCCAGCCCAATATTACCGCAATTGCCACAAAGAGCGGCATTCATCGCAATACAGTGGTACAATACCTGCACTATCTAGAACAAGCTCAATTAATAAGGCTTTTATACCCTTCTGGTATTAGTGTGGCCCTGCTTCAAAAGCCGGAAAAAATATATCTGGACAATCCCAACCTAGCATTTATTTTTTCTGAACAGTCACCGAATACAGGGAATTTAAGAGAGACTTTTTTTCTATCTCAAGTTGCGGTAGGGCATCAGATCGCTTATCCCAAGAAAGGCGATTTTCTGATCGATGATAAATACACTTTTGAAGTAGGGGGCAAGGACAAAACATCTAAACAGATCAAAAACATTCTAAATGCTTATGTGGTTGCAGACAATGTGGAATTTCCCGTAACCAAGCTTCCACTTTGGCTTTTCGGCTTTTTATATTAAACTACTTGATCAACATTTGGTAAACAGTATTTCATCTATCTAGGTAGGTTTTACCGAAAGCTTAACACCTTAACATTTGTGCCTTTAAATCAAGAGGGCTTAAAATAAAAGATAGATTATCCCATATGATAGCAAATGCTATTATCCTTTATTAATAAAATCCCAAAACTGTTAAATTTTCAATTCTGGTGAACGATTCGGTGAATCACAAAAAACAAACCGTCGAAAAGCCCTGAAAAAAGGGCATTCCCTCCCTTGGTTCGAGTCCCGTCCAGACCGCTTGGAGAAATCCAAATAACACTAAAAAGCCTGTAAATCAATGATTTACAGGCTTTTTTATTTATATAATTTTCATCTTACAAGTTTATGTTTCGGTAACGGTTTAAAATTTAAAAACGCTTACCAGATTCTCCAAAGATTTTAAATATTAATTTACTGCAGTATTTCATTAGCGATTTTAAAAATTGTTAATAAGTTGAATATTCTCTTACAAAGGATTTTTGCATAGCATGGCTAGAGTAAGTGTGGGATATCTATCTTTTGATCAATTTGTCAACATAATTTGATAAAGTATATTTCATTTTTAAATTTTACTTATTTTAAATGAAATAATGAAGAGTAATCATTATTTTTTAGCTGTTTTATTCATTGATTATGATTATCTTACAGATACACTTTTAAATTGATCATATTAAATTTTACTTCTTTCAGCTAACGAATTAAAAATCTTATGAAATTCTATAAACTGACCCTAATCTTATTTCTTTTTGGAATCACAATCCCTAACTATTCCCAGCAAATTACAAAAGAGGAGCTTGTCTTTTTAACGCCTGAATGGAAGGGAGAGCGTTTTGACGATGGCCGTCCAAATGTATCTGATGCCATACTAAACCGCATGAAAATGGTAACTCTTGAAGAGGCTTGGGCTGTTTTAAAAGGTGAAAATTTCAAGTATCAATATTCTGAAGACTGGCAGACCATTAATCCCGATAGTGTACTTGTAGGACGAGCTGTAACGGCAGTCTTTATGCCTGGCAGACCCGATATTCATAGAGCCATTGATGATAGGGGGCATAATAGGGACGGGCGTATAAAATCTCAAAATTCATGGCCCCTAGAACTCCTCACAAAGGGTGATGTGTACGTAGTAGATCAATTTGGTGCACACATTGATGGACCAACCATTGGAGACAACCTTGGTAACGCTATCTATGCCAAAACCGGTAATGGAATTGTATATGATGGAGCCATAAGGGATATTGCAGGACTTAAGGAAATAGGTGGATTTACTTCTTTTTTTAGGAGCTACCACCCTTCCCATCATTTAAATGATCCCGATGGCCAATTGAACACCACATTAGTTGGAATCAACACCCCTACGCGAATAGGCATGGCGACCGTTATGCCTGGTGATATAGTACTGGGCCGCGATGGGGGCGTTATTTTTATACCTCCGCACCTTGCGGAACGCGTGGTAAAAACTTCTGAAATAGTGCGTTTAAGGGATATGTTTGGTCATGAAAAATTACGTGAACAAAAATATACGGCTGGTGAAATAGATAATCGATGGTCTGAAGAGATTGAAAAAGATTTTTCAAAATGGCTCAATGAACATATTGATGAACTTCCGGTACCCAAAGAGCAAATACAAGAGCTTTTAAAAACAAGGACTTGGTAAAAAACTGTTCTTACCAAGTCCCTTATTTTGATTATTTGAAGAAAGGAACATTTTTATCTGCATATTTACGCATGCCTTCCTCATTTATTTCAACGCCAATTCCTGGTTTTTCCGATAGGGTAATAAATCCATTTTCTACCATAGGCCCATCATAGGTTATTATTTCCTTAAACATAGGATCTTTTTCAAAATAAATCTGCCATTCAAGAATCATAAAATTGGGAACCGATGCGCATACATGACAGGAAGCCATAGCTCCTAGAAACGATGCTACCATATGTGGAGCAAAAGGCACGTAATATAAGTTGGCTAAATTAGCTATGCGCTGTGCTTCTCCAAGACCACCGGCCTTTTGTAGATCGGGCATTATGATATCTACTGCGCCATCTTCCAATAACGGTCTAAAGCCATAGGCCAGGTAATGGTTTTCGCCCGCACAAATAGGAGTACTGGTAGATTGTGTGATTTTTTTATAGGCATCTGTGTTTTCTGCTGCTATGGGTTCTTCCAACCACATCATGTTCAAAGGTTCCAATATTCTAGCTGCTTTCTCACCGGTTATGGCATCATACCTACCATGCATATCTGCACAGATATCTATGTTTGGACCTACGGCTTCTCGTGCTGCTGCCATTTGATCATACATGCGCTGTATTTCGGCAGGACCAGCTGTCCAATTGTACTTATCATATTTATTGGGGTCATTGGCCTGATCCAGATCAAATTTTACCGCTGTAAAACCCATATTGGTAGCCTCCTTGGCGGCAGCGGCAAAATCCTTAGGCTCTGGCAGGTTATTCTGATATAACGCAGTATCCATATAAACCCTGATATTATCTCTAAATTTACCACCTAATAATTGGTAAACTGGTAAACCCAATGATTTACCGGCTAAATCCCACAAGGCTGTCTCAATTGCCGTGAGCACGGCAACATACATTCCAGATTGTGCGCCCTCAAAAAAACCCCTTTTTCTAAGATCTTCAAAAAGTCTATTTACATTTAATGGACTTTCACCCTTCAATCTATCTCCAAGCATTTTCACCAGATAATAAGTGCCGGGCGTTGCATCTACGCCTTCCCCATGTCCCACAATATCTTGATTACTATATATTTTTACGAAAAGGCTATGCCCACCTCTTATGTACCCGCATTTTACATCGGTAATCTTGAGATCAGCAGGTGCCGACATTTTTGGAGCATGATCGACCGCTTTTTCAAAGGTTTTACCATAGTTAACAAAAGGCATAGTAGATAATGCAGTAGTGATCATTGATTTTTTTAGAAAATCTCTTCTTGAATTTTTCATAGTTGTATGTGATAGTTAGAAAGGATAAATTTTGTTATTAATCAATTATAATGGCACCCTTTTTTTCCTCAATTGGTTTACCATGCCAATAAGAGGCCAGAATGGAACCTGTGATGTTCATTAACGGTCCAAATACGGCTGGAGCTAGTCCCATGGTTGCTATTTTCCCCAAACTGTTGGCTATACCAGATGCCAGCCCTCCGTTTTGCATTCCCACTTCAATTGCAATTGTTCTCGCGTCCATTTCAGACATTTTAAATAGTCGTGCATACCAATAACCCAGAAAATAGCCGAATATATTATGTATCAGCACCAATAGCATCAAAATCCCCCCTATTTCCAATAAACTATCCCTGCCAGCTGCCGTTATAATTGTTATTATTAATCCTATGGCTAGCATAGAAATCAAAGGCATGGCTCTTCCAAGCCATTTAACACTACTCCCAAAAAGTTTATTGAAAAGGAGACCTGCCCCAATGGGAATAATAATCATCTTTACGATGCTCCACATCATGGCAAGCACTTCAATTTCAATAAATTCGCCCGCAAAGATTTTCATCATAAGCGGTGTTAAAAAGGGCGCTAATAACGTAGCTATTGATGTGATAGTTATTGAAAGAGCAACATTTGCATTGGCTAAAAATGCCATAACATTAGATGCGACCCCACTGGGAGAACAGCCTATAAGTACAATTCCTGCTGCGATTTCTGGTGGAAAGTTACTTATTTGGGCTAAAAAATAACCCATTAGAGGCATGACGAGCAATTGAGCAGTAACCCCAATGATAACCCCCTTAGGTGCTTTAAATACGACGGCAAAATCTTTAATACTCATCGTTGTGCCCATGCCGAACATGATAATCTGAATGAGCGGTATTATAAGTACCGTGAATTGAAAATCCTTGATATTAGTAAAGTATTGGGGATAATAGAGCGCCCCGGTAACCCCAGCAAAAATCATAGTGGTAAATATCAAGCCTTTCGTTTTTTTGTAGCCATTAAAGCCCAGGGCCAGCGATGCAAAAAAACCAAGAATCAAAAGGCCAGCATGTTCTAGATTCCCTGTAAGAATCATGCCGATGATAACGATAAACAATAGAGCCGCTAAGGCCAAAGAAGACGAATATATATTTATTTTTTTCACTGTCTAATGAATTAGAGTTTAAATGCCTGTCTAGCCAGTAATTTCCAACCTTCATTTTGCTTTTGAAAAACAAGCACACATCCAATATTCACCTCTGCTGGTGAGCCGTTATTTGTGCCTTCGCCTTTAAAAATATGCCTGACGATGCTTACCTTTCCCGATGTTGTTATAGTTTGATTAACAGGTGTAATTGATGAAAATTGAAAAGATCCATTTATTACACCATCCACATACTCCGATTTATTTTCAACTTTACCGCTAGAATGACCATAGGTTAATTTTTCCATGGTTAAATCTTCAAGTAAATCCTTGTTTCTTTCAACCATTGCAGTATATAATTGAGTGACTGAATTTTCAATTTCTCCCTTTACTTTACTATCATTTTGAGCTAGCATATTGTTTGACGCACATGACATAAATATTAATACCATACATAATGATATTCCTGATCTTAATTTTCGATAAACTAAATGTTGTTTTTTCATAGTAAAATTATAAGCTTTGATTCATCAAATTATTTTTGCTTTTTAGAAGCCATATAATCGTTGAGTTCTTTTCTGGTCATGGGCAATTGGTTATCCGGGTACGATTTTAACCAATTTTCAAAATCATCTTTTATTTCTTCAGTCCACCTGGTATCGATCTGGCCTGCAGTATATTTTTTTTCACGTAATCTTTGAAATCCAAAACGGTCTCTAAGACCAACTATTTCTGAAGAAAGTACCAATTCCGAAGCCAAATAGGAAGGAATAAAAATAGTGCCATGCTGGTTCGCCAATACGACATCACCCGGTAGAACTGTAGCCCTGCCAATTCGAATGGGCATATTGATGCTCGTCAACATTTCCTCTTGCAAATAAGAAGGGTCGGCACCTTTGTGCCATCCATTAAAACCTTTTACATCCAGGAGACCGGCGACATCCCGAACACCTCCGTTAAAAATAACCCCATTGCCAGAATTAGCATAAATAGCATTTCCTAAATTAGAACCTATGAGTGTCCCATCTATGATCCTACCGTATCCATCTGCTACGTATATATCTCCAGAAACAAGTTGTTGAATAGGCCACGAATTGCTTCCACCAATGGTATCACGATTCTCCTTAGCCCCATTAAGTTTAACAACTCGTTGATAATCTGGTCTTGAGGGCATGTACTGGGCTGTAACTACCCTACCTGTCATGGCACTTTCGGGATGAATGATTTCCCATTGGCCTTCATATTGATTGTTATAACCTTTTCCTCTCAAAAAGCCCCATGCCTCCTCAATTTGAATATTTTTCATTCGCTCCAATAAGGCATCAGAAACTTTTGGTCTCCCGTCATCAAAACGTTCTCCCGTCCAATTAGAAGTTAGTTCTTTTATTTGTTCCGGGGTTGCGGTAACCCCTTGTGCTTTTACTTGATAAAAACCAAGAAAGCAAAATAATAATGTCATTAATTTAATATTCTTCATTTTCTGTTCTTGTTTGGTATTCCTCTAAGGAATATTTTTACTACTTAAATGCTTGTTATAAGTATGGCAATGAACTCTTAATGATGTGGAACTCGCTTGCCAAATTCGGACTAAAAATTTATTCTCAGCATAAGAATTAATTTTTAAGTTTCTTTTCTCCCTGCATTTTTAATGCAGGGGGATGCACATCTTCTTTAACTATAGGTCCTGTCGTGGGATTTAAGTTCGTCCCATTCTTTAGTTGGGGCAAAATAGGATTTATCCCTTGGGTCAATATGCTGTTTTAACACTTCCTCGTTAAGTTCAATTCCAAGACCTGGCGCTGTTAACGGAACGGTAGCAAAACCCTTGTCAATCATTTTGAATCCGCCTACAGTTTTCACCAAATCTTCCCACCAGGGTAAGTCTACCGAGTGATGCTCCAACGCTAAGAAATTTTGTGTTGCTGCGGCGCAATGCACATTTGCCATAAATGATACCGGTGTTCCTGCTTGGTGCATGGCCATGGCCACCCCAAATTCTTCAGCATAATCACCGATGCGCTTGGTTTCCAGAAGTCCTCCTGAAGAAGCCAGGTCCGGATGAATGATATCAACGGCACGTTGTTCTATCAAGGGCTTAAAATTTTCCAATAAATAAATATCCTCACCGGTGGTGGTAGGTGTTTCGATGGAATTGGTAATGGTTTTCCATTGTTCTGTATATTGCCAAGGCACCATATCTTCAAACCAGGCTAACCTGTACTTTTCTAAGGCTTTGGCCAAACGTATATTGTTGTTTAAGTCAAAATGGCCATAATGATCTGTTGAAATGGGAATTTCATAACCTACCATGTTTCGTACATCCTCTACCACTTGTTGTAATTCCTCCAGACCTTTTTCAGTAATCTGAATTTGAGTAAAAGGATGCATCGTATTGCCATAGTTCATATAATTTCTTCGATCACCCCATTGGTTCAGATTGCCATTCTTATCTTCCCAAAACTTGCCGTTTACGACGGTGCCCTGTTTTCCTTTTAATTCTCCAATGGAAACATCCATTTTAAGCCAAGTATATCCTTGTTCGTTGACACGGAAATCGATAAGTTTTTTTTGTTCATCAGGAGATTTAGCCTCTGGGGTATCTGCATACATACGTACTTTATCCCGATATCTACCACCCAGTAGTTGCCAGGCGGGAACATTATAAGCCTTGCCGCAAAGATCCCATAACGCCATTTCTACCGCACAAACGCCACCAGCTTGCCGTGAAGGCCCGCCAAACTGTTTGATACTCTTGAAAATCTTCTCGACATTACATGGATTTTCCCCTAGAATTCGACTTTTTAACATCAGCGCATACCGTACATCAGCGGCATCCCTTACCTCTCCAAGGCCGTATATTCCTTGATTTGTGTCTATACGGATAATTGCGGTACCACCCATCACTCTAGTCAATACATAACGCATATCGGTTATTTTCAATTCTGATGGTGCAGAGGCCCGGTTGACCTTTCCTGTAGTATGGGCCACCGTATCTTGAAAGGAATAGCCGGCAAAACTTGATAGCCCAATACCACCCAATGCTGTTTTCTTTAAAAAATTCCTTCTATCGTTTGTCGTATTTGGATGATTCATTTCTGCTTTCCTATTTTCAGAATAATCATCTTCCTCTTTTTTGAACTTCGTGATCAATTTTTGTAATCTATTTTCCATGGTAGGCTATTTTTGTGATTAATATGCTGTTTTATAAATGCTTAATGCCAATTTATTTTTATTACATGTAATGGTTCGTGCGATATTTATGAGGCTATTCATCCCACCAAACTTTGGTGTCTAAATTGTCCGCCCCCATTCTAGAGACAGCTTCACTCAAATTGCTGCTGTTTGTAGCTACTTCTGAATTTGGATAAGTAAGTCTGTTGATAAAGTCTCCTGAAATGTCCTGAGATGGATAGGAATTAGGAGTTAAAACTGGAAAACCGGTCCTTCGGAAATTAGCAAAAGCTTCTGGTCCGTTTAGGAAACAAGCTACCCAGTACTGCTCCCCAATTTGTTCTAAGGCATTAGCAGGATTCAACGGATTTTCAGCTAGATAGGTATCTATATCAGCGGCAGGAATTTCTGAAGCAGTATCGTATTGCACCATCAATTCCATATGAGCTCTTACGCCTGTATTATAATACACTGTGGGATTTCCTGAAATCCAGCCCCTTACTGCTGCTTCTGCGAGTAATAGTTGCGTTTGGGCATGCGTTACGACAAACATGGGCGCTGCTTGCCGTGCTACCCGGTAACGATCAATTTGGGAAAAGGCATAAAAGCTGGGAAGTCCCAAACTCTGAGTCACAGTGCCTATTGTTCCATTATCATAACCCATAGGCATCCCAATTTGATTATCTGGATCTGTAGAACCATTATCCTGTGTCTGGTCTGGGCCGGAAGCGGCATTGGTATATCTGATTGCCAACGCACCTAACCTGGGATCATTGGTTTGGGAGAGAAAATCAACAAAGGTATCCACAAGATATAGGTTATTTGCCTCTGTAGCATTTAGAAGTGCACCATTATTGTTGCTATAATTATTATCATGGCGTACCACATAATTATCCTCATTAGACTGCATTACGCCCGCCGCAAAAGCCTCACTTACTACTTGTTGCGCTAGAGCAGGGTCTACTTCTGTAAGATGCATTCCTAATCTAAGCAATAGGGAATTACCGAATCTTCGCCATTTTGAAATATCACCAGAGTACATCACTTCTCCCGACTCCATTATTGCAGACCCGTTGAAACCGGCAACCGCTTCCCTAACTTCCTTTATTAAATCTAGGTAAATATCCTCTTGAGCATCGTATTTTGGCAGAACGATCTGTTCATAGATCCCTTGACCGGCTTCAAAGTATGGAATATCCCCATACTCATCTGTAAGGATCATAAATGTCAAAGCTTTAACCAACCTGGTCATACTTAGAAGATTGGGACGCTCTGGCGCATCTTCCAGTTGTAATTGTCCTATAATATCACCAGTATTCTTGATGACATTTTCATAGTATTTTACCCAATGATCATCGGTTACATCCCGGTTATCCTGATTATAATTGGCACCTGTCAAAACACCTGAATTTGGGGAAATAACCTGTTGTACGATTCCCAGATCATATATTAACTGCGCATTGGAAAACGAGGTGTTAATTATGGCATTATTCAGTAAAAATACCGGATTTACACTTGCACTCGTGGGATCTACCGAATTAGTATTAATTTCTTCAAAATCATTTTCACAGGATAAGGTCATAAAGGCCAAAGCAATTGCGAAACAACTGTTGTATATATTTTTCATGATCTTTTTTCTTTAAAATTTGCAGTTTAGGTTAAACCCAATACTTCTTGTGGTAGGTACTCCTGTAGATTCTAGACCGGACACATTGTCTGAACTATAACCAAAGGAATCTGGATCAATGTTAGGTACCCATTTCTTTATAATGAAAAGATTATTGGCAAATACATTTAATGTTACCGATTGAAGTGGAGAATTTTCAGGAATGAATTGACGGAAGTTATAACCAATAGATAGTTGTCTAAATTTCCAAAACCCGCTATTATAGACTATGGGTTCTATCAATTGCTGTGAACGTACCACTTCCCAATACGTTTGCGAGGGAGTTGCAACTGTATTAGGTTGACCGGCCTCATTGACACCTTCTCCAACTACCCCGGTTTCTCTTCCGGGTAAGGTCATTTTATGAAGACCATGCCTAACCGCATTAAAGTTTGTACCTGAAATCATTTTCCCCCCTAATTTAAAATCAATAAGAAAAGAAGCATTAAAGTCCTTATATCTAAAAGTATTGGTAATACCACCTACCCACCTGGGCAGGGCGCTACCAAAAAAAACAATTTCATCTGTTCTCAATGGTCTGCCATCCGATCCAAATATCTGTCTGCCCTGTTCATCTTTTTTGAAGCCAAATCCAGCCAGTTGCCCTATTTCCTTACCTACAACCTGAAACAAGAACCCATTGAAGGCATGTGTACCCACTAAGATGCTCTCCCCTTGCTCGTCACTGAGTAGACTGATTACCTTAGTTTTGTTATAGGAATTATTAAGGGTGATATCCCATTGAAAATTGTCATTCTTTACGGGTACCAGTGTCAAAAGAGCCTCGACACCGTCGCTTCTACTCTCCCCGCTATTGATCAAGGTACTTACAAAGCCAGAGGTATTTGAAATCTGTGCAGGTATAATCTGGTCAAAAGTGCTTTTACGATAAACACTCAGATCAAGGTTTACCCTGCTCTTGAACATACGTATATCTAATCCTAATTCTGTTTCGGTCACACGTGCTGGCTTCAGGTTCGTGTTAGGCAAGGTATTCGTATTCGGACCGGCTACCGGTTGCAGTTGACCATTAGAATTTGCAAAGAAATTAGCATTTATGTTATAGAACAACGTGTTTGAGTAAGGGGGCACATCTGTATCACTACCCACTTCTGCATAAGCGGCCCTTAACTTACCAAAGCTTAGCCAGTCGCTATTCAGGTTATTTGAAAAAACATAACTGGCCGATAGAGAAGGATATAAAATACTTCTATTTGCTGGAGAAAGCGTTGAAAACCAGTCATTACGTAAAGTTCCCGTTAGGTATAAAGTTTCTTTAAAGGAAAGATCGGCAGACCCATATAATGAATTGACAGCCCTTTCTGATAAATTATAAATGGGATCCTTTACACGCCCGTTTTGTACGGTGTACAGATCGCGTATTACAAAGTCAGTAACATTTACCCTGTTGAGGTCTGCCCTACGGTATAATCGGTTCCCACCAAAGAGGACGGCAAGACCAAAATCATCACTTAAATCAGTATCTGCCGAAAATAAAAAGTCGATATTGGTCTCCCTGAACCTACGCACTTCCTGGGTATAAGAACCATTGACGAAACCTTCAGGTGCCGGTCCTATTGCCGCCTGGCCCGTTGGGAAACCGTTATACTCCTGGTCTCTTGACCAGTAATCTTGTCCTACTCTTGCCTGTACAAACAACCAGGGAAGAAAATTGTATTTTAGGGAGGCATTCCCAAAAATACGATCTCTCCTGATGGTGTTGAATTGTTCACTCAATGTAAAATAAGGATTGGTCCTATTTCTGAAACGAGAGTATACGTATTCATTACCATTTTCATCAAACTTGTTTGCATCCAGCAAATCCAGTGGCATCGAGTTGGCTAGATTATAAAGGGATACTGAGATTGTATTATCCTGTTGACCTACGTTAGGAGGGTTAATATTCAGCTCATTGGAGTAATTAATACTCGTAGCAAATGAAAGTTTTTCCGTCAGGTTGTAATTGCCTGCCAAACTAACATTGATCCGTTCAAATTTATTGTTGGGTGTAATACCAGTGCTCTCCAGATTGGACAGAGAAAGATTAAAGCCACCATTTTCACCGTTCCCAGAAAGAGAAATTGAATTGGTTATATCTAATCCCTGGCGGTAGAATTTTTTGATGTTATCATAAACAGGCACATAGGGAATTTCAATACCATCAAACAATACCTGGGTCAATCCCGGTTCAAACCTTTCACCAAATGACCATTGGCCTGAGGTGGGATTTGGCGAAGTTGGTCTAACCCCGTTCTCCCCTTGTCCATATTCGTATTGAAAATCAGTAAAATCCAGAGGGTTTTGATTCGCCATACTTATGGTATAGCTAACCCCGATACCCTTACCCGTTCCCCCGGTTTTGGTTGTAATCATAATGACTCCATCTTTTGCACGGGAACCGTATAATGCAGCGCCTGTAGCACCTTTAAGAATGGTCATGCTTTCAATATCGTCAGGATTGATACTGGAGAAGCCATCTCCACCGTCTGAAGTTACACCGCCGCTATTTGTGCCCAGTTCACTGCTGCTGCTTCCTATACTGGTCCCAAAACTGGAATTATCAATAGGAACACCGTTGACCACTATCAATGGATTGTTAGTTCCGGATATGGAAGACTGACCCCGAATACGAACTTTAGAAGATCCACCCGGACCGGTACTTAGACCAGATACATTAACACCAGCTACCTTACCTTGTAAGGAGTTCATGAAATTTGATGAACGATTTATGTTTACTTCTTCAGCATCAACTGAGGCAATCGAGTAACCTAATTTTCTGACCTCTTGTTTTATCCCCAGCGCAGTTACCACAACCTCGTCAAGATTTTGTGTATCTTCTGTCATCGTAACATTTAAAGAACCAGAATCCGGCACAGCGACTTCTTTCGTTGCAAACCCAACGAAACTAAAAACCAATGCTGCATTTGCCTGATTCAGAGTAATTGAATAATTACCGTCAAAATCAGTTGCGGTACCATTGGTCGTGTTTTTCTCAACTACCGAAACTCCGGGAATTGGCAAGCCGTTACTATCGGTTACGGTTCCTGTAATAATTGTCTGAACCGGGGTGGTTTCAGCCCTTCTCTTATTCTGTTCACCCAGTCCTTTGTCTGGAAGTTCTGGTTTTAGCTTTAATACAATTTGATTTCCTTTAAAAATAAAATCGACGTTAGAACCATTAAAAAGAATGGCAAGGACATCATCAAGCGGAGTATTTTTTACTTTGATTGATTCTATTACCGAAGTGTCAATTTTATTAATATCATAAAGAAATTTGAAATCGGTTATTGATTCAATTTCCTCCATTATCCTTAGCATCTGAACATTTTCCAGGTTGAAGGTTACTTTTTTCTTCTGCGAAAACGATTTCGCTTGTAGGGAAAAAAGGGTCGTTATTGATAAGAAGATAAAAAGCTTGGTTCTTGTACCCAATTTTATTGAATCGGACAAGAATAACCTTATGTGTCTGTAATTTTCCATATCATATAGTAAATTATTGGTTACTTCAAAGTTGCTGCATTAACAAAACAATGTTTGTTTATATAGGATTATGATCAATTTTTTGCTTCATGGGCATGGTCGTGTTTTACGGTTAATGGTTTGTAAATGTGAATTTCAGCCCCATTGATATCATACTTAAAAGGGGTTTCAATAGTAAATGTCTCCATTACTTCCTTAATGGTTTCCGTTTCAAAAGTTGCAGTAAAGATTCTGTCGTTCAATGCTTCATATTCATTGTTAATCTTTACACCATAATGACGCTGTAGCCGCTGAACGATAGAAGCAAAATTCATTTTTTTCATAATTAATTTGCCTTCAGTCCATCCCGTATACAGATCTGTATTCACCTTTTTCAAACTCATCTTTTTTAGGTCATCATCCCAATCTGCTTTGAATCCTGGGGAAAGTAAAGTCGTTTTATCCTGATCATATATTGTTCCCGCTTCATAAAGACGTACAGAACCTTCTACTAGAACAGTTGTTTGATCAGAATCTTCTGGATAAGAACTTACATTGAACCTGGTTCCCAATACTCGAATACCCATATTACCTGAGGTTACAATAAATGGACTGTTTTCATTCTTTTGAACATCAAAAAATGCTTCGCCGGTAAGGATTACCTCTCTTTTTTTTCCAGGGAGGAATTTTGTGGGATATTTTAATGAGGATCCTGAATTTAGGTATACTAGAGTTCCATCAGATAGTACAATTTTAAATGTTTTTCCATTTGGTATGTTAATCGTATTGTACTCCAACACTACCTTTTCATTTGCCTTACTTTCATTTTGTGTGTAATCAACAATACCATCTCCTTCCTTACCGAGGACTTGACCATGGGAATTTAAAATTGTAGTAGTGCCCTGTTGAGAAAGCAGTTGTGTTTCACCGTTGCTTAGTTCTAAAATTATTTTGGTCGAATCTTGTTGAGGTGATATACCTGCATTGCGGTCTAATGATCTATAAAAAATGACGCTTCCCACTACACCGATGAATATCGCCGCATAACGTAGTAATCCAGAATTGAAGTTCCTAGGGTGCTTCTTTGATTTATTTTTTTGTAGTGCGGTAGTGATTGCCTCCCATGCCTCGTTGGGATTTAGATTATGTATATTGGGAAGTTTGCCATAGTAATGCTGATAGTCTTTTAGCCTTTTATAGGTTAGAGGATTTTCTTTATTACTGGCCAACCATTTTTTAAAAAGAATTTCCTCTTCTTTATTTAAATGGCCCCTTAATTTTTTGAAGATTATTTTTACTATCAAAACGTTCTTAATTTAAAGAAGCAAAGCACCCCTTTTCTAATAAGACCTAAAAAGGAAGAAAGCGGGTAGTGATATTTTGATAATTTTTGATAATTTTTTGAAAATATCTTAGTTATAAGATCAATAAATAGATATCCTTTAAATTTACCCGTAGTATTTTAAAGGATTTCTTTAAATGATATTTCACGGTATTAACGGTAATTCCAAGTATTTCTGCGGCATTTTCATACTTAATCCCTTCTAGTACACAAAGCTTAAAGACGCTTCTATTTTTATCGGGCAGAGTTTCTATTTCTTTTAATATCCTTTCGGAAATTTCTTCCTGTATGAGTTCATTTTCAAAGGATGGATTCTCTGCAGCGTAATAGTTTACACTATAGGTTTTTTTATTACTCCTTATTTTTTTTAAGCTCTCATTGCGCACAGCTGTGCATATATAACTTTTGAGATTTCTAAAAGGTTCATGCTGTTCTTTTTGCAAAAGCTTAATAAAAATGTTTTGTACAACATCCTTGGCATCATCTAAGTCGCCTAAATAACTAAAAGATAACAAGCACAACTCCTGATAATGTTTTACAAACATTTCTTTCAAGATAGATGTGTTTTCATTAGTCATTATACGAGCTATTACTTAAACGTTAATTTGTAAAATTTACATTTATCTCAATACAGAGTCTAGATAATTATTTAATCATAATATTGATGATAAGCAATGTATCAAATTGTTATTTTTTTTACAAAAAAATATTATTAACAAAATTTTTTTAAGAAATATTTTAAAGAAAGCAAAAAGATTGGATTTGGTATTGCCGAACTTGAAAAGGATTTGTATATGTTAAAAATTGCTGATTCGCTTTAAAAACCTCTATGAAATGATCAAAACTAACTGTAAAAGCGAAAAACAAAAATTTCAAAATTGTTTATAATGGAAGCAAAATCTTGCTGTTTTAGGCTAAAATCGGTCAAGATTTGTTCTAAAAAAGGTGATTTATAGAGAAAATCGAAATGAAAACCGGTGAAGAATTTATAAAAAACGGCATTTTTTGACCTCAAATCAGATCAAAGTGTAATAAAAAGCAAAATTCCTAGAAGTTATTTTTCGGCTAAACCTTAATTTTTTTTAATTATCCCACATAAAGAAAAACTTGGCGCAATTAAAAAATTATCAATTTTTAATCTTCATAATTGAGCATTTATATGCCTCCTTTTGCTGATTTTATTTCTGGTCACTTAATCTTTTGAGAGCAAAATTCACAAAAGCATTGATTCCAAATTCCCATTTCGGAATTTTATCTGCAAAATTCACCCAATTAATTAATTCACCCAACATGGGAGACGCAATGGTCACTTTATCCTGAAGTTTATGCGTAAAGCCTAATCCTTTTTCACCGCGATCTAGCGTGGGCGCGAACATGGTACCACAGAAAAGAACAATACCATCGGGATATTGATGATGCTCACTTATTACCTGCTTAACCAACTCTTCTGGAGACCTGCTTATCTGTCCCATATCACTTGCATCATTTAGAAGAAACCCATCAGCCCCTTCAATAGTTAACGACACCTTGGAAGTCTTAACATCTTCAAGGATGAAAGTCTCATCAAACATCCTGAATAATGGACCTATTGCACAGGAACCATTTTGATCTTTGGCTTCACCCAGAAGTAGTGCACTCCGGCCTTCATAATCCCTTAAATTTACATCATTGCCCAAGGTAGCACCCATTATTTCACCTTTATTGGAAACTGCCAACACGACTTCTGGCTCTGGATTGTTCCAACTAGAGTCCCTATGAATACCTATTTCCGCACCAAAACCGATAGATGAAAAAGGTTGACTTTTAGTAAATACTTCAGCATCTTTACCAATACCCACTTCTAAATATTGTGACCAGATCCCTCTTTTTTGCAATTCATCTTTTAATCGAATTGCATTTGGTGAGCCAGGTTTGACATTGTTAAGACTTGCTCCAATTGTCGAAGTGATTTCATCCCTTAACTGCACAGCCAGTTTTGGTTCTCCTTTTGCTTTTTCTTCTATGACCCTTTCCAAAAGACTCTTTATAAATGTAACGCCACACGCCTTTACAGCTTGCGTATCATTTGGAGATAATAAAAAAGGTTTGGTTGTATCTTTTTTGTGATGTAAGGAGTTCTCTAAAACATCTTGCAAAGATCCTACTTCAGTAATATTGGGATCTTCAGCCTTTAAAAAGTCTTTATAGGAAGGCGTATTGATAAGTTCACCTGTAGCTTTAAAGTAGTAGGATAAGTCATAAACATTTGATTGATGCACCCATATTACATGAGGTCCTGGTACCCCGCGGAAGGCCAGTTTTTGAGGAATGTAGCACCTACCTATCCAAGTACCTTCCTGTCCCATTTCGGGAATTATAGTATCTATTGCCATTTTTATAGGGGTGGATTAAATATCATCTGTGGTAAACGTTCCATTCACCATACGTAGAATATTATTCGGATTTTTATTACGCAACGCTAAAGGCAAATGTTCCTGAGGAATATTTTGATAACACTTAACGGTGCAAAAACGTTCAATTGCCGCAGTACCTACAGAAGTAGTGGCTTCAAAAGTAGATGAAGGATAGGGGCCACCGTGATGCATAGAAGGGCAAACCTCTACACCAGTGGGGAATCCATTCAAAATTATCCTTCCCACTTTTCTCTCCATAGCACTAATAACTTTGGCTAGTTCAATATCTTCATCAGAGTGTATCGTTCCGGTCAAATGACCTCCGAAACCTGCAATCACTTCAATTAATTGATCAATATCTTCACAACTAATTATAATTGCTGCAGGACCAAAAATTTCTTCTTCCAGACGGGGCGACTGTAAAAACTGCCCGGCATCAATTTCAAAGATTTTTCCACTTTCATCTTTTCCATCTTTCATTGTTATACCTTCAACGGCCTTGGTCTTTTCTATACTATCTTTAAAACTAGTTTTTATCCTTTTGTTCAAAAAATGCCCAATATTGATAGAATCAATTGCCTTTGTCAAATCTTTTACAAAATTTGGACTATGTTCATCTTTCAGAAGTAAAATTAAACCTGGCTTCGTACAAAATTGACCGGTACCCAGCGTAATAGATCCCGCTAAACCTTGTGCGATATCATTTCCCCGTTGTGCAATCGCATTAGGCAAAACCACTAAAGGATTGGTACTTCCCATTTCGGCAAATACAGGAATTGGATTGGGTCGCGATGCACCCAAATTGTATAAAATTCTACCCACAGCTGTGCTACCTGTAAAACCAACCGCGTGTATCTGGGGGTGTTGCACTAAGACTTGGCTTACTTCTGGAGAAGCCCCTTGTAACATCGCAAACATTTCGGGTGGAAAGTTGTTTTTTGCAATAGCTTTTTCAAGGGCCTGGGTACAAAGTTCGGAAGTGCCGGGATGACTGGGATGTGCCTTTACCACAACACTGTTGCCCGCTGCTATCGCAGAAGCAGTGTCACCTCCTAAAGTTGAAAAAGCCAACGGGAAATTTGAGGCAGAAAATACAGCAATTGTTCCCAGTGGCCGGAGAATACGCCGAATATCAGCTTTAGGCAGGGGCTCTCTATCTGGAATGGCCGTATCAATTCTTGCCTGTTGCCAATCTCCTTTTCTAATTAAAGTGGCAAATGCCCTTAATTGTCCACAGGTTCTTCCTCTTTCACCAGTAATACGAGCTTCACCCAGCCCTGTTTCTTTATCACAAATTTCTATAAGTTGTGGTCCTAAGGCCTCTAGCTCTTCCGCGATAGAGTCCAATAATTGGGCGCGGCTTTCCATATCCTTTGTTTTAAGGATCTCAAATGCACTATTAGCACCACTAACAGCTTCTTCTATCTGTTGTTGATCCACTTCCTTAAAAACATTGACATTTTCTCCAGTTACTGGGTTTTGAGCAGAGAATTCTTTGCCCTTACCAATTTTCCATGCTCCTCCTATGTAACTTTTTCCTGTAATCATAACCTGTACTGTTTTAAATTGGTTGTTCTTAATATTCTTGGCTAAATAATTTATTTTAATACTAATCGCCTTAAAGTTAATCATTAGTATAGATCATCCCCCTGATTTTAATTAAAGTTCTGGTTGTTGCTGCCCATCAAGCTGCTTTAGTTTTTTGTACAAATAATTATTAATTATCGATTATTCATGCCATTTTAAACTTGAAGCTATATCTGGCGTGCATGAGTGTTGCCTAAAATAACATTTCGCGATCATAATTATAGATTGAAAAATTACCAAATCCATTTAATAAATGGTACTTCAAATGCACATTTTTTTAAAACCTTGGGTCAGTTTATATTTGCCAAAGCAAAGCTTAAGGGTTTTTCATAAGGTATTTAACATGGATTTAGATAATATTTTATGTGATCTGCCTTTTATTCCATTAATTTTAAATAAATCATTTTAGTAGGAATATGGGCTGCCCTAGTTTGTAACCAAATTTTAAATAATACTAGAATGAAAATTTGCTGCTTGAGGCGAACACCCTAATTTCGCATTGTAGTTAAATAAAATTATTTTAGTACTAACCATCAAAATAAACACCACAAATGAAGCACTATTTATATTCCTCTATTAAAAAAGGATTGCTGATTACAGCCGGCATTCTTACGCTTGCCGCTTGTAAAAACGACAAGCAACAGAAACCAACGGGTGATATGGCCGTAAAAACAGATAATGATAATGCCCAGCTTACCCTGCCCAATGGTTTTGGTGCGCTACGTATCGCCGATACCGTTGGCAATGTGCGACATATAGCTGTAAGCGATAACGGCACTCTTTATGCAAAACTAGCAGATGCTAAGAATAACATGGGCGTTGTGGTTTTAAAAGACAGCAACGGTGATGGTCGTATGGATAAGCAAACAGGCTTTGGCAATTATGGGGGGACTGGTATTGCCTTGTACAAAAACGAACTCTATACGAGTTCAAATTCTGCTGTGTTCAAATATCAATTGGATGCTGATGGTATGCCGGTCAACCAGGAAGAGCCAGATACAATTATCTCTGGACTTTTAGATCGAAGACAGCATAATTCAAAATCAATCACTTTTGATACTTCCGGAAATGTTTATGTAAACATTGGTGCCTATTCAAATAATTGCCAAGAAGAAGATAGAACTAAGGGTTCACCAGGTATGCGGCCTTGTCCCGTTCTTGATTCCGCTGGGGGAATATGGCAATTCAAAGCCGATAAACTGAAACAAACCTACAGTGATGGGCAACGTTTTGCAACGGGATTGCGTAATGTAGTTGGGCTTGAATGGAATGAAAAAATAGGGGAGTTATTTGTCATGATGCATGGCCGTGATCAACTGCACAGTTTGTACCCTGATCTTTATACTGAAGAACAATCTTCAGAGTTACCGGCAGAAACGATGTACGCGCTTAAAGAAGGTGATAATGCAGGCTGGCCTTACCAGTATTATGACCCGGCAAAAGATAAATACATTTTAGCACCAGAATATGGTGGTGACGGAGAAAAATCTGGTGACGAAACCCCGGTAGATCCAGTAATGGCATTTCCTGCACACATAGCTCCCGTGGGATTGTTATTTTATACTGGGGATATGTTTCCTGCGAAGTATAAAAATGGTGCTTTTATAACCTTTCATGGTTCTTGGAATCGAAATGAGGAACAAAAAGGCTTTATGGTAGCTTTTGTACCTTTTGAGAATGGAAAACCCAGCGGAGACTTTGAAGTTTTTGCGGATGGATTTAAAGGTTCTGAGAGCGTGACTTCAGCAAATGATGCGGAACACCGACCGGTAGGTCTCGCCCAGGGACCAGATGGATCGCTTTATGTTTCTGATGACAAAGGCGGGAGTATCTACAGGATTCTGTATGATAAAAATAGCACAGCACAATCAAGCGCGCAGGCTTCAAATTTCTAGAGAAAAATGAAAGCGGCTTGATAATGCTTTAAGCAATGGCCTGATACATTTAATCAAATGTGTCAGGTTTTAATTTTCATATCCTTATCTCAAATTCAAATGAAAAAAATTTTCCAAATAGTAACCATAATCTGCTTAACCTTATCATTTTTAAGTTGTAAAAATTCAGAAAAAAGCGATACTAACCTTAAAGATGAGGTCGCTAACCCAACTGAAAAAAAAGATTTAAAAGAAGAAGTCCCACAGCCAGATCCAGCTACTGCCAAGAGTATTGCTGCCGGTGAATCTGTGTATACGCAAAACTGTGCGGTTTGCCATCAAAAGAATGGAGGAGGGGTTCCTAACCTAAATCCACCGTTGAAAGGAGCTGATTATGCCCTGGGTGATAAGAAACCACTGATCAATTTATTGCTTAAAGGATCGTCGGAGGTACCTATAAAAGTCAATGGCCAAACGTATTCTAATGTAATGCCTTCCTTTAGCTCGCTTGATGATGCTCAGATCGCTAATGTTTTAACATATATCAGAAACAGTTTTAGCAATAATGCGAGTGCGGTAGAAGTTTCTACTGTAAAAGAAATTCGTTCTACGTCAGACTAAACCTTTGCCATATTTATCCACGAATCATTGCGATTTAAACGTGAAGTATATTGCTGAGGTATTTTTGCAACCTATTGAACTCCTTCAAAAACTTAAGCAAAAGTTAAAATAAAGCAATGCAAAATCGCTAAATAAATTAGCTATTTAAAATATTTGATGGATAAAACGCTACGTAAGCTTACGTCAATAAAATTTTTAGCGACATACTCATTTTAAGAATTTCCTTGTTTTATCAGTTAAAAAGATCGTTTTTAACGATAAAAAGTTAGTTTATTCAATTTTCTATCTATATTTGCAACTGTGAATATTTTGTTAACTGTTTTGATTCTTTTATATTGAGCACTAAGATAATCAAGCTGTAGAATTTGCGCTCACAGATAAATAAAAAGCAATAGAGCAAAATACACAGTTATAAAGATGGGTCTTTGACTTCTGTCAGGAAGAGCAGATAAATACGGTTATGGTGTTTAGAATCAAATTTTTAGTGGTCTCTATTATACTTTTCTTACGAGAAGTCTCGACTATCTATGCTCAGGGTTCTCAAAATGCACCACCGCAACCTAAAAATGCGCCACCGCCACCGCCAGGTCTGCCCATGCCTATTGATGAACATATTTGGGTGCTTCTTATCATGGGATTGGTGCTGGGTGTTTTCTTTTTAAGAAAGAAAAAAACTACTGCTTTAATGCCATAAAACGGCTTACATATTTGCCTATAACGTCAAATTCTAGATTCACCTTATCACCTATACTCAGATTCTCAAATGTGGTATGTTTAAAAGTATAGGGTATAATGGCAACACTAAAACTATCTTTTGCCGAATCTACTACGGTTAGACTTACGCCGTTTACGGTAATGGAGCCTTTTTCAATAGTCAAATTTCCAGAGATAGCATCGTAAGTAAAACTGAAAATCCAGCTACCGTCCTGCTGCTTTATAGCGGTCACGGTTCCAGTCTGGTCAACATGTCCCTGCACCAGGTGGCCGTCAAGGCGCGCACCCATGATCATCGCACGTTCTAAGTTTATAGTATCGCCTTTTTTGAGGCTGTTGAGGTTGGTTTTGGCCCGTGTTTCTTCAATGGCCGTAACGGTGTATGTATCTTGTTTAAGATCTATCACGGTGAGGCAAACTCCATTGTGGGCTATGCTCTGGTCGATTTTTAATGCTTGGGTCAATTTACTTTTAATGGTAATATCTAAGTTTCCACCCGCTGGTTCTAACTGGATTACACGTCCCAGATCTTCTATAATTCCTGTAAACATAGTTGCGTATTAATTAAGTACTTTTGCTTTGCAAAGCTAGTCAATACCATTACAAATCTGATAATGCGAAAAATGGCTAAAATAAGATCAAAAAGGTATTTATAATGAAAAAAACAAAGAATAAGAAGATAAAAGTCGGTGTTAGTATAGGGGATCTTAATGGTATAGGTGGTGAAATTGCTTTGCGTACTTTTGAAGATGAGCGCATCCTTGAATTTTGTACGCCCATATTTTTCGCTTCTGCCAAAACAGTGAGCTTTCTGCTGAAACATTTTGACATCAATATCAAATTTCAAGGTATTAAGGAGCCGGCAGAAGCTTTAGATGGAAAGGTGAATGTAATTACCGTTTTTGATGATAAGGCACAGATAGATTTTGGGGAAGAAACCAAGGAAAATGGGAAATATGCCATACAGTCCCTAAAAGCCGCCGTAGCGTCATTAAAATTGAAAGAGATCGATGTGCTGGTCACCGCCCCAATAAATAAATCAAATATTCAGGCTGAAGATTTTAAATTCCCGGGCCATACAGACTATTTAAACCAAGAACTGGAAGGTGATAGTCTTATGTTTATGATCACCGAAGGTCTCAAAATAGGATTGCTCACAGATCACGTTGCCGTAAAGGACGTTGCTCAAAAAATTACGGTAGATCTTATCACTAAAAAATACAGTACCATTTATAACACCCTTTTACAGGATTTTGGCGTTGAAAAGCCAAAAATTGCCTTTTTGGGCATAAATCCGCATGTGGGTGATGGGGGTGTAATAGGGCAGGAAGATAAAGAAGTGCTCATCCCTACGTTAGAAAAAATCAGGGAAAAAGGAGAGCTTGCCTACGGTCCTTACGCGGCAGATAGTTTCTTTGGCAGTGGGAATTATAAAAATTTTGATGCCATTATCGCGGCATACCACGATCAGGGATTGATCCCATTTAAGACGCTCTCTTTTGGTAAAGGTGTAAATTTTACCGCTGGTCTAGAAAGGATCAGGACCTCGCCAGACCATGGCACAGCCTTTGAAATCGCTGGTAAAGGGATCGCCGATCACAGTTCGTTTAAAGAGGCGGTCTATGCCGCGATTGCCATCTTTAAAAAGCGAAAGGAGTATAAAAAACTAACTAAAGATGTGCTAAGAAAACAAAAAAGAAGGCCGAGTTCATCCAGACGCGAGCGCTTTGAGTGAAAATCAAAATCATTAAGGCCTAATTCTTTATAGTGTTAAACCTGGCGAAAGGGATAAAAAAGTGGGAAACATAATTTTTGACTAAATAAAAAATTATATCTTTGCACCCGCCTTAGCATAAGGTATTTGCATGGAGCATGCAAAAATTGTCAAGGAAAGCAGTTGAGTGATGAATAATTTGAAAGCCTTTACAATACAGTTTGTCGGTTTAAAGCAAGGGGAACACGACCTTGATTATAAGATTGACAATACGTTCTTTAAGAATTACGAGTATGATGATTTTAATGCGGTTGACCTTATTGTAAACGTCAAGCTCATTAAAAAATCCACCTTGCTTGAATTTATATTTCACGCCCACGGTTCAGTCAATGTAAATTGTGACCTTACCAATGAGCCCTATGATCATCCGCTGGATGCCACCTATAAGCTTGTGGTAAAGTTTGGTCAGGAATATAATGACGATTTAGAGGATATTGTTATCATTCCCCACGGGGAGTTTGAGTTCAATATAGCACAGTACATCTATGAGCTTATTGTTCTCACTATGCCTGCAAAAAGGGTGCACCCCGGTGTTGAAGATGGAACCCTGCAGTCTGATATGCTCGATAAGCTGGAAGAACTAAGTATAAGAAAAGAGAAACCCGCGGAAGAAAATGAGGATTCAACTATTGATCCCCGCTGGGAAAAATTAAAAGATTTTTTAACAGATAAATAATAAAAGGCGATGGCACATCCCAAGAGAAAAATCTCGAAAACCAGAAGAGATAAAAGAAGAACACATTATAAGGCGACCATGCCTAAAATCGCTGTAGATGCGACAACAGGAGAGGCACACCTATACCACCGTGCGCACTGGCATGAGGGTAAATTATACTACAGAGGGCAAGTCCTTATTGACAATGCAGAGGCCGAAGAAGTAGCCTAGGCTATTCATGACCACTCGAGCTAACTCCCATTTTGGGAGTTTTTTCGTTAATGACGCCCCGGGGATAGAAAGGGTTATTCTGTAGAACTTTTCTTAATTTAATGTATTCTTGAATTGGTCATAAACTGATCGACTCGGGAATTTATTTAAAGTGAAGTACAGCGCGGTGAAGTCGAATGGATTTTAAAAAGATGAAAAAAGTTAATTATCAATCCCGTTTATCTAAGATTTAGTAATTTTCCAATTCATTTTTTACAAAAAACACTTTTTTCGCAGAAATATACTTTATATGAGTAAAATCAAGGCAGCTATTACCGCTGTAGGTGCTTACGTGCCAGACTATGTGCTTACCAACGAGATATTGGCGACCATGGTTGAGACCAACGACGAGTGGATTACGACCAGGACTGGTATTAAAGAGCGAAGGATTCTTAAAGATCCCAAAAAGGGAACTTCGTATTTAGGTATTCAGGCTGCTCAGAATCTTATGGACAAAAAGGGACTTGATCCTGCAGAGATTGATCTCGTTTTGCTGGCTTCGACTACACCAGATTTACCCGTGGCTTCTACTTCAGCATATATAGCCACCCAGATAGGGGCTGTAAACGCTTTTTCTTATGATATTCAGGCTGCCTGTTCAGGCTTTTTATACGGCATGTCCACGGCTGCTGCTTTTATAGAGTCTGGGCGTTATAAAAAAATCCTTCTTATAGGAGCAGATAAAATGTCATCTGTGATTGATTATACAGACCGTACTACATGTATTATTTTTGGCGATGGTGGCGGTGCGGTTCTATTTGAGCCTAATGAAGAAGGGTATGGCCTTCAGGACGAGTATTTACGATCAGACGGTATAGGGCGTAACTTCTTGAAGATCGAAGCAGGCGG
>DRGP01000092.1 GCA_011050015.1 Leeuwenhoekiella sp. | reverse complement strand
CTGGCGATTATGACACGCAGGAATATGATTATACCACTTCAAAACTCTCTGAGATACGCGGCCTTATGGATGAGGCAATAACCCCAAATGCCTCGCAATATCCCTTTTCCCCTACCGGCGTTCAGACAGCGCTAATGCTCAAGACCGATAAAGGCTTGTACATGAATCTACATGAGGCCGCCCTCGTGGAATATCCCGCCATGCACCTGGAGCTCAACGATACTACCATGGTCTTTGAATCGCACCTCACCCCAGATGCCGTGGGAAATATGGCCTATATGCAAGCGCCCCAAAACACGCCCTGGCGTACGATAATTGCTGGCGATGAAGCTAAGGATATTTTACTTTCCAATATGACCTTGAATCTCAACGAACCGCTTGCCTATGAGGACACTTCGTGGATCAAACCGGTAAAATACGTAGGAGTTTGGTGGGAAATGATCACCGGTAAAAGCTCTTGGGCTTACGCCGATGTGCCCAGTGTACAATTGGGCGTAACCGATTATAAAAAATTAAAACCCACTGGAAAACACGCTGCAAATACCGCTCATGTAAAGGAATATATCGATTTTGCAGCTGAACATGGCCTCGATCAAGTACTTGTAGAAGGTTGGAACGAAGGCTGGGAAGACTGGTTTGGAAAATCTAAGGATTATGTATTCGATTTTCTCACCCCCTACCCTGATTTTGATGTACCCAAACTTACCGCTTACGCGAAATCAAAAAATCTGCGCATCATGATGCACCACGAGACCTCGGGTTCTGTGCGTAATTATGAGCGCCATATGGATTCCGCGTATCAGTTTATGGCAGCCAATAACTACAACGCTGTAAAAAGTGGCTATGTGGGTGATATTATTCCGAGGGGCGAGCATCATTACGGGCAATGGATGGTAAACCATTATCTTTATGCGGTAAAAAAAGCAGCAGATTATCACGTAATGGTCAATGCGCATGAAGCGGTGCGTCCTACCGGCCTACGCCGAACCTATCCCAACCTTATAGGTAATGAGTCCGCGCGGGGTACCGAATATGAAGCCTTCGGCGGAAATCATGCTGACCACACCACCATTCTTCCTTTTACCCGACTTATCGGTGGCCCGATGGATTACACACCAGGTATTTTTCAAACCGATGTGAGTGCTTACAATCCCGAAAATGAATCTTACGTACGCACCACACTGGCACGCCAACTGGCATTGTACATCACCATGTATAGCCCTTTACAAATGGCGGCAGACCTGCCCGAAACCTACAATAAATTCCTGGACGCCTTTCAGTTTATAGAAGACGTGGCGCTAGACTGGGACAAAACCCTTGTACTTGAAGCTGAACCCGGCGATTACATCACTTATGCCCGTAAAGAAAAAGATGCCGAAAATTGGTTTGTGGGAAGAACCAATGATGAGGAAAAAAGGACTTCCAATATTTCTTTTGATTTTCTAAATAAGGGGCAAAATTACATAGCAACCGTGTACAGCGACGCCCCAGATGCAGATTATAAAACCAACCCACAAGCGTATGAAATCAAGAAATACGTAGTTACCCGCAAATCAAAATTAAAACAAGTCTGTGGGCCCGGCGGTGGTTACGCGATCAGTATTTTTCCTGTAAATGATAAAAAAGAACTTAAGGGGCTGGATAGCTTATAGTCATTTTCACAAAGCCGTTTTTTCAGCAGTGCCGAGAGATCACACGAGAATCTGCCTCCAATGTTGATTGAAGAAATTTGGCATTTTTCAAAGAAAAAAAAATTATGAAGCTTGAAAAGTTCCCTTACTGTTCTACATGAATACAAGCCGCGTGTTTGATCTCTCCTACCGTCAAGATGACCGAGCCTTATAGCTAACAGCGTAAAACTTTTCCAAAGTTTGGAACTTTGGAAAAGTTCATTTTGCGACGAACAGTGGGAATTTCAAATTTTTAAAAAATAAACGATTTATCAGATAAAACAATTTCACTACAAATTTTAAACCTGCAACTAAAACATTCAACCTTAAACCACTTTTATCTTTTCTACAATCGCGTCCACGCAGTTAATGCCATCTATAGCCGCAGACATAATCCCACCGGCATATCCCGCTCCTTCCCCACAGGGATAAAGGCCTTTTACGTGAATGTGTTCTAGTGTTTTCGCGTCTCGCGGAATAGAAACCGGTGAAGAAGTTCGGCTTTCTGGTGCGTGCAATATCGCATCATTGGTCAAATAACCCTTCATTTTTTTACCGAAAACTATAAACGCTTTCTGAAGTCGGATGGCGATCATAGGCGGCAGCACGTCGTTGAGATTTACAGAGACGATTCCTGGTTGATACGAGGTTTTAGGAAGGTCTGTTGATGTCTTCCCTTCCACAAAATCAAGCATGCGCTGTGCGGGAACACGCTGGGTTTTCCCCGCCGCTTCCCAGCATTTTCGCTCCACCATTTTCTGAAAATCGAGGCTTACAAACGGATTATCGGGTTTATAATTGGGCAAATGCTTTGGCTCCACACTCACCACGATTCCGCTATTGGCATAAGGATTATTGCGCTTGCTGGGGCTCCAACCGTTAGTCACCACTTCTTCCTGATGAGTCGCGCAGGGAGCGATAATTCCGCCGGGACACATACAAAAAGAATATACGCCCAGCCCGTCAACTTGCTCTACGAGGCTATAAGTAGCGGGCGGTAAATAGGGATTATCCTGCGCACCATGATACTGTATTTGGTTGATGAGAGCCTGTTGATGTTCTGCCCGAACACCCAAAGCAAAAGGTTTGGCTTCAATTTTGATTTTCTTATCATGGAGCAGATAAAAAATATCACGCGCCGAATGACCCGTGGCCAGAATTACATGTTCACAGGGTTGCCACTTTTCAGCATTGATCTGTATGGCTTTTATCCTGTCATTTTCTACCTGGAAATCGGTGAGTTTACTATCAAAATGCACTTCACCCCCTTGATTGATGATCGTTTCCCGCATCGCGGTAATGATTTTTGGCAATTTATTGGTTCCTATGTGCGGGTGCGCGTCAACAAGGATATCGGAGTCTGCACCAAAATGTACAAACCATTCCAGCGCTTTGAGCACATTACCTCGTTTTTTGGATCGCGTGTATAGTTTTCCGTCAGAATACGTACCTGCACCACCTTCGCCAAAACAGTAATTGGATTCAGGATTAACGTTCTGCTCTTTATTGATTTTGGCCAGGTCGCGACGGCGTTCGCGCACGTCTTTTCCACGTTCAAAAATGATGGGTTTGATCCCGGCTTCAAGGGCACGCAGGGCAGCATAGATCCCGGCGGGGCCGGCACCAATGATGATAATTTCCTGATCCCCGCTTACCTTTTGGGGCTTAAACGGTGGAAGATCTAACCTTCTTTCACCCGTTTTCCAGAATTCAAGCTGCACCTGAAGTTTTACCGGTTTTTTTCGCGCGTCTATAGAACGTTTCCTAATTCGCCATTCGCCCACTTCTGTCTCCTTCAGCTTTGCTTTTAAAAGCCCTTCTTTAAAAAGGTATTCTTTATCATCCAGCTGATGTGGAAGAATGGAAATCTGAACCAGTATAATCATGAATTCATTTTATTTTAGTGAAAATCAAGGTAAAATAGTTAGTCTTTTACCGATTTTAAGTATAATTCTTCCACTTTTGCACGCGCCCAGGGAGTTCTCCTTAGAAATTTTAAACTGGATTTCATAGACGGATCATGGGTAAAACAGCGAATGTTTATACGTGTTCCCAGTTCGGTCCAACCGAATTTATCTACTAGAAAATCCAGAATATCTGCAAGTTTTACGCCGTGAAGCCGATTGTTAGGTTGTTCTTCCATAATTGTTTTTTAACATTATTCGCAAAAATACCGAAATACAAAATTTATATGTTTCTAGTCCCAGCGAGCGCAGCAGAGATAATTATTTGTTTATCCTTCGAGTGCGCTCAGGATGACAAAAGTTAACTTTAGATATCAAAAAAGACAAGCGTTTTATTTTAACCTGAATTAGCCAGTAATCGTTCCACCCTCCATTTTTTTAATGACCACCAAAGCTGCCCGTTCCCCAGAAATCATGGCCGCGTTTAGCGACCCGTTCAATAACTGATCACCGGCCAGAAATATACCGCTAGTAAGCTGCGTTTCTGTGGGTGCAAGTTCGTAGTTCAAAGAGGGTAGATCAGGTAGCGCTTTTTTAATGGTGTAGCGTTTCAGGAATGTTGCATCCACTATTCCACAATAGTTTTTTAAATCTGAAATAACACGCTCCAGCAGCTGTTTTTCATCTAAATTGTTCGGTTTTACTATGGTAACCGACAATAATTCACGTGCTCCTTTTTGACCAGTTTTGATGGAATTATGGTAAAAAATATTATTAATCAGGGCATTTTCATCAGCAATAAGGCCAATTATAGGTTTATCTATTTTCCGCTGTGCCGTTTCAAAATAAAAATTGATGCAGGACTTCCATTGCGTTCCTTGATTTCTAAGATTGGAAACCAGATTATTAGCGGTAGTGGCAATAATCGTATTTTTGCTATACACTTTAGACCCGTCGCTCAAGTAAATTGCTTCCTCCTCTACTTTTTCTACTGTAGTATTAAATTTAAATGTGGTCTGTTTCAGCTTATTCTTTAATTGCTCGGGGATGGCAGCGATCCCGTTTTTGGGCAACATTGCACTCCCTTCACCAAAAAGTTTAAACACATATTCAAACATTCGGCTTGAGGTTTCCAAATGCGGTTCTAAAAAAATACCGGTAAAAAAAGGTTTGAAAAATTGGTTGATCATGCGATCAGAAAAACCAAATTCCTTTAAATATGTGAAGGTCGTTCGTTCCTCATCTTCAAAGATTTCCGTTAGTGTTTTATTCTTAAGCTTGAGATATAACCGAAGTATTTTAAGCTTATCCCCTATGGTCGCCACCGAAGAACTAAGCGTAGGCCATAAAAAAGAGATTGCCCGCAAAGGATCTCCCAATGTAAACTTCTTACCTTTTGAAAAAATAACCGCACCAGGCAAAATTTCCTGTAGCTCTAAAGCCTCATAATCAAGATACTGTTTTGCTTTAGGATACGCGCCCAATAGAATCTGAAAACCGTGATCCAACTGATACCCTTTGTAAATATCAGTCTTGACACGACCACCTACTCGGTCTGCGACTTCATAGATCACGGGAGCGTAGCCCTTTTCTTCTAGCACCAACGCGGCGATCAAACCACTTATGCCAGCCCCTAAAATGTGCACCGTATTGATTTCTTTTTCTCGCATAATTTTTAGTAAAAATAACCAAATGTTTGCGTACGCCTTCTAAAATTGAAAAAGTTAATCCCTACTTAGGGTTTCATTAACCGGGGTTCTTAAGTTATCTCAAAAAACAATGTGTTTAAATAACACACGGCACATATTGTTTAACTTTTTTTATTTAAATTTAAACAAAAAAAACTATGACAACATTAGCTACAATTGCCATTTTTATTATCGCCATTTCCATAATTATCGTTTGGGTTTTCCGCTTTGATAATATTGTAAAGGAATTTAAGCAGTATGGCCTGCCTGATCTCGTGCGGAATATGGTGGGGGCTTTAAAAATCGCTATTTCTACGCTGCTGGTAACCGGCATTTGGTACAACTCGCCGGTCGTTTGGCCAGCGCTGGCCATGGCCTTTCTAATGCTTTGTGCGCAATTTGCACATATCCGTGTGAAAAATCCATTACATAAATATCTACCTTCACTTGGTCTTTTGCTACTTTCTTTATTTGTAGCAGGCGTATATGCTGGTATACTTTAAATGACTGCGCTCGAAATAATAATGGTTGGAACTGCCGCTGCATTTACGGGCTACGGTCTGAGCTGCTTGTATAGTGAACACATGAAAAAGGAGTTCAAACGTTTTGGGCTGAACAAGTGGCGCATCTTAGCCGGAGTATTCCAATTAATAGGCGCGCTGGGATTGGTACTGGGCGTATTTTATAGTCTGTTACTCGGCGCAATTGCAGCTCTTGGTCTAGCCCTTTTAATGTTATTGGGTTTTATAACACGGTTAAGGATTAAGGACGGTATTCTTGAATCGGCCCCTGCACTTATATTTATGTTCTTGAACCTTTATCTAAGCTATTGTAATTTTAGAATGCTATAGAAACTTAAAAAACTAAACTAGAATAGTCCCTACTTCCCAACAGGGACACAAAAAAACCTTCGGTTCTTCCAATAGAAAGAACCGAAGGTTTTCTTTTTTAAGATATTTTATTTAGCTCGCTAAGGCACTGTTTTGTTGCTCCGTAAAGGGTTGAGCTACATTTTTATGTGCGCTTGTAGTCGCAGCATCCATAAAATTTAAGGATATGCCTTGTAGAAAACAATCCATTTCAAACACATTATCAACTTCTCTATGAGAAATTTCAGCATTACCTTTTACAAGAACTTGCATTCCTTTTTCCAATTTCTTTAACATATCAACCGGCTCTTCGTCGTATTGAAGGGAAACCGACCAATTAGTAGTTATTTGTTTAGGCTTTCCATGCGCATCTTTCAATTCATCAAGATGCGACATTTTAAAGGTTATTAAATAGCCTTGATCACCCATTTTTAATTGAGCAGGCGTGTTAAGCGTTCCGGAAACAAAAACTGTATTCATAATTCAACAATTTGGGGTGAATAAATCTTAGTTCTGCAGTCATTAATTATTAACTACAAAGCGAATATCGTAGTTTAATTCTTACAAAACAAATTTTAAAATAATTAATTTTTCGATTAAAGTATAATTGTCTGTATTACAGTTATATACATTCAAAAATAATTTTTTTAATATTATTTTATGCTAATTTTATCAGAAATTGGCATAGTTAAAGCTCACTTCTAAACTGTAAAAAATTATATCGTAGTTAATATACTTAAAATATCGTTTAAAAGCAAGTATTAACTAGTTAAGTAGCTAAAAAACGTAATATTCATTAATTTAATCTGATTTTTTCTTACAAAATCAATCGTTTGCGTTGAATTTTATTCTTTTTTGTCGTACCAAAAAAGAATAGCGCAACTATTAAAGGAATTATAAACAAGGATGAAGTGCACAGATTAACGTCTAAAAATTATTTCTTATTGCGACGGTTATAATTTTTATCTCCACGGGTTTTTGGCTTTTTATATTTTTTAGCTATTTCTCTTCTGTAGGATCCACCTTGGTTTATTTTCTGATTTTTTTCTTTTTTCTCATGAAAACTCGCTCCCTTTATGTTGTCTGTCTTGTTAGGGTTATAAATTTCCTTCACTTCTGGCTCTTCTTCTGGAGTCAGGCGCTTTGAAATCTCTACCGCTTCCGGAAGTTCATTTAAATGCAGCGGGGTATCCATTAATTGCTCAATGGCTTGTTTGGCCTCTTCTTCTTTTGGAGTGAAGAACAGCAAAGAATGCCCTTGTTTTTCGGCCCTTCCCGTACGGCCAATACGGTGCATATAATTTTCAGGAAAACTGGGTACGTCAAAGTTGATGACATGGCTCACTTGATCCAGGTCTACCCCACGGGCCATGACATCGGTCGCGATGAGTAATCTTGTTTTGTTTTCTTCAAAATATTTTATGGCCTGTATCCTGTAATTCTGTGTCTTGTTAGAGTGAATAACGTCCAGCCGTTGCACATTCTTTGCAGCTAAGGCTTTATGTAAGCGTTCAACACTTTTTTTATTGGAGCAGAAAACAAGTACTTTAGTAAAGTTTTTTTCAGTATCCAGCAAATGAGCGATCAGATTGGCCTTGGTATAAAAATTAGGCACCCCGTAGGCCTGTTGTTCTATATTTTCAAGCGGTGTTCCACTCATAGCTACCGTAATGCGTTCTGGAGCAATAAAGAAGGCATCCATAAGTAGTGAAACCTCATCGGTCATCGTGGCCGAAAACAATATATTCTGCCGTTTTTTAGGTAACATATCCAGAATATTGGTAAGCTGATGTCTAAAACCCAGATCTAGCATGACATCTACTTCATCAATCACCAGATGTTTAATGGACTTTAACTGTACCGTGCGGCTCAATATCAGGTCGTTCAACCGGCCAGGTGTCCCTACTAAAATATCAAGTCCCTGAGCAACGGCCTCCTTCTGCCTATTAATGTTGACTCCCCCAAAAACGCCGCTTACCCTTACGCTCATATATTTGGTATATGCAGTGATATTATCGACTAACTGAAGCACGAGTTCGCGGGTAGGAACCAAGATCAAAATACGTGGGTTGTCCTGTTTTGAAAACGACAAGCCCTGAAGCAAAGGCAGCATATAAGCAAAGGTCTTTCCGGTACCGGTCTGGGCGATGCCCACCACGTCCCTACCCGAGCGTATTACCGAAAATGCTTCCTGCTGAATCTGTGTCGGTTTTTTAAAACCCATATCTTCAATCGCGTAATGCAATTGTTTGGATATTTTAAAATTATCAAAGTTTTCTTCCATGGGGATTGTGGTTACTGAGTTTTTGCGTTATTGATCGGAAATCGAAATATTTATGGTAAGATATAGACTAATTAAGTTCTTTAATTGCAATCTGGTTAGATGCTAAATTTTAAATATCAGAATAGTTCAAATAGAGTAATTTTAAAACTTAGCTTTGGTCATCAGCTCACCAACTTTTCTTTTAATATTAAGATCTTATTTTTAGTTTTTATCTGAATTTCCTATTAAAATATTATTCACATTATTCAATTGTTCAATATTTTGCTGTAGAAAGGTCTTATTAATTGTAGTATGATTTATATTCACAGAGGTTTGTTGTATTATAGTTGAGGTTTGTTCTAATCTCTCTTTAGCTTCAAAAAGCGAAGAAGTATTACCAATTATAGTAGTTAAAGCACTAATTATAATAACAATTTCTTTTACCCGCCCAATTACTTTAGTCCAATCAGGATTATTATTATCTAAGTTCGTTAATGACAATTCTAAATGCTTAATAAGTTGTTTTTTACTATCAGCAGTTATTGAATGTTCTTTGTTAATTAAGTTAATCGCTTCGGATATTAATTCCTTAACTTTTTCTTTATTGGCGTTTTTTGTGTTGTAAAATCCATTTAAATCAATATCTTGATTTCTATAAAATTTATATTCGTTGTGCTTATTTATAAATTTTATTGAGGATGAATATATATTTTCGAAATTACTTTGAACTCTGGTAATACTAGTTTTGTAAGTGGGAATTAGAAGCCTCATAAATTGAGAATAGTCTTTGCCAAGTCTAAAATTTTTTAATTTATTGGAAAAACTATCTACTTCATCTAAATATTGGCTTACATCTTCTTTTTTAACATAAGCGATTTTATCGATTGTATTAATAAATTTCTCAGCAGAACCTTTTAATTGTAAACCTTGTTCGAAGGGGAAATTTTTTGACGAAAAATCTTTTAAAAAATCTAAATAGTAATCAATAATCATGTCACTATTTTCTAAATCACAGTTTAAAAATTCGCTAAATGTCATTATTTTAATTTAAATGATCAATACTATAAATACATCAATATATGTTTAAACCTACAAGGAGCCCTCCTATCCTCGGCGACACCTTGCAGGTTCTCAAATTATTCTTCACTTTTTAGTCGTCATTTTTTTAAAATACAATCTACAGTATACAATATACTTTTACTAAAAACTAAAAACCGCCTACTAAGCAACAGGAATATCCCCCAAAATCTCCTGTACAAACTTCCAGAATTTTTGAAGCGAAGAAATACTGGCACGTTCATCTGGAGAATGCGCTCCGCGGATGGTGGGGCCAAAGGAAATCATGTCCATTTCTGGATAGTTTTGGCCCAAGATGCCGCATTCTAATCCAGCGTGGCAGGCGGCGACATCTGGATCTTCATTGTTGAGCTTTTTATATTTTTCGACAAGAACTTTTAAGATCGCGCTGTCCATATTGGGTTTCCAGCCAGGATATTCCCCTGAAAAGGAAACGTCGCAGCCCATAAGTTCAAAGGCAGACTGTAAGGTTTTTGCAAGATCTTCCCGTGAAGATTGTACGGATGATCGCGTAAGGCAAAGTACTTCAATGTTGCCGTTTTTAACATCTATCCGCGCTACATTGTTTGAGGTTTCCACAAGATCAGCAATATCTGGGCTCATGCGAAAAACGCCATTCCAAGCTGCTTGAATCGCGCGTACAAATTGCTTTTGCACTTCCGCGTTCATTACTTTTTCGGGAGTTTCAGCAGGAATACAAGCAATTTTAAGATTGGGATCGGTCTTTTTATATTCGGTTTTGATCGCTTCGGCCAATAGTTTAATATGTTTCTCAAAAGCTTCGTTTTTTGCGCTATCTACCACCACAAGTGCTTCACTTTCCCGCGGAATCGCATTCCGAAGTCCGCCGCCTTCCACTCTGGCTATTTGCAAACCGTAATCTTCGTAGGCATTTACCAAGAGACGGTTCATCAGCTTATTGGCATTGCCCAGCCCTTTATGAATTTCCATGCCAGAGTGGCCTCCGGTCAAGCCATTTAATTGAAGTGTGTATCCGGTTTTATTTTCTGCTGCTTTTTCTTCGGTGTAGTTTCTTTTTGCCGTGATATCAACTCCCCCAGCACAACCTACCCCTATTTCATCGTCTTCTTCGGTATCGAGGTTCAGCAGGATATCGCCGTTTAAAAGTCCGCTTTTTAGGCCTTTTGCCCCGGTCATTCCGGTTTCTTCATCAATCGTAAAAAGCGCTTCAAGGGTGGGATGAGCAATCGTATCACTTTCCAGGATCGCCATGATCGTGGCAACCCCCAGGCCATTGTCTGCCCCCAGGGTTGTTCCTTTGGCCTTTACCCAGTCCCCTTCTATCTTCATCGCTATGCCCTCTGTGGAAAAATCAAACTGCGTATCGTTGTTTTTCTGATGCACCATATCGAGATGCGATTGCATGACAATGGGTTTGCGGTTTTCCATGCCTTTTGTGGCCGGTTTTTTTATAATAACGTTACCCACGGCATCTACATGGGTGTCCAGATGGAGCTTCTCGCCAAAATCTTTCATAAAAGCAATGACCTGCCTTTCATTTTTTGAAGCACGTGGAACAGCGTTGAGATCGGCAAATTTATTCCAGACTTCTTTCGGTTGTAGGTTGCGTATTTCGGTATTGTTCATGGATCATAAAATTTAGCGCGAAGATACAGTTTTGCTGCACCAATTCAACAGAATCAAAAATTGGCTGATTTCTCATATTTTTTCGCTTAAAAGCACAAAAACCAAACACAGGGCGAAGTTTTTACGTTAATCTTGGCTTAAATGGTTTGTAATGCGTTCAACGGATTTTATATTTAAATACACAAAAACCAATATCATGAAAAAACTGGATGACAATACCATAAGCGAGCGACTGGAGAAGATAGACGGCTGGGAATACGAAGAAGGTGCCATACACACTTCTATAGAATTTGAAGACTTTAAAGAGGCTTTTGCGACCATGACCCGTATTGCCTTTGAGGCGGAAAGCCAACAACATCACCCAGAATGGACCAATACCTATAACCAACTCAACATTTCACTCTCAACGCATGATGCAAACGGGGTGACCGAAAAAGATTTTAAATTGGCCCACGCGATTGAAAAAATTATAGGCAGCTGATCCTAAGCATTTAAACATTTTAAAAAACCATTGTTTTAGGGCATTTTTAACCTTAAAACAGTGGTTTTTTTATGTTTATGAAGTCCGTGAAAAAAGCTTGTTTTCAATGCATCCTTTTTTTTAAATTTGTGAGGAAATAAATCTATTTATGGGAAGAGCGTTTGAATTTAGGAAAGCACGAAAAATGAAGCGCTGGAGCGCGATGTCCAAGGCCTTTACACGTATAGGTAAAGACATAGTGATGGCCGTAAAAGAGGGCGGTCCTGATCCTGATGCAAACTCCCGTTTGCGCGCGGTCATACAAAACGCGAAGAGCGTCAATATGCCCAAAGACAATATAGAACGCGCCATAAAACGCGCCAGCGATAAAAGTCTGGGCGATTATAAAGAGGTGCTTTTTGAAGGCTACGCACCCCACGGAATTGCCGTGTTGATAGAAACCGCGACCGATAATAACAACCGAACAGTGGCCAACATCCGTTCCTACTTTAATAAATGTGATGGAAACCTGGGTACTTCGGGCTCGGTGGAATTTATGTTTGACCATACCTGTAATTTCCGTATTCCCGCAGAAAACCTTGATCCCGAGGAAGTAGAGCTTGAATTTATAGATTATGGTGCCGAAGAGGTTTTTGAAGATGAAGATGGTATTCTGATCTACGGTCCCTTTGAAAGTTTTGGCGCCATTCAGCATGCACTTGAAGAGAAGGATATAGAAATTCTCTCCTCTGGTTTTGAACGTATCCCACAGGTCACAAAACCGCTTTCTCCTGAAGATGCCGAAGATGTTGAAAAATTGCTGGAAAAACTCGAAGAAGATGATGACGTGCAGAACGTATATCATTCTATGGAAGAAACTGAAGACTAAAAGGGATCAAAAGTGCTTTAAATCCCTGCACATGGTTTTATTCCCCGATTTTCTAGGTCGAAATTCTAGAAATATTTCCGAATCATACCTTGTGGGCTTGCCCCTAGGCAGTTGATTTTAGTCCAAAACTGATCAAATTTTAAACATTTTCTGCCAAAAACTGATTAATTAAAGCACTTAATTTTTTAATATCTGCCGTCGTGTGTCCCGCGCTGATGACAATCCTGCTCAAAACAGCGGCATCTGGATTGGGATAGCTAAAATGGGTCACCAAAATCGCATGCTCCTCAAGAAACTCCGTAAGTTGCGTATTATAATAGTTAAAAGCGGGATGTCCTACAGTACGTTTGAAAAAAGAGGCGTTTTTGACCGATTTGACAAATAAATTGGTGTTTTTAACCAGTTTTTCCCGCTGTTCACTATAAATGGGACCGGCTTCCACTAGCGTTGCCACACTGGCCGGCGACGCCGGGCTTGAACCTCCATAATGCAAACTGTTTTTTAAATTTTTGACCCGCATGGCCGTCCCGAGAATAACGCCAGCTTGTACAGTAGGGCCTTTACTTAAAGAGGCACACAGAAAAAGCTCCTTTGCCCGTAACTGCAACAATTCCCTAAACACCCCGGCACCATTTTTGCCTAAAATCCCGATACCGTGAGAATCATCTGCGACAAGGATTATTTGTGCTAAAGGCAGGGCTTTTAAAAACTCGAAATCGGGATAGTTTTCACTGGAAAAACTAACGGTATCAAAAAATAAAACAACCGTTTTTGAAGTAGTTTTTACCGTTTGTTGTTCAATAGCGGTTTTTAGAGCTACGAGCGTTGTAAAGTATTTATCGCTTTTCCGCGAAAGTGCGGAATGGGCATTTGGCATGTGAAAAACCGAATAGTCTTCTTCATCAAAATAATCACGCAGCAATTGCCCGGCCAGATAGCCAGAGGAAACCAGCATGGCCGCTTCAGCTCCTGTCCACTGGGACATATGAGACTCGGCTTCCTCATAGATTGCCAGGCGCACATTCGATTTCCGCGAAGCCCCGTGACTCATTCCATAAGTTTTGATGTTTTTTAAGAGCAACGCTTCAAATCCAGGATGATTTTGAAGCCCCAAATACGATGTCCCGCCAAAATACAGGTATTCCGTGCCATTTTCAGCAATGCTTCTTCCGGGTACTTTCTTAACGTAAAAAGCCATTTTTAATAAAGTGTTATCCCGCTGCCGCCCAATTTGGGAAAAACCACTTCTCCCCCATTTTTTATCTCCACGCCTTTTGCAATATCTTTTTTGAGCAGCATCGCGCCGTCCATATCCACAAAATCCAATTGCGGCAACAATTGCGCGATCGCCGAAATGCCAACGGTAGATTCCGTCATACAGCCCACCATAACTTTAAGACCTTTTTCCTTTCCTTCGGCAATCATTTTACGCGCTGGTGTAAGTCCGCCGCATTTGGTCAATTTGATATTGATACCGTGAAAATGACCGGCGCATTTTGCTACATCTTCAGGTAGGATACAACTTTCATCGGCGATTACCGGCAGCACGATTTCTTTGATCACACGCTTCATACCGTCCCAATCATCTGCTTTGAGCGGTTGCTCAATGAATTCTACGCCCAGTTCTTTTAGTTTTGGTGCGTTTGCTATCGTTTGCTCCGCACTCCACGCGCAATTGGCATCCACCCGAAAAATCGCGTCTGTAAACTGGCGGAGTTCTTTGACGATCGCCACATCGTCAGCGGTGCCCAGTTTGATTTTATAGAGCGGCCAGGGCAGTTCCTGCATTTTGGCAACCATTTTTTCTACGGTGTCCAGGCCGATGGTATAATTGGTTTTGGGATAATGCGCGGTGGTGGTATTCCAGAGTTCGTAAAGAGGTTTGCCTTTTCGTTTTCCGTAGAGATCATTTGCGGCAAGATCTAACGCGCAGCGTGCAAAATTGCTCAATGCTTTCGTGCTCAGAAATTCATAAAAAAGCGCTGGTGTCGTAAAATCAAAGCTTTCAATTGTTGACCGAACATCCTCTATTTCGGAAATCATGCTCGCTACGGTAATGTTATAATACGGGTTAGAAGTGGCCTCGCCGTACCCGATTTTATCATCTAGCCCCAGGGAAACAATCATAGTAGGTTGAAAGTCATGGGATTCGCGAGAAATGCTAAAGGTATGTTTAAGCGGAAGCGTGTATTCTTTTAAGTGAAGTTGCATAGTTGGAATGTTTAAAAACCGTCAAAAAGCCCTAAAATCGGACTTTTACGGCTGAAAATCAATCAAAATTAAGGCAATTTCATCACTTTTTACGATCCTTTTGCCTTATTGCCTGTTCATAGCTATAAACTTGCCGTCCCAATTCGGCTAGAAAAGGGATTCCTACGCTATCAAACTCATACCTATTATCATTAAAAATCTGATTTTTATTGACCAAAATCGTCACGGTGAGCAAAAATTCGATGTTGTTTTTCTTGTCTTTTATATAAGCATTATCAGTAAGCGTTCCGTAGGCATAGCCTACTTTATTAAAAATTTGAATATGACTTGGAATCCTGTTTTTACGGTCACCGTACATAAAAAATTTACCGTAACTATCCTGATAATGCGAATCGTCATAACCCAATTGACGTGGCATTTTATGCATGGTACGCAGTAAAAAACGCCTCGTCTTTTTGTCAAGGACAAAACGCTCACTTTTCAAATATTCCTGTGGAAACAACAGGCGTTTCATCAGTTCTTGCTGAGTAGAAACCGGGTAATAATTTTTTGATGAAAAATCAAAAGCACCGGAGATGAGGGAATCATTCTGCATAAAGCCCTTCCCTTTTTGAATGCCTTTCAACTGCAACTTGCGAATGGCTGTAGAAGTATATCCATTTCGGGTAACTGTTTTTTTGCTTTCGGGATAAAAAACGACATCTCTGGTCTTGGCTTCTGCGGCATTCGGTGTACTTAAGCGGTGCACGATCTGTAGGGGTTCAAGCGCTTTATTTTTCAGGTATGCATTTATGGAATCCCTGCCCAATAGTTCATACAAGCGGTTATAGGCTTCATTATCGCTCACAGCGAAGATCGCTTCTATATCTTTCCGCAGGCTGGAAGTTAAAGTATCCCCTTTAATTTGATACGGTGTATCTAAGTTAACGCGCGTTCCATTTTTCAGTTCTTTTCCTACCATATGCTCCAGTGCGAGTACGGCCACCGGCAATTTTACAGTGCTGGCGGGGTAAAAATAGTTAGCGTCGTCTGTCTGAAAATCATAGGTTTTAAAACTGCGATTCCCTTTTGAATCACGCGAAATATGGGTGTACCGTATTTGCAGCGCGTGGTCTGGGAGACTGTCCATAACCCTGCTTATTTCAGGTTTTTTAGCGTCCAGAATTTGATGCAACGGGTTCAATTCCTGAGCGTTTGACGGAAAAATTGTGGTGCAAAATAGTACCAAGATCCCTATCATTTTAAAGATTAAAGCCATTTGTTTTACTTTGATTTTAGCATTAAAAATACCGAATTTCGTCGGTTTTGAGTGGTTTTAATCCTTCCAAGGGTTTAATTTCCCCAGATATTTGCTATTTATCAACTCACAACATTTCCCTCCTTCCGTTGGGAAAAGGATCAAATTCCTTAATTTTGCAGCCTCTTTTAAGGTTCCTTGCTTTTTTACGACCAAAGCCGCGTTATGAAAGATTACCTGCAAATCATAAAAAATTCGTTTACCGGCTATTGGGACTACCTCATTAGTGAAATCACAACTCCCAGTTGGACCAATTATTTATACTGGTTGCTGGGGCTCTCCCTGCTCGTTTTTTTGATCGAAATTATAATCCCCTGGCGGAAAAAACAAAACGTCATCCGCAAGGGCTTCTGGCTGGATATTTTTTACATTCTGTTCAACTTTTTCCTGTTTTCCCTGGTAGGTTATAACGCGATTTCCAATGTGGGCGTGCAGCTTTTTAATGATTTTCTCGGGCTTTTTGGGATTGAAAATATCGTAGCCTTTCAGGTGCAATCCTTCCCCGTCTGGGCACAGCTCGCCATTATGTTTGTCATTGCAGATTTTATACAGTGGAACGTACACCGCATGCTGCACCGCGTGCCCTGGCTGTGGAAATTTCATCAGGTGCACCACAGCGTTAAGGAAATGGGGTTTGCCGCGCAGTTTCGCTTTCATTTTATGGAAACTATTGTGTACAAAAGTATCCAGTATATCCCGCTGGCCATGATCGGCTTTGGGATTGAGCAGTTTTTTGTCGTGCATATGTTCACCGTTTTTGTGGGTCACCTGAACCACGCCAACGTCAACTGGAACTATGGCAAACTGGGCTACTTCTTTAACAATCCCAATATGCACATCTGGCATCACGCCAAAGAACTTCCTCCCAATCATCCTTATGGTATGAACTATGGCCTTACGCTGAGTATCTGGGATTATTTATTTGGTACCGCTTATGTTCCCCACGATGGGCGCGATATTGAAATTGGTTTTCACGGCGAAGAAAACCTGCCCAATGATTTTGGCGGCCAAGCGATTTATCCTTTTAAAAGCCAAAAATAGCCGCCTTTTATCTTAATTTTCATTTTAAACGCCTTTATTACTGCCCAGAAGCACAATATCTTTATTTTTGCTGCAACTAAAGGTATCCTTTGATGAAGATAAAGCAATTTGAAGATAAAGCACTTTCGCATTTTTCCTACGTCATCATAAGCCAGGGTAAGATGGCAGTTGTAGATCCAGAACGCGATCCTGCAAAATATTACGCTTTCGCGGAAGCAAACCAAGCAAAAATAACCACTATTTTTGAAACTCACCCACACGCCGATTTTATCAGCGCACATGTACAGATGCACAAAGAAACGGGCGCGACGATTTATACCAGTAAACGGGTAGGCGCAGATTATCCCCACCTCGGTTTTGATGACGGTGATTTTTTCAGCATGGGTGAGGTAGTTTTTAAGGCGATCAACACGCCCGGCCATTCTCCAGACAGTATTACCATTATCGCCCAGGAGAATGATAAAACCGTACTTTTTACGGGAGATACCTTGTTTATAGGTGATGTGGGCCGTCCCGATCTGCGGGAGAGCAATGGCAACAAAAAAGCGACACGTATAGAACTCGCCAAACAGATGTATCATAGCATCCAGCAAAAATTAAATGATTTACCAGATGATGCCTTGATCTACCCAGCCCATGGCGCAGGTTCGCTCTGTGGAAAAGGTATGAGCGACGCTTCCTCAAGTACGCTGGGCAACGAACGCCAGGGCAACTGGGCCTTTCAAAAGCAGACCGAAAAAGAGTTTATTAATACCCTACTCGATGCCCAGCCTTTTATACCCCATTATTTTGGTCACGATGTGGATATGAATAAAGCCGGGGCGGCCAATTTACAACAGGCCATTGCTCAAATTCCCTTTACGCTGCATGTAGAGCAGTTAGACCCGGGTGTGCTGGTCATTGATACCCGGGATGAGGCTGCTTTTAAAAAAAATCACTTGCCAAAAAGCATCAATATTATGGCCACAAAACCCAGTGTGAAATTTGAAACCTGGCTGGGTTCTATTGTTCGGCCGGAAGAACCTTTTTATCTCGTGGCAAAAACGGTAGAAGATTTGAAAAAAACACTGCAAAGGGTAGCAAAAATAGGCTATGAAAGGCAGGTTTTGGGATTACTCACTTTAGCTGAAAACATACAGGTACAGGAGGATTCTTTGAATCTACAGGATTTTAAAACAGATACCAGCGCTTATACCATTGTTGATATTCGCAACACCTCGGAAACCGAAAAAGGAACGTTTTTTAAAAATGCGCTTACTATCCCCCTACCTGAATTAAGGGAACGCGCCAATGAAATTCCAACCCAAAAACCTATTGTGGTACATTGCGCTGGCGGTTACCGCAGTGCAGCGGGCAGTAGCATTGTCGCAAACCACATTGATCAAGTGCCTGTTTATGATCTGGGCGATGCGGTAAAGGAATTTGTAAAATAAGAATAAAACCTACTGATAGGATATAATTTCCACAGCGTATATAAAAACAGAATTCGGAAAACCAAAACGTTTTAAACCAATGGGTTAAGTTTAGAGTATTAGCAAAAACTATGGTAAAAAAACCAATATATTTTAGCATTTTTATACTACTTTTTACACTTTTGGGCTGTGCCGAAAAGCATACGCAAACCATCAGGATTGCTACGGCTGCAAATATGCAGTATGCCATGCGCGAACTCATTAAAGAATTTAGTGCACATCATAAAATAGGCTGCGATATGATCGTAAGTTCTTCAGGAAAATTAACGGGACAGATCACCGCCGGTGCCCCTTATGATATTTTCGTTTCGGCAGATATGAAGTATCCCGAAGAAATTTTTGAAAAAGGGCTGTCTTTTGAAAAACCGAAAGTCTATGCCTATGGTCAACTCGTGTTATGGACAACCACTGATAGCATATCGCCTACCTTAGAGACTTTAAAGCAAGACCACATACAGCATATTGCGGTGGCCAATCCCAAAACTGCCCCTTACGGCGTAGCTGCTATGCAAGTGCTGGATAAGTACGACCTGATGAATGACCTTAAAGAGAAGTTGGTTTACGGCGAAAGTATAGCCCAGACCAATCAATTTATAACCTCTAAAGCGGCTGAAATAGGTTTTACTGCAAAATCTGTAGTGTTATCACCGACCATGAAAAACCAGGGCAATTATACCGAAATCGATGAAAAAGCCTATGATAGAATACGTCAGGGAATTGTGCGTATCAAACGCACCGATGCAGAAAATAAAAACACCAGGATTTTTTACAACTTCATTTTTTCTCCTGAAGCACAGCAAATTTTAAAAACCAATGGCTATGCCATTCCTTGATTATGAATCGTGTTAAAGCAACCATTTCAGCCCTAGAAACCAGCGGAAGCATCACGCTCGTGAGCCTTGAAGCGGCTGCTGATATAGCTTTGCAACTCTTACTTATTGATACTCCAGAGACTGCTCCTTATTTAAAAACAGGAAATTCGGTGACTGCTTTTTTTAAAGAAACCGAGGTCATTCTGGCTACGGCTTCTTCAGATTCCATCTGTATTCCCAACCAAATACCGGCCAAAATAAGTCAGCTTGAACAGGAACGGTTTTTAACGCGCGTGCATTTAGATACTGTCCTTGGGCCACTGGCCGCGCTCGTAAATACACATACGCTTACAAAAATGAAACTTCAAATAGGAAGTGAAGTAACGGCACTCGTAAAAATGAACGAAATTATGTTGGGCTCATGATAGACTGGGATCCTTTAGTGCTTACGTTTAAGTTGGCCGCGATAACCACAGGCATATTATTAGTTATTGCTGTCCCGCTGGCGTATTATTTGGCTTATTCCCGATCAAAGTTGAAACCCATTCTGGAAACGCTGGTCAGCATGCCGCTTGTTCTGCCGCCTACTGTTTTGGGTTTTTATCTGTTGGTCACGTTCAGTCCTGGGCACCCCATAGGGCGGTTTATTGAAAATGAACTGGGCATTCAACTACTTTTCTCATTTCCCGGTCTGGTGATAGGCTCGGTAATTTATAGTCTTCCCTTTATGGTGCAACCCATACAAGCTGGTTTTGCTGGGCTTCCACACGCGTTAAAAGAAGCTTCTTACGTGTTGGGAAAATCTCGTTTTACTACTGTAATCCGTGTCCTTTTACCCAATATGAAACCTGCGCTGCTCAGCGCTGTCGTGCTGGCTTTTGCACACACGGTAGGAGAATTTGGCGTGGTTTTAATGATAGGCGGTAACATTCCCGGCCGCACGCGCGTAGCTTCCATCGCTGTTTATGACGAAGTGGAAGCGCTCAATTACGACTTAGCCAACACGTATTCGCTGATACTCTTTGCGATTACTTTTTTACTTTTATTGCTCGTTTATTTGTTCAATGGAGGGTATTTAAAAAGATTATTTCATAAAATGCGCACATAATGATCGAAATTTCCCTTCAGAAAAAATTGAACACCGCAGATGGAAACATGATGATGCAGGCAGATTTTGAGGTAGAATCTGGTATTATACATACGATTTACGGCGCTTCTGGCACGGGGAAAACTTCCATCTTTCGCATGCTCGCGGGGCTTCTAACCCCTGATGCGGGTAAGATTGTGGTAAATGGCCAAACCTGGTACGATGCTGCTAATAAAATAAACCGCAAACCACAACAGCGCAATGTGGGTTTTATGTTTCAGGATTATGCACTTTTCCCCAATATGAGCGTGCGGAAAAACCTGGAATTTGCCCTTAAAAACGAGCAAAATAGGGTTATTATTGACCAATTAATGGATATTATAGCCCTTAATGAACTCCAGCATCGCAAGCCCGAAACACTCTCCGGCGGTCAAAAACAACGTGTGGCCTTAGCCCGTGCTTTGGTCAACAAACCCGATCTGGTTTTGCTCGATGAACCCTTGGCTGCATTAGATAAGCCCATGCGCCAAAAGCTACAAAAATATGTTGCTGAAGTACAGCGCGAACTGGGTTTTACCATGCTACTTATCAGTCATGATGTGGGCGAGATTTTAAAACTTTCACAAGGCATTTCGGTGCTTGAAAACGGGCAACTATCACCACCCCGCGAACCCGCCTCTTTTTTCACAAGTAGTGCTGTAAGTGGTAAATTTCAATTTGAGGCAGAAGTGATCCACATTAAAAGAGAAGGCATTGTTTTTATCCTGAATCTTTTAGTGGGCAACCGCCTTATCAAAATTGTGGCTCAGCCCGATGATGTTGAAAATCTTCATGTGGGTGATCAGGTTATTGTGGCTTCTAAAGGTTTTAATCCGCTTATTTATAAAGTTTAATTTCCTCTCGATCCTGTTACACATTAATATTAATCAGTAGAATTTGAATTCCAAGTATTATCGCTGGTACTGGCATCCATAAAAATACCACCTTCCAGTTGAATTTGTGTTGTATGCGACACATTTTTCAGGACAATGGTGGTTTCATCCAGATTTTCTTTCCAGATTGCTGGAGATTGGTGAATGGTTTTGGTTTCGCCACCCGTTAGGCTTACTAGAATATCCACAGGCGCAGGCATCCCCCCAATATTTTTTATGGTGATCAATGTATTCCTTCCTTTTTGACTTACATTTTCAATCTTCATATCGATATAATTAGTACTGAAAAACCAACTGTTCCAAAACCAATTCAGGTTTTTTCCTGAAACATCATTGATGGAGTAGAAAAAGTCCCAGGGTGTAGGGTGTTTCCCGTGCCAGCGTTTCATATAGCCCTGAAGGGCAGTTTTAAAGCCTTCTTCGCCCAGTAAATCTTTTAAAGCCAAATAACCCAGTGCCGCTTTACCGTATTCATTATTCCCTAAACCTGGACCGCTAAGTATATTGGATGGTGTGATAATGGGTAGATCTTCTTCCATAGAGGGATCGTTAATCCATCTGTTTACACGGAATTTCTTAAAATTCTCGCCTGCGGTATCCTTGCCCAAATCTGATATCCCTATTAAATATTCCAGCGTGGTGGCCCAACCTTCATCCATAAAACCGAAACGGGTCTCATTAATACCCATATAAAATGGAAAGTACGTGTGGGCAATCTCATGCTCTACCACAAATCGCGTAAAATCTGGGTCTGATGTAGAATTATCATTGACCATCATGGGATATTCCATATCGGCAAAGCCCCGCACGATCGTAGATTTTGAAAAAGGATAAGGCACACCGGGAATATTATTTGAAAGCCAGTTGAGTGCATGTTTGCCATAGGTCACCATCTGCTGAAAATCTTTGGATTCCTCGTCATAGGCGGCCTGTACACTTGCTCTACGCTGTGTGGTGCTATCTACCATCACACTACCTGCATCCCAATTATAATGGTTGCTTACCGCCACCGCAATATCTGTGATATTACTTGCTGTAAATTTCCAGGTATTGGTAGTGTCCCTGGTTACCTTATTAGCATTCAAATCACCTTGATGGGCAATTTCAATAATGGAATCACTTGTCATTGATTTTTCTAACAATTCAGCGTAAGCTGGATTTAGCACCTCAGTGGGATTTTGAAAATCCCCGGTGGCCCACACGATGTAATTTTCAGGCACGGTGACTTCAAGCTTGTAATTATTAAAGTCATTATAAAATTCCTGCGATCCCGTAAAAGTCATGGTATCCCAACCTTCATAATCATCATAAACGGCCACTCGTGGATAAAAATATGCCAGAAAAAAAGTAGTGGAATCTATGGCTCCTTCCCGCCCACTCTGCTTAGAAACCTTATAATGCCAATCGATGGTCAAGTCAACGCTTTTGCCAGGAGGCAAAGGAGCATCTAGTTTCATCATTTTATTGGTATTGTCATTGCTGTCATCCCACTTTTTTTCTTCACCATTCACCACGTATTTATCAATTTTTATACCCTCAGTTAAATAATCCTGACCAACTTGATATAGCCTTGCTGCACCGGGTTTGTGATTATTGATTATAAGTTTGAAGTTGAGTCTTTTTAAGGTATCTGGGCTATTGTTTGAATACTTTATCTCTTCACTTCCTGTAACTGTACGTTCTGGCGGGGCCAGATTTAATTGTATATCATAGTCAGCCGTATTTTGCCAGTAATTCTTCCCAGAAGTGCCATTTCGGTCCCTAATATTATTTTTATAGGTTTGTTTTATGTTTCTGGGCTCGTAAAGATCTTGAGCCTTAGCACAATAATTGGATAAGAGTAAAAGAATAAATAAAAGTTTGCATGTATTCAAAATCATTGCCCGTATTTTAATAGTGAAAGGTTCTTCAAAGTTAGCCCATTAACCCTTATTTTTAAAGCTAAGAGCCTGCTTAAACTGCCTCCTTTCTATTTTTCACTTTGAACTTAGCCATAACTATAAGTTATTGTAAATCATTTTTTATTGTCTTTAAAAAAGGTCTTAAGATTGAAGATCGTACAACCTATCATAGTACTATTTTGAATGTTTTAGGAAATAAATAGAAATATACTGTTTTATATATGCTCAATTTTTTCAGTTCCATTCAATAAGGTTATTTTTAAACAAAAATTAAATTGCCCCTAAAACTCTATTTCCTTCTATTCTGTCTGTTTTTCGCCTATGCGAAAACCCTTGCACAAGAACAATTTACGTTGAGTGGCACCGTAACTTCCGCATTTTCTAACGAAACGCTTATAGGCGTAAACGTGATTCTGCCTGAATTAAGAAAGGGAGTGGTCACTAATGAATATGGTTTTTATTCCATCACCTTGCCACAGGGAACTTACGATTTGCGAGTGAGTTTTTTGGGATTTCAGACGCTCTCAAAAACGATTGATCTTTACACTGATCAGCGCTTGGATCTCTCGCTGAAAGAATCTGCTGAATCATTACAAGAAGTAGTGATCAAGGAGAATGTGGAACAATTAAGCATCCGGAAACCACAAATGAGCGTAAATGCGCTTACCGCTTCTACCATTAAACAGATTCCCGTGGTGCTGGGGGAGGCAGACGTGATCAAATCTATACTGTTACTTCCCGGCGTGACCAGCGGCGGCGAGGGCGCTTCTGGATTCAATGTACGCGGTGGTGCGGCAGATCAAAACCTGATCCTGCTGGACGAGGCCATAATCTTTAATTCTTCTCATTTATTTGGTTTTTTTTCCGTGTTCAACCCAGATGCCATTAAAGATCTCAAACTTTACAAAGGCGGTATTCCCGCTCGCTATGGGGGCCGCGTTTCTTCGGTGCTTGACATTTATCAAAAGGAAGGTAACAGCAAAGAATTTCATGTGAATGGTGGCATCGGTGCGGTTTCCAGCAGATTACTGGTGGAAGGGCCAATTGTTCAGGATAAAGCCGCATTTCTTATAGGTGGGCGTGCGAGCTATGCGCACTTGTTTCTTCCTTTATTTGATAATAATAATTCAGCTTATTTTTACGATTTAAATACCAAGGTCAACTATAAACTTGACAGCAATAATAACCTGTACCTTTCGGGTTACTTTGGTCGTGATGTTTTTAATATCAATGAAAGTTTTGTCAATACGTACGGTAATGCCATCGTTAACCTGCGGTGGAACCACCTTTTTTCAGACCGTTTGTTTAGCAATCTATCGCTGATTTATTCTGATTATTATTATGGTTTATTGCTTGATTTTGTTGGTTTTGATTATGATTCCGGTATTCGGAATTTCAACTTAAAATATGATTTTCAACAATATATGGGCGATAATTTAAAGCTCAACTACGGGATCAACAATATTTATTATCGTTTTAATCCCGGCGATATTCGGCCAAACAGGTCAGATTCTGGAGTAACTGCTGAACAGCTTACCCGGAAATATGCTAATGAATTTTCCGCTTACGTGGAAGCGGAACAGGATATAACGCCAGCACTAAGTTTGCGCTACGGGTTGCGTTTAAGTCACTTTATACGGCTGGGACAGGAGGAGCTCAACAGCTATGCCAATGACAATCCACTACTATTTAATCCCTCACTGGGCGTTTATGAACCCGCACAACCGAGCGGCACATTGCGCTATGATCGAGATGAAGCGATTGAAACGTTTACCAATCTTGAACCGCGATTTTCACTGGCTTATGCACTTGATGATGACAAAAGTATAAAAGCCAGCTACAATCGCATGGCGCAATACCTCCATCTCATTTCAAACACCAACTCCCCCACCCCGCTTGATGTGTACACCCCCAGTGGAAAATACATTAAACCCCAACTGCTCGATCAGTATGCGCTGGGGTATAACACCAACTTAAAAAACGGCCGTTTTTCTTTAGAAACGGAAGTATTTTACAAAAAAGTAGCAAACCGGCTTGACTATAGAAACGGCGCCCAACTTATCGCCACACGCGCTGTGGAACGTGAAGTCCTTGCCGGAGAATCACAAGCTTACGGTCTCGAAGTGCTGTTCAAGAAAAACGAAGGTGCCTTTACGGGTTGGCTGGCCTATACACTCTCACGCAGTGAGCAGCGAACCCCAGGAAGAACACTTGTGGAAACTGGTGTGAATAACGGCAACTGGTATCCTACTGCGTACGATAAAACACATGATATAAGCCTTTATTTAAATTATAAACATAGCGCCAAATGGAATTTTAACGCCAATTTTTTATTTCAGACCGGCCAGCCTACCAATTATCCCATCAGTCAGTCGCAATTTCAGGGCTTGGTGATTCCTAATTTCGGTCCGCGTAACGCACAACGGCTACCGGCCTATCACCGTCTGGACATTTCGGCTACACTAAGTCCTCAAAAAAACCAGGGGAGAAAACTGCAAACGGAATGGGTTTTTAGTATTTACAACCTCTATAATCGAAAAAACGCGGCGGCTATCAATTTTGAACAAAATGACGATACCGGTCTCAATCAGGCCGTGCGTACCTCTATATTCGGTATTATCCCTTCGGTAACCTTTAATTTTAAATTCTGATGCAAAAACTTAGTTATATAATAGGTTTATTTGTTGTAGGATGCTCGCTGTCATCCTGCGAAGATGTGATTGATGTTGACCTACCGCAAGCCGAACCCCGCTTGGTTATAGATGCGCTCATCAGGGTGCCTGCCGAGGAAGATTATTTCCCGGTTATCGTTCGCCTTAGCACAACAGCGCCTTTTGATGCAGAAGGTGTGCCCCGTGTTTCTGGGGCAGGTGTAAGCCTTACCGGCGATGAGGAAACCTATAGGCTTGAAGATGCCGGTGATGGTATTTATCTAGGCGAATTACCCCGAAAAGTAATCTCTAACGAAACTATCCAACTGGATATCACCTATAAAGACGCGCATTACGCCTCTACAACAAAAATGGTCACGACTGTAGCCATCGATAACCTTTCTCAAGGGGATGGCACTCTTTTTTCTGGTGATGAGACCGAAATCATAGTCGATTATACAGACCCTGCACCTTCACGCGATTACTATCTATTTGATATGGATTTTGGGTTCTATTTGCTCAGCGAGGATAGTTTTTACCAAGGAAACCCCATTAATTTTTCCTATTTCTATGATAATCTGGATCCTGGCTCAGCACTTACTATAGATATTCTGGGCGTAGACAAAGCTTTTTATGATTATATGAGCATTGTGATCTCGCAGACCGGTCAGGATACCGCCGGTCCTTTTGAAGCGCCACCGGCAGAAGTAAAAGGCAATATTATAAACACCACAAATCCGGAAAATTACCCCTTGGGATATTTTGCCATCGCCCAGCAGTACAGTGCCAACATTATAACAGAATAATTGGCACTTGACGAAGTCTTACCTTTAAAATATCATTATTTTTGTACTATGGAATTTATAAAAACAACCGAGCAGGATTCTAATCATGATCATCTGGAACAGATGGAAGTCAACGAACTCCTGCAAAAGATAAACAGAGAAGATCAGACCGTGCCCCAGGCAGTGCAAAAAGCACTTCCGCAGGTAGAAAAACTGGTAAAAAAGGTGGTAGAACAGATGAAAACTGGAGGGCGCCTCTTTTATCTGGGTGCGGGTACCAGTGGTCGCCTGGGCATTCTCGATGCTTCTGAATGTCCACCTACTTTTGGCGTTCCCCACGATTGGTTTGTGGGTCTCATAGCTGGAGGAGACCACGCCATACGCAAAGCAGTAGAGTTTGCTGAAGACAGTAAAACCCAGGCCTGGAAAGATCTGCAGGAACACGATATAAATACGAAAGATTTTGTTATAGGAATTGCCGCTTCGGGAACCACTCCTTACGTCGTGGGCGCCCTGGAAGCCTGTAATGAAAGACAAATCCCAAACGGTTGCATTGTGTGCAATGCCGGCAGCCCGGTTTCCCAAACAGCGCAATATCCCGTTGAGGTCATTGTGGGGCCAGAATTTGTGACGGGCAGCTCACGCATGAAAGCGGGAACAGCACAAAAACTGGTTCTTAATATGATCTCTACGGCCGCCATGATTCAGTTGGGACGGGTACAGGGTAATAAAATGGTAGATATGCAGCTCAGCAATACCAAACTGGTAGATCGTGGCGAGCGCATGCTCATGCAGGAACTCAATATCCCCCAAAATGAGGCCAAAATCCTCTTGGAAAAGCACAAAAACGTAAGAAGCGCCATAAAAGCCGCAAATAATGGGAACTGATAAGGAAAAATTAATGAAAGGCGTACAAACACTCGCCATATCACTCATTTTCATTTTATTGGGGCCGGGACTTATTTATCAGGCATTCAGTAATCAGGATCATCCCTTTTATATTCCCGTGCTTATCGTGGGGATTATTTGTTTTATCGCGGCAATTTACTTTGGTTTTAAGGGGATTTCACGGATCATGAAATCTATTTTTGGGGAGTGATTTTGAGGTAATAAAAGCCATTATTTGATCTAAAAAGTGGTTTTTGTAGCTTTTTATACCGGATTTCAAGATGCCCGTTTAAAGACAAAACTTAAGTCTACAGAGTTTACCGTAACCAAATAATATTGAGAGAAAAGAGAACGGGGACACAGGATACGAAGAAATTGAAAAGACAAAGTCTCTTTACTCAAATGTATCAACCTCAATCAACCAACAACAATTCCTGCGCTCTTCCACCTACATAACTAAACCCATTTTTGCCCCAGAAACCATCTTCCTCAAGCATAATACGAATGTCTTTGTTCCATTGTGGAATGTTTACGGTAGTGTTGAGTTCGATCGCATAAACGGTATTCTCGTAAAGCGGATAATCGCCGGTGCCGGGAACTCCATCCTGACTGTCCCACATGCCAATGGTAGGTCCGGCAGAATGCCCGAATAAGCCCAGTGGATGCGTATAAATGGAAGGCTGTAAATCTTCGGTCTTTGCTTCTTCCAGCGAAGCTGATAAAATCTCGTTGCCCGTTTTTCCGGTTTCAAAATTAGACGTCAAGATATCCTGCAATTGGTTGCCTTTTGCGAAAGCGTCCTGTAAAAACTGGGGCGCCTCGGTTTCATTTTCCTTTAAAACATAGGCGTGCTGCTGGCAATCAGTATTGAGGCGCAAATAACTGATTCCAAAATCACAGTGCAACAAATCTCCCGGCTGAATCACTTTATCTCCATATCCACTGGAAAATGAGGTTATATGACTCTCCAGTTCTTCATCTGTTCTTTGAATATCTACCGTGGGATGAAACCAGGTTTCCAATCCCATGTCTGTAACCTGCTGGCGCAAATACCAAACCACGTCATCGGTAGTGGTCTCACCAACTTTAATGACGGCGCTGCTGAATGCTTTTTTAATAATGCCATGCGTAATATCTACCAGTTCCTCATAAAGGCGCATTTCTAGTGGGGTTCGGGTTTCGACCCAACCGATGGCCAGTTTTTCGGCGGAAACAACACGGTCTTGGTATTTTTGTGGAATAGCGTTCATAAACGCTTCATAATCTGTTTTTACGATACCGTCTGCCAATCCAAAATCATCAGAATAATTGACACCTATTTTCTTTGGATCATATTTTTGTATTACTTCAGCCAGCGCCTTCCACTGGTCGGGTTGTTTTTCCTTATCCCATACCGAAGTAATATTATCACCTATGTCATAACGCGCGATGGCCATCTTTTCCAGCTTATTTTTGGCTTCGTCCCAATAAAAAACTAAGATCGTGCGACGCCTTGCATTGAGCCATTCGGCCGGCAACATGGTACGCATTACGGGATCTTCATTATACTCACGCGAAATAAGTACCCACATATCTATGCCCGTGCGGTACATCATGTTAGGCAGTACCGTTTCAAAACGCTCTTTGAGCACCTGATCTATAAGTGCTGCGCGTTCACGCTCGGGAAGTATCTGGGAATATGAATGGTAGGTTAAGAAAAGGAGGAGAAAGGTAATACGGCGAAACATAAAACTGAATTAAAACGGGTTAAAATTACCAAAAAGAGGTTGAAATTGGTCAATTCCTTACTGAAAATGCTTTTGTTAAAGTAACGTATATTGCCCGAATAATACCGCCATCAGGAAAAAAATGAGCCCTTTATTTTTTAGCCCTTGGAAATGGCGATAGTAGTACCTGTTTATCAAGTATTTCATCTATTTTTCCAGTTTGATATCTTTTGCCCATGACCGAACAAAAAACCCGTAAGAGACAAGCAAAATTACTGCGCAACACCCGTAAAATTCATCGGTTTATGGGTATTTTTCTGTTTGTCTTCTTTATTTTTATTTCAGTATCCGGAATTTTGCTAGGGTGGAAAAAACACAGTGCCGGCATCTTGTTGCCGGCTACCACAACAGGTATATCTACAAACCTAGCAGAATGGCTACCGTTGCCCGAATTAGAACAGAAAGCCTTTAAAGTGCTTCATGATTCTGTGGGAAATGCGCTTTCAATAAAGTTAGATCGCATCGATGTGCGCAAAGAAAAAGGGATCGTGAAATTCATTTTTAAAAATCATCTCAACAGTATTCAACTGGATGGTGCAACCGGTGAGGTCCTACAGATAGGCTTGCGCCTTTCTGACTTTATAGAACAGGTGCACGACGGTTCTATTCTTGACGATTATTTTAATACGCCAAGCGGAATTATAAAAGTAAGTTATACCAGTATTATGGGAGTGGCACTCCTGCTATTCTCGCTGACCGGTTTCTGGCTGTGGTACGGCCCCAAACGTATGAAGAGTAGCTCCAGAAAATAAGTGCTAGTTATTTTCCCTGGCTTTTTTACGTTGTTTGACCGCTTTTGGACTAAAATCCATCGCGACCAGTTGCTCCACTTCTTCTTTGCTAAGTATGCCGGTGAGCTTTGATTTTAGGTCTTTTTGTGCCTTCTCATAGCTTTTACGCATACTTTCGGAATCAAGGGTTTTATCTTTTTGCAGGGCAATTAACTCGGTATAATATTCTTCCAGGATATTGCGTAATACTTCTATTTTAAAAGCGTCCAGGTTAAATTCCGCTTTATAATCTGGCAAACGTTCTTCAACGATATCAGAAGGTTTTACCTCTTCGGGCTCTGCATGGGTGGGACCGGCACTGGGTATAGATGATCGCTGGCGGCCATAGCCGTTGCCATAACCATTGCCGTTACCGTAACCACGGCCATACCTGCTACCATACTGTGCGTGCAATTCACTCATGCCCAGCACGCTGAACAGTATTATTATTAAAAAACTTTTCATAATGTGTTGGTTTGTTGCAAAGTTAAGGATTAACAAGTTGCAATATTCTGATAAATTGTTACAAATTTTATACCGATTATTCTGAGGGGATCAGCACCCAAGTATTTTATTTTGTTTACGTCCACTATACATAGTCTAAGAAGATATTTGCACCCCCAGCTTTTGTAAAGTAGCACCACGGCGTAACTTTCCATTTTCGGTACGCTCAAAATTGGGTATGAAATAAACGGCTTTGGGTATTTCATATTTATCAAGAATAGAAAAATCCAGATCTACCCAATCTATAGAATCGCTTTCTACAATTAGTATCAGCTTTTCGCCAAGGGCATTATCCGGCTCACCGGCCAGAAAAAACGGCACGTCTATCTGTGGGGATAATTTGGCTTCAATATGTTCGGGAAAAAGTTTGATACCACCACTGTTTACCACATTATCAATGCGGCCCAACAGTAAAAATCTTTTATAGGAAAGTAGTTCTACCATATCATTGGTAATCACGGGATCTGTGCTCACTTTTGGCGCTTTAATGACCAGACAACCTCGTTCATCCTGACTCACGCTTACATTTTTTAGGGCCTTAAATGGCCTGGGGCCATCAATATCCTTTTTGAGATTTACGCGGCGTATGGCAATATGGGAAATGGTTTCGGTCATACCATAGGTCTCATAAATTTTGGTATCTATGTCCTGCACTTTGTTTTTAAGCGATTCTGAAAATGAGCCACCGCCCACAATAAGTTTAGAAATAAGGTGCAGCCTGCTTATGCTGTTATCTAGCTGAAAAGGAATCATCGCACAAAAATCGTAACGTTTAAAAACGGTATCAAGCGGGTTCGATTTTGGCGGTACAAGGTCAATTTTCCAACCGAGTACCATGGCGCGTACGAGCATCATTTTTCCTCCTATAAAGCGTGAAGGAAGACAAAGTAACGAAGTCGTTTTTTCAGGGAGTTTAAAGCGTTTTGCGGTTGCTTTTGCACTATTTATCATAAGCTTTTTACGCAGCCTAATGGTTTTGGGATCACCGGTAGATCCCGAGGTGTTTACCAGGACATATTTTTTATCATCCAGCCAGGACAGTATAAAATGACCCACTTCCTCCTCATGCGGTTCTCCAGTCTTTATAAAAGATGCTGCTACTTCCCGTAATTCGGTGGTTTTCAAATGACGACCGTTAAGGTGAAAATCAGGATGTAACCGGGATGTTGCCATTGTTCATCTAGGATTAATCTGCTGTCAACTTTTCTTGGGTTTCCGCCTCTGGTGGTTCAACCTTGCCAAAAAGCTTGTCTTTCCAGCCCGTCCATTTATAACGATAGGCTAATATAGCTATGAAAATGGGATAAACAATGAGAACAGGTAGTATAATATCAAAGCCGGCAGAAGGCTCTGAAATATCCTTGAGAATGGATTCGGTCTGAAAAGCACTCCAATCTGTCGTTACTAGTAAGGCCGCTATCATGTTATTTGCTGCATGAAAACCCAGGGAAAGCTCCATGCCCTCGTCCATTAAAGTCATGATGCCGAACAAGAAACCGGTGCCTATGTAATAAACCATAATAATGGGACCCAGTTTGATCACTTCTGGATTAAAAAAGTGCATCCCTCCAAAAATAACAGAAGTCATAAGCAGCGGAAACCATTTATTACCAGCCAAAATACCAAAACCCTGCATTAAATAGCCTCTAAAAATATACTCTTCCAGGCTTGTTTGTATAGGAAGCATAACCACGGCAATTATACATAAAATGAAAAAGGGAAGTGGTTGAAAATTAAGTATATAATCTTCACCGTTGTAATAATAATCTATCGCGGTGGTGACAATGGTAAAAACAGCGATCATCCCAAAAGAGAAAAACGCCCGCCCCCAGTCAAACTTCTTTCTGGTGGTGGTCACATCCATCAACTTCTGACCATGAAAATTTTTGATTACAAATAAAAAAGCAATAAAACCGAGCACAAATGTAAGTAAGATCAATACTAGTGTTATATTGGAATCAAAAACGGTCATGTAATCCTTCTCTGTAAACGATGCCAATTTTTTAAAATTCTGTGCATCCCATTGCCCATCAGCGCCAAAACCTACTTTTAAAAATACGGCACCCATAAATAATAATTGTGCCGCAATGGCCACAACAGCAATTACGAGAGAACCTACTAAATACCTCCAGAATTCGTTTTGAGCCTTAAAGGCCTGTGCTATAAACATACATTAAAATTGAAATGACCAAGACGCTCTAGCATCGTAAAAGAGCTGTCCTTTAGTGATCGTAAGGGGCGAAGATACGTTATTTGTAAACAAACTTCCCGTACCCAAACCTTGTGGTATGCGGGTATCTTTGCTATGGGTAAACTGGGCAATCGCATTGAGCCCTATGTTGCTTTCCAGCGCAGAGGTGATCCACCAACCTATTTTTAATTCCTCAGCAATGGAAATCCATTCTTCGCTACCTCGAAATCCACCGATCAAACTTGGTTTTAAGATGATAAATTGCGGATTTATATGTGTTAACAGCCGTTTTTTTGCTTCCCAATTAGTGACGCCTATGAGTTCTTCATCGAGTGCTATGGGTAAGGGTGTACTTTTGCACAGCAAGGCCATTTCGTCTATTTGATTCTGCTTTATGGGCTGCTCTATGGAATGCATTTTTAACTCGGAAAGACGCTCTAGTTTTTTTAGCGCATTTTTAGGATGAAAAGCCCCATTGGCATCGACACGCAGCGTAATTTCGCCGGGCGAAAATTGTTTGCGTATGCCTTTGAGAAGCTCTATTTCAGCCTCAAAATCTATGGCACCTATCTTCATTTTTAT
>DRGP01000091.1 GCA_011050015.1 Leeuwenhoekiella sp. | reverse complement strand
GGTTTGAAAATGGTCATTTTGAGTGATTTTTGCAAAAAATCGTATCGAAAAAGGCCATTTTCAACCGAAAAATACTGATCTCGATACAAAATTCTTTCAGAATTTCACTCGATCTGACACATTTTTCTTAGGTCGAACTCAGGTTTTAAAGATGGGGAAAACCCTTGTATTAAAGAAATAAAAGGTTCTGAAAGGGGAATATTTTGGAATGAACTGTCAATATTAGCTGCTTAACAGAGCGCTATTTGCAGGTTTATGTGGAAATCTCATATAGAATAACCGAGGCTTCGATACATTCCTGCTCCGTCGGAACACTCAGCCACCTCATAAAATATATCCAAAATCATTATATTACTGCATTACTATTGTATTTAGCAGAAACACTCATACGCCTAAACTCAAAATATGCTGATAACGGTGGCTAAGTGAATTTTTTGGAGCGTAGCGGAAAGAAATTAGTATCGAAGCCTCCGTGTTTAATTCAGAATTCATCATTCTGCATATAGAATATCCTAATCAAACTTGATTGTCTTTACCGGGGAGATTTTGGTAATAATATAAGAAGGCACGAGCAACATAACGGCGCACAGCAGAAAAGTACCCACATTGAGCAGTGCGATATAGCCCCAATCTATATAAACAGGGGCTTCAGACACGTAATAGGTTTCTGGATTAAGCCCTATCAACCCAAAATATTTCTGAAGCAGTAAAAGGCCTATCCCTATCAAATTTCCCCAGAAAAGACCTACCAGCACCAGATAAAGCGCGTTATACATAAAGATTTTACGCACGCTCCAGTTTGGGCTGCCCAGTGCTTTTAAAATGCCCACCATACGTGTACGCTCCAGAATAAGTACCAGCAGAGCCACTACCATATTAATACCCGCTACCACAATCATCACGCCTATAATAAGCGCAATATTGAAGTCAAAAAGTGATAGCCACTCAAAAATGGAATAATACTTTTCGGTCATGGTCATCGAGTTCAACGTCGCCCCTATGCTGGCATATACTTTATTCTCAATGTTTTTTAGATTGTCATAATCGTTTACAAAAACCTCAAAAGCGCCCACCTGGTCGTCATCCCATTTATTCAATTTCTGAATATGCCGAATATCTGCAAAGAGAAAACGCTCATCAAACTCCTGAAACCCGGAGTCATAAATACCCACGATATCAAACCTTCGGTTTAAAAAACCGCCATCTTCTTTGAGAAAATAGACAATGAGTTTGTCCCCATTTTTAAAACCGAGCCTGTTGGCCATATACCGGCTCAATAAAATCTCGGTATTTAGCCCGTCTTTATAGTTGGGCAAGCGGCCGGCTACGAGAAACTCTTTCATGTATTCCCAGCGGTAATCAGCATCTACGCCTTTTACCACGATACCTTCAAAATCGGTCGCGGTGCGTATCACACCGGCTTTATTGGCCGTGACCTGAATGTGTGTTACTTCAGGCACCGCAGTAAATTTTGGGTAAAAATCCTGCTTGGTAGAAATGGGATTCAGCGTGACCTCGCTATTGTTGCCGTCAAAATTTGAAATAATAATATCGCCATTGAACGCGGAAACCTTTTCCCTGATCTTTTTTTGCAGGCCTACGCCAGTGGCAATAGTAATCATCATCATGACCAACCCAAGTATGATCGCGGCAATCGCGATTTTAATAATTGGGGTGGAAGCCGTACTTTTATTTTTGCCGGAGCTTATGACACGCTTCGCTATAAAATATTCAAAATTCAATCGTCCTATGGCATTTAGTTGGTTCAAAAGTACCCATTTTTTAATTCTCGCCTTGTTCATTTCGTGCGCAAATCTTACCAAAACCGAAAATGAAAGCGCTACTAATCAAATGGAACAGAAAAACAGCAAAATGGATTCCGCGACGGCAAAACAACCTACACATGTCCAAGATTTGGTCTTGGGCGCCAACCGTACCGAAACGTATTTACCCTTACTCCAGAACAAACGCATAGGCGTCGTAGGTAATCCCAGCTCGCTGATTTTAAAAAAAATCAAGCCTAACGGCGAAAAATTTTACACGCATTTAGTTGACTCCCTTTTAAGCCGACAAGTCAATATTGTAAAAGTATTTTCTCCCGAGCACGGTTTTCGGGGCACCGCTGATGCCGGGGAAAAGGTAAAAGACGGCAAAGATCCCAAAACTGGATTAAATATAATTTCTCTATACGGAAGCAATAAAAAACCCACCTCAGAGCAGTTAAAAGGTATTGATCTTTTGGTTTTTGACATTCAGGATGTTGGGGTGCGCTTTTATACCTACATCGCGACCTTACATTATGTAATGGAGGCCGCTGCTGAGCAGGAAATCCCGGTAATTGTGCTCGATCGACCCGACCCCAACGGCCATTATGTTGACGGCCCCATTATGGAAAAAGAGCATACCGGCTTTCTGGGCATGCATGCCGGCGTGCCGCTGGTGCACGGCATGACCATAGGTGAATATGCGCAAATGATAAACGGTGAAAAATGGTTGAAAAATGGCATAAAAACCGAATTAACCGTTATCCCCATGGAAAATTACACGCACGCCATGCTCTATTCCCTCCCAGTACGGCCCTCGCCGAACTTACCCAATGATACCTCGATCAATTTATACCCCAGTCTGGGTTTACTGGAAGGAACCAACCTCAACGCTGGTCGTGGAACGGATATGCAGTTTCAGGTCATTGGCTCGCCCCTTTTACCTGCGGCGAAATACACTTTTAGTTATACACCCCAACTCAATTTTGGATCTAAAAGCCCGAAACACAATGGCGAACTTTGCCACGGCATCGATTTACGCCAAACACCGCGTATGAGCAGCGTTGACCTCACGTGGATTATCGACGCCTACCACGACCACACCAAAAAAGAAGCATTTTTTAATACGTCCAATTTTACTGCCCACGCCGGTACCGCCCAACTTCAAAAGCAGATTGAAGCAGGCAAAACTATGGATGAAATCAGGGAAAGCTGGCAGGAAGGTTTGGACACTTTTAAGGAGAAACGGGCGAAATATTTAATTTATAAGTAAAGTTGCTCCCTTTATGCATTACTCTTCCTTGGGTCGTCGGATGCAAGACCAAAAAAGGGGAGTTTATAAGGATAGTGTCAACCTAAATTTATTTCAGATTCTCATCAGTCTAGAACTGCATAATATGATGCCGAAACAAATTAAACAAGAAGCACTCAATATTAAACCACAAATTGAATTAACGGTTAAACAAAAAAAGATGAACCAAAGCACACCGAAATCTAACGACCTGAGTTCGATCTAAGAAAAATGTGTCAGTTCGAGTAAAATTCTGGAAGAATTTTGTATCGAGAACCTCACTTTTGATTGAAAATGATCTTTCTCGATACGACTTTTTGCAAAAATCACTCGAAATGACCATTTTCAACACAAGATTATTTTACATCGAACTCAGTTCCTAGATGAGCCCGAGCTCATATTATTTATTTGGCGAACGGGGGTTTTAGCTAACTTTAGGGTTAAAACCAAGAATGGGGG
>DRGP01000090.1 GCA_011050015.1 Leeuwenhoekiella sp. | reverse complement strand
CTTCAACCTGGTCAAGTTCATCTTGTGAAATATTTTCCTGCTGGGCGATATTCCTTACAAGTGGGGAATAAAAACGTTCTCCGTCGTTGGTTATCGCTTGCACAGCAGCGGTTTCCGTTCCTTTCTCAACTGTTTTTTCTACATCTTTGAGCGCATCGGGTACAGGATCGCCACTCAAAGAATCTGTATTTTCAGTAGTTGTTGATTCTTCTTTTTCATTTTCCTTTGATTCAGCGCTTGCAGTGGTGTCTGACTCTTCGGCAGTATTTTCTTCAGCGTTATCACCGCCTTCAGTCTCAATAATCGCTATGATTTCACCTACTTGGATCACATCATCCACTTCATAACGCTTTTCAATTAACGTACCCTCCACTTCGCTGGGTACTTCACTATCTACTTTGTCTGTGGCGATTTCCACCACCGGTTCATCAAGCTCAATGGTATCCCCTACTTCTTTCAGCCATGTGGTAAGTGTAGCTTCGGCGACACTTTCACCCATCTTCGGTAGTTTTAATTCAAATTTTGCCATATCGTTAGATAGAAGGTTTTAAAGATTCTTATTTTGCGAAATTAATAAAAATCGCTCTACTTTAGGTGTAATTTTACAATGACCTCAAAAGAGTTACATCTCCTTGTCGGGTGCTGCTATCACTCCCTAAGATAAAATTACAATCTGGAGGTCTTATTCTGAACGTGTTTTTCCCTTTATTTAGCGTTTGCATACAGTCAATAATTTCCTTAAAACTGAAGGAACCCGCGTCAAGAATTATCAAAGTACCATACAACGTGTGCGCAGTTGCAGGAAGAATGTCACAAACTTCAGCTTTTACCGGGATTGCAGTCTGCATTTGGTTTATAAAAGTCTTATCACTACTTATAATAAGTGCTGGACTATTGAAATCTTCTTCTGCATTGCGGGTTTTAGAGAATGTTTTCACCCCTTTTGCGGCCCGTAATGCCAAAGAAACCAGTCGGGCCTCCATATCATTAGCCCCAAAATGTTTTGCATAAAAAATACCCATAGCTTCATAAAAACGCGTTGCATAGGTTTTATCCCGCAGGGTACTTTCTCCCTTAAAATGAATGGCCGGCACGTCACCACAGTAGTAATTGTCATAGCCCGCTTGCAACAACCGGTAAGAGAGATCGATATCTTCGCCGTACATAAAGTAATCTTCGTCAAAGCCGCTTTGCTGGTTATAAACCTCGCGTTTTAAAAACATAAAAGCACCTACGAGCACCTGGACTTTACCCGTGTTTTCTTCACAAAAATCACTGGCATAGTAAGCCCTGGAGTTCTTTAAGAGTTTTGCCAGGGCAACTTTTGGGGTGGGCAGGTTGCGTTTACTTTCGGGTAAAAAGGTGCCTGTTCCATCCACAAGGCGTATGCCAATAGCGCCCAGCTTCTTTTTGGTTTCGGCAAAAGCCAAAAGATGTTCAAAACAATTTTCGGGAACCACTGTATCTGGGTTTAAGATACACACGTAAGTACCGCTAGCTGCTTTAACACCCAGGTTATTTGCTTTGGAAAAACCTAAGTTTTTTGCATTTGCAATAACCTTGAGATTTGGAAAACACTCGGCGAGCATCTGTAGGCTGCCATCTGACGAAGCATTATCGACCACAATAATTTCGGCCTTCATATGCTGTATGGCACGCGTTACCGAAAGCAGACATAGCTCCAGGTGGTAGCGCACATTATAATTTAAGACAATAACCGAAAGTTGCACGCACTAGCTTTTTAAAGAATTCTCAAAAGGGATGCGGTTGAGTATACTGCGGCCCAAAGTAACTTCATCTGCATACTCCAGCTCGTCGCCTACTGCAATTCCCCGCGCAATAGTAGAGGTTTTAACTGATAAATCCTCAAGCTGGCGGTAAATATAAAAATTGGTTGTATCCCCTTCCATCGTAGAACTAAGCGCAAAAATGACCTCGCTTACCGTACCTGCTTTCACTTTTTCTACTAGACTGGCGATATTAAGATCCTGCGGGCCGATACCATCCAATGGGGAAATTTTCCCGCCCAAAACATGGTAATGACCTCGATACTGACTGGTATTTTCTATCGCCATTACATCGCGTACATCTTCTACCGTACAAACGATGGATGCGTCCCGATTCGGGTTTGCACAGATCTCACAAAGTGCAGTATCTGAAATGTTATGACAATTGGCACAGAAATTTATTTCGCCCCGCAATGTATTGAGCGCCTTCGTTAAATGACTGGTTTGTTCTTCGGGCTGGCGCAATAAATGTAACACCAGTCGTAAAGCCGTGCGCTTGCCTATCCCAGGGAGTTGGGACATCTCATAGACGGCGTTTTCAAGCAATTTTGAAGAAAATTCCATGGGCGTAAATGTACAAATTATTATGGGGGCGCAATCTGTAATTAAAAGGAATGGCTGTGCCAGGAATATAGAAGTCCTTCATGAAAAAATAAAAAAGAAGTTCTTCCGGTAGGTTTAATTAAAAAACACATGCCGTAAATTTGAAAAAACAACCAAGAACTATGAAAAAACGGCTATTTTTAAGCATTTTACCCCTCTTTTTAGGAATATTAACAAGTGTAAAAGCCCAGACCGCACAAGATTCTATACAATTGCGAAAATTATATGACGTCTCTTTGCTCAACGGTCAAAGTTACGAATGGCTCCGGACGTTAACCAAGGATATTGGACCCCGGCTAAGCGGTAGTGCCGGTGCTGAAAAAGCCGTACAATGGGCAAAAAAAGAATTAGAAACGCTGGAACTTGACAGTGTCTGGTTACAACCGGTGATGGTACCTAAATGGACGCGCGGCACCCCAGAAACCGCGTATTTTACAACCGACAATTCTGAAAAAACATCAGTACCCATTTGCGCTTTGGGTGGCTCTATAGCGACACCAGCAAATGGACTTACCGCAAACGTGGTTGAAGTGCAAGGCATAGAGGATCTGGAGCGTTATGGCAAAGAGCAACTGCAAGGAAAGATCGTTTTTTACAACCGCCCCATGCAGCCAGATCTCATTGAAACCTTCCGCGCGTATGGTAATGCAGTAGATCAGCGCGGTGCAGGCGCTATGGAAGCTGCAAAGTATGGCGCGGTGGGCGTCATCGTACGTTCTATGAATCTGCGTCAGGATGATTTCCCGCATGCTGGAAATATGAGTTATGGTGATCTTCCCGATGAAGCCCGTATTCCGGCCGCAGCGATCAGTACTAATGCTGCAAACCTTTTGAGCAAAACCTTAAAATCAAATCCTGAAACAAAGTTTTATTATAAAATGTCCTGCAAAAATCACGAGGATGTGCAGTCTTATAATGTGATAGGACAAATCACGGGAAGTGAGTCGCCTGATGAATATATGGTCGTGGGCGGTCATATGGATTCGTGGGATCTGGGTGAAGGAGCGCAGGATGACGGCACGGGCGTGGTGCAAAGCATGGAAGTGCTGCGACTAATGAAAGCAACCAATTATAAACCAAAACACAGTATACGTGTCGTCCTTTTTATGAACGAGGAAAACGGTCTGCGGGGTGGCACAAAATATGCCGAAGTGGCTAAAAATCAAAACCAAAAGCACATTTTTGCATTGGAAAGCGACTCGGGCGGTTTTACGCCACGAGGTTTTTCGTTTGATGCAAGCGATGCAAATCTTCAGCAGGTGTTGAAGTGGAAAGAACTTTTTCAGCCTTATTTGATCCACTATTTTGACAAAGGGCATAGCGGAGCAGATATTGGTCCGCTTGAAGGGGAAGGTATCGTACTGGCCGGCCTGCGCCCTGATTCGCAGCGCTATTTTGACTATCACCATGCAGCAAACGACACTTTTGAAATAGTAAGCAGACGTGAGCTTGAACTAGGTGCGGCAACCATGGCCAGCCTGGTCTATTTGTTTGACACCTATGGTGTACAATAGAACTTATCACCAGCAGCTTTTATACCCGATGTTAAACTATCATTAAGTTGTATATAATTTTAATGTGTTGCCGTTAATTTTGGCAAAACTCAAAAACCACAGTTTATGGCAATTATCGGTTCCATTATAAAAAGTATTATAGACATCAGTGATTCATTTAATGAAGACACAAATCCTGTGGAAGAGCAGCAGGAGGTTCTGAAAAACCTGCTAAACAAGGCAAAAAACACCGAATTTGGCAAGCATTATGAGTTTGAAGAATTACTGAACGCCGATAATTTTGAAAAGGCTTTCACCGAAAAAGTACCGTTTTTTGATTATAACAGCATTAATGCCGAGTGGTGGCATAAAATGCATGAAGGAAAAAAAGATGTGACCTGGCCGGGCATGCCAGACTACTTTGCACTCAGTTCGGGTACCACGGGTAAAAGCAGCAAGCGCATACCCGTTACCCAAGACATGATTGATGCCATTCGCAAAGCAGGAATCAAGCAGGTAGGTGCGCTAGCGCATTTTGATCTGGAACCCGACTTTTTTGAAAAGGAAATCATGATGCTGGGCAGCTCTACAGATCTGTCTAAAGAAAATGGCCATCTGGAAGGTGAGATCAGCGGGATAAGCGCAAGCCGTATTCCGTTTTGGTTTAAGGGCTATTACAAACCCGGTGAGGATATCGCAAAAATTGCCGACTGGGACGAAAAAGTAGATCATATCGTGCAAAATGCCGGGCAATGGGATATTGGAGCGCTTAGCGGTATTCCCAGCTGGATGGAACTGATGCTTGAGAAAGTAATTGAGGCCCATAAACTCGACAATATTCATGATATCTGGCCTAATTTACAGGTGTATACGTCAGGTGGGGTGGCATTTTCACCCTACGAAAAAAGTTTTAAGGCACTTCTGGGTAAGCCGGTAACGATCATAGATACCTATCTGGCTTCAGAGGGCTTTATCGCGTTCCAGACCCGACCGGAGACTGATGCCATGCGCCTCGTGACCGATAATGGCATTTACTTTGAGTTTGTCCCCATGAACCCTGATTATATTAATCAGGACGGTTCCATCGTGCAGGACGCCCCCGTGTTTTCCTTGGCGGAAGTAGAAAAGGATCAGGATTACATTTTGATTATTTCTACCGTGAGTGGCGCATGGCGCTACCTAATAGGTGATACCATCGCATTTACCGATATTGCCCGTGCAGAAATCAAAATCACCGGCCGCACTAAATTTTTTCTCAATGTAGTGGGCTCGCAACTTTCTGTAAATAAAATGAGCGATGCGGTACAAGAGCTCGAAGATCATTTTGATATCAAAATCCCTGAATTTACCATTTCTGCAAAGCGCAATCCAGAGGACAACGATGAGTTTTACCATTATTGGTACTTGGGAACCTCAGACCAAGCTAATGAAGGGGAACTAGCTAAAAAACTTGATGAAAGTTTAAAGGATGCCAATAAAAATTACAAGGTAGCCCGTGGTAAAGCATTAAAAGGTGTTATTGTAAAAACAATAAATCCCGATATTTTTTACGACTGGAACGCGGCAAACAAGAAAAAAGGAGGCCAGGTAAAAATGGAAAAGGTTATGGGCGAAGAAAAGTTTAAGGAATGGGAAGATTTTGTAAAGCGCCAGTAGTTAGAGTATAATGTAAAAACTGTAGAACGTATATTGTTTTAACCTGAATTCGATCTAAGAAAAATGTGTCAGTTCGAGTAAAATTCTAGAAGAATTTTGTATCGAGAACCTCACTTTTGATTGAAAATGATCTTTCTCGATACGATTTTTTGCAAAAATCACTCGAAATGACCATTTTCAACACAAGATTATTTTACATCGAACTCAGTTCCTAGATGAGCCCGAGCTCATATTATTTATTTGGCGAACGGGGGTTTTAGCT
>DRGP01000089.1 GCA_011050015.1 Leeuwenhoekiella sp. | reverse complement strand
CTCCCATATACAGCAGCTGTGACTTAATCAAACTCTTGATGCGGCGGTAATCCTTCACAAGATCATTGCGACGGCGAAAAAGACTGCGTAACTGCTCCCGTTGAATATCTGGAACGTGAATGCTATATAAGCGACCGTCCTTAAGCTCTCTGGCTATCAACTGGGCATCTATGCGATCGGTCTTGGTATGGCGCGCTTTGCCGCTTCTGTATATGTCTGCCGGATTGACAACAAAAGACTTCCAACCATAACTCTCAAAACTACGGTGGGCATAATACCCGCAACATCCCGCTTCATAAGCCGTGCTAACCTTATAACCTGAATAGTGGCGTGAAACATAATCCCGTAACTTATCTGGATCAGGACCCATAGAAAAAGTCTTTCCACATGAAAGGTCTGTAGCGCAATGAATCTTCCAGCTACTCTTGTGGATATCAATACCAATGTATAACTTCGGACAAGCAGTGTGTTCTAATTCCATATCTTAAATTTTTAGAGAACTTTAAAGATAGTGGACACGCTGCTTTTACATAGATGCTATAAAAAATAGGGCAAAGCCGGTGATAAACCGGAAGTTTCGGTATGTTTGGGATGTCGTCATATTTTTTGATTTAGCGGTTGGAAAGAAAAGTTAACCACAAAATGCAAAAAATATGGCTTGTGATCGGCGGAAAGTCCCTTCTAATCGTCCGCCCTACTTTTCATATACATCAACGTTGCGGCTGATTGCCGGAGGACGTGCCGCTCCCGCTTCGAAATGGACCCATCCAAAAATAAGTGCACATCCCCAAAGGTGCGCTGCCCCAAGCAACAATGGTTTACGCAAGGGAATATTTCGAGACTACCACGGCACTCAATCTTATGCCTTCCTCTCCCTCCTAACGTCGCTCGTCGGAGGCAGTACGGCCAATGCGTGGGAAATGCCAGGGGACACCACCGCAAGGAGCTTGAAAAAAACGGAGGTCAATATCCCAACCAATATTATATTAAAAAATATTTAGGTAAAATTTACAACCAATACGAATATACACTCTTAATGTGTTCGTCAGAGGAAAAAAGATATAATGAAAATCTGATTGAAGAATTAAAAAATGATTTTAATTTTACAGATGTAAGTTTAGTAACATATGAGGATTTATTAAATAAGCATATCGGCTGATTGCCGGACCACCATATCCTATAAAAATCCCCAGTCCAGTTCTTTAAAGTGATATTTTGAAGTATTTAAATACTGGCAACCCTCTCCTGTCTTTTGCTTGATTATTAATTATATATCCAACACACTACATTTAGTATAGGTAATAACTGTTAAGGCTCGTAGCGCGCTCAAAATTATAGCCATTTGAAAAAAAAATCCATGCAATCTGCCACTACCCATCCAATTTTCCGTCAGGCACAATTAAGACATTAAATAGAGGAAAGTTGAAAATCTAATAAAATAATAGTAAATCATGTCTTCAGAAAAACAACCACAAGAAAAAGCAAGACTACACGCTCGAAACAAAAACCGGGAGCGGTATGATTTAAGCGCATTAACAATTGCTAAGCCTGAATTAAAAAAGTATATAAGACCGAACAAATTTGGGATAGAATCAATCGATTTCTCAAACCCACGTGCCGTTAAACTTCTAAACAAAGCATTACTCCATCAGCATTATGGAATAAAGAACTGGGAATTCCCTGATGAAAATTTATGTCCCCCCATTCCTGGAAGAGCAGATTACATCCACCATATTGCTGATTTATTAGTCGAAAATAATAGGGGTACGATCCCAATAGGCGATAAAATAACTTGTATTGATATTGGTCTCGGGGCAAGTTGTATTTACCCAATTATTGGAGTTACAGAATATGGCTGGCGATTTATTGGAACTGATATTGATCCAAAATCCATTGCATCAGCACAGCATATTGTCAATTCCAATCCATCACTCAAAGGAAAAATTGAATGTAGAATACAAAAAAATCCAAGAGATCTTTTTCATGGCATAATAACCAGTGAAGACAAAATCGATTTAACGATATGTAACCCTCCTTTTCATGCTTCGATGGAAGATGCGCAAAAAGGAACCCGCAGAAAAATAAAGAATCTCTCTGGTAAAAAAGTAAAAATCCCTGAGCTCAATTTTGCAGGAGTAAGCAATGAACTTATATGTGATGGTGGGGAGTATAAATTTATTGAGAATATGATTTGGGAAAGTAAAAAATTTGCTAAAAACTGTTACTGGTTTTCAACTTTAGTATCCAAACAATCCAATCTTAAAGGAATCTATAAATTATTAAAGAAAGTTGAAGCTAATCAAATCAAAAGAATACCCATGGGAACAGGTAATAAATCGAGCCGAATTGTGGCTTGGACATTCCTTTCTAGGGAAGAACAAAAAGAATGGATAGCAACTAGATGGAAGCACTAGTGTAGAATTATCAAATAATATAGCAAATAGTCCGTATACTCACTGTAGTGGCTGCTTCTAGGACATTTATCTACCGTTCTAAAATGACCAGTTTCTGAGAACCTGCTTACCGAGAAAAGTGCAGGTTTGTCAACCATAAATGGAACCCGTTACCATTGGTTCCTAAACGAAACCAATGGCAGGGGGGCCAACCAGTCACAACAAAGCACATTAAGTATTCCTTAAAAAGTACTTGGGCAAAGGCCAAAATCAAAATTCACTATACTTAATAAGGCAGTGGCAGGTTTCTAAGGACGCCTTTTCAATACTTTTAGTCAATAACTTTTCAATTAATTGCCAACTTTTTAGTAATGCAACTACCTACTTTGAGGCCGCTATAAACGCATTTGTTAATTCGGGTTCTATTAGCGTTCCTGTAGCGCGGTCAAACAGTGCAAACCCATTATTGCCAGCATAACCATTATCCCAATAAAAAGTTACAAGGCCATTTTCAATAGCACTATTTGTAATATATTCATCATAATACTGGCGGTATGCAGCGTGGCCTTCCACATCGGTACTGGAAATAGCGCCATATTCTCCTAATATTACCCCACGCCTTCATCTATACAGTCAACCTTTTAAAAACAGGTATGATAATGTGCTCGCTAATTTAATAGTGAAATCAAGAACCTTGAAGCAAGTTCTGGGGAACTAATCCCCCTGCTGGGATTAAAGTAATACCTCTTAGAATTTTGGTAGATTTAGTTTCCAATGCAATTGGGCTGAAGAATTCTCGCCCCCCTTCCCCTGTGAGAGGATAGGTATGGAAGCTAGAAAAGACTAAATGGAGGGGTTTTAAATCATTTAAATCGTTCAGGCATAAAGGGTGACAGATCAACACTGGTTTTTTTATTGGTAATTATTTCGGAAATCAATTTACCGGTCACCGGCCCTAAACTCCACCCCATCATCGCATGGCCCGCTGCTATATTGAGGTTTTTATATTTTGAAGGGCGCCCTATAAAAGGAAGCCCATCTGGTGATACCGGCCTAAGCCCGGAAGTGGCTGTTTGCTTTACCTCTCCCGAAATTTCTACACCTTTATAATACTGTTGTGCCGCGCTGGCGATCGCCTCTACCCGATTGAACCGTACCACATCGTTATTACCTGAAAATTCCATCGTGCCGGCAAAGCGCGTAAAACCTTGCATGGGGGTCACCGCACATTTGACTTCGGTTAATATGGCGGGCCTGGTGATGTTTGTGGGCGCTTCCACATTCATACTGTAGCCTTTACCACCTTGAATGGGGATATGCAGTCCCAAGGTGCGAGCAAGTTCAAACGTCCATGCTCCAGAAGCCAATATAAATTCATCAGCTTCAATACTGTAATTTTCCGTTTTCACGGTTTTCACCCGCGTATTTTCGGTATTAAAACCTATTACTTTTTCACCCAAAAGAAAGTTCACCCCTTGGGTTGCTAACCAATTTTTCATGTTTTTCATAAATATATGGGGCGTGGTGTGTGCATCGCAATCGTAACGTATGCCACCTATAACATCATCGGTAAAGGCTGGTTCCAAGTCGTGCAGTTCTTTCTTATTCAATATTTTGGCTTCCAGGCCTTCTTTCTTGGCCCTTTCGGCCAATTTCACCTCATGCTCCTCATTTTTTGCGGTTTTGTAAACCGTCAATAATCCTTTACGCTCGAGATGGAATTCGAAATCGGCCGCTTCATGGATTTCAAGATATAGCTCCCGGCTCTTTAAATTGATTTCTCTTAATATAGGAATGGCTCTTTCTACCTTGGAAGCATTGGCCGATTTCTTAAAGTGCCACACCCATTTAAAAAAGTCTAGGTCCCAACGCGGCTTGATATAAAAAGGACTCGCACTGTTCAGCATCCATTTTAAACCTTTGGTAATCATGCCGGGCTGGGCCAGTGTTATAAAATGGCTGGGGGTTAGATACCCCGCGTTGATGTACGACGCACCGGTGGTCATAACGCCTTTGTCTATCACGGTCACCTCAAAACCCTCTTTAACCAAATAATAGGCGCAGCACAATCCTGAAATCCCACCACCGATAATTATGATCTTTTTCAATTTAAAAATGATTTTTACTCTTTAATTCCATAGAGATTTCTTGGAATTGCATTTTATAATAAACGATATGATTTAAGTAAAAATCGTAATAATAAGAATCATAAGCCAAGAAATACCCAACACTTCTTTTAAAATCAAGTTGGACTATAAGGATTCCGTTCACCGCTTCTTCCATTAAAAAGTATAAAGACTTGCAGTAATATATAATCTAGAACCCGCAATAACCAACTAGCTTACAGCATATGAAATCTGTAAGCATAAAGATCATCACGGGCACTTAGTATCGTTGCATATCAAATTAAGCAATAAGCATTTCTGGTGATTGGGAATATTCCCTGTGCCCTGATTTTAGTCTATTTCATGGGGATTTTGACTATAAAAACCTATTTTTTTGGCATCTCCAAACGATAGGAACTTGTCCCGGTATAAATCTGATCAAATTGATCTGTAGCCTTTATTTCGATCTTGTGCTCGCCTACATCAAGTTTTGCCGGAATGTCGCCCCGCCATAAATGCGTGCTCACAATAGGATTTGAAGAACGCCTTCCCGGCATCAGCGCATCTGCAGTGTCCCATTCATAAACCAGTTCTACGTAGGACGGGTCTTCTTCTTCCACATAAGACATGGGCTGCCAATCGCCATTATCTACCCTATAAAGCACCTCATCTCCCGGTTGGCCCATAAAAAAATCTGCATAGATACCAGCCTTGGTATTCCTGCCCTGCGCTACAACCTTGGGCACAAAAATTTTCATCTGATACTCCTTGGGTTTGCCGGCAACTTTATATTCGGTTTTGTATTGATTTCCATTAAAATGGATAAAGGCATATCCCTTTGGCGTCCCGTCACGCATAACCGAAATTGGTATTCCCTTTTCATCCAGTTTGCCGGAGTACCAGTCACCAGATGTTGTACCTACATTATACTCGTGGTGCGGTTTTTCACGCTGAAAACCCTCGGCTTTACCAAAATAATCCTGACGCTGTATATGGGTGTGCGCAGATAGCGAAAGTGTATGTGGAAAGTCCTTTAAAATATCAAATAAACGCTTTTTATCCGCGCCGCGGAAGAAATCGCCGCCCTGCTCGTTCAGCGGAATATGATACGCTAATACGATGAGCTTATCTTTGGGAACAACGTTAAGGTCATTCTCCACAAAATTCAATTGCTCCTCACGGAAACCACCATAATACCCATGAGCATCGCGGGGATCTGGATATAAGATGTCATCTAGAATAATAAAATGGACTTTACCGTAATTAAAGGCATAATTGGCCGGGCCAAAGTGAGCCTCGTAGGTCTCATCGCTTAGGCTGTCCTGCTTCGCATCAAAGTTCATATCGTGGTTGCCCATAACATTGTACCAGGGAAGACCCACCTTTTTTATCGCTTTGGCATAAGGTTCAAATAGATCGAGATCATTGCCCACCAGATCACCAAGGCTCAGTCCAAAAGGAATATTCTGTATGCCTTCCACTTCTGCAACTACGCCCCGTTCGAAATAATCGATTTCTTCTAAAGTATAGGGCTGTGGATCACCAAAAATAAGGGCTGTAAACTGCTCCTCATTTTCTGCCGGAATTAGGCCAAAATCAATCGTTTTTGGCAGTTTTCCCGAAGGTTTTACTCCTGGGAATTTACTTTCGGGAGAACCTTTCAGCTTATAGTTATAGTAATAAACCGGTAAATTATTTTCATCTAGAGGAACTTTATAAGCCGCGGGTTTGATGACTGCAATAATATTGTCACCACTTACGGGAAGTTCGTAACCGCCCGAGGCATCTGTAACCACCACTTGATCCCCGTTAGTGACCGAAACAGCAGCAATTCCCTGTTCACGCCGGTCTTTTTTTCCGTTGGTATTACTATCCTCATAAACGGTGCCTTTTGCCATTTCCTGGGCAGAAAGATTACCGACTAAAAAAAAGAGAGCAAAGCTTTTTAAAAATACATTTTTCATTGAATTTTGGTATTTAAACGGTTCTGATTAATCTTTTGTATCCCACCATACTTTTGTGTTGATGTCATCGGGACCGCCCAGAAGGTCCAGTGCTTCCTCATAATTTGCCCCATTACTTATCTGAACATCTGAGGGATAAAAGAACCTGGAGGGCATTTTTTTATCGTTGAACATAGCTTCTGTGGTGGGCAGTTCTGGAAGGCCGGTCCTTCGGTATTCAAACCATTGCTGATAATCCACAAAATAGAGCGCGTAGTACTTTTGTAACATGATCCGCGCTAAAGTACCATCATAAGCAGCTACCGGATTGTCAAAATAATCCTCGGGCATTGTTGCACCTAATTGGTCTATCGCTGCACGTACGCCATTTTCATAATGGTTTTGCGCATTCTCTGTAAAACCACGTTGCGCCACTTCAGCTTTAATAAATTCAACTTCTGCGTAGGTCAAGAAGAAAATCTGCATAGGATCTGTGACCTGATCGATATTTAAGGTCGATGCGTCAAAATTGAATTGAGATTCTGGACCGTCGTAAGCGCTGGGAATTCCCTTATAGCCTATATTGATATCACTGCTATCTGCCGTGGTCTCAATAATGGGCCTGCGCGGATCGTCCCAAGTGTTTAGATTATCAACAAAAAATTCGGCCATTTTTGTCCCCAACCTAAAATCCTGAGGCCTTCCCCAGGGGGAAACATTAGGCGCTACCCCTGTAATATCCAGAACGGCCGATTCTTCGGTGTTCTCAAAAACGGGATATTTTACCGGATTATTGATCATTTCGGTCAATTTTTGGAATGCATTGGTCTCCGTTCGGTTAGAAATTCTCAGCAATAGCCGCATATGAAGCGCATTGGTAAACTTCTTCCACAGAGTAACATCATTGTCATACAGGATGTCAGCAGCATATTGCATACTTCTGTCTGTATCATATAAATCATTGGCGCGTTCCAGATCGGCGAGTACGCTTTCATAAATGGATTGCTGCGAATCAAATTTGGGATAAAAAGTGCCTTCTTCCCCCTGTGATGCTTCCCCCATAGGAACGGGACCGAACATATCGGTCAAGTTTGCATAGACCATGGCATGTAGCGTGAGGCCAATGGCCTGATAATTTGGGTTTTCAGCATTATCTGCCGCTTCCTGCAACTCGCTAATATTATTGGCCCAGCGGTAGTACCAGTAATAAGAAGAATTACCGACCCCCAGACTCACATCATACCGGTGCAACCCTCCTGAAACACTGGGAAAAGGAAGGGTAACCTGCATCAGGTCAAAGTTTACACTCCAGCTGCGATCAGCATTGTGGTCGGCCAGGCCGTAAAGGATAGGGTTTAAAATTGTGGCCGGACTTATTTCCGCCAGGCGATTGGGATCTTCATTCACCTCTTCAAAATTGCTATCACAGGAAGAGAGTGAAAGGGATATACTGATACCTATAATTATAAAATGTAGCTTTTTCATCTTCATTATTTTTTTAAAATTTAACTTGTAATCCCATTCCGTAGGTTGCCGGTGAGGGCATCTGCCCTATTTCTACACCAGGCAGCAACGTGCCGCCATTAAGTGCCGCGGTTTCTGGATCGTAGATTGGGAAATCTGTGATCATGGCGAGATTTCTGCCAAAAAAGGAAAGATTGAGGTTTTGAATGCCCGTATCGGCCAGCCATTTACTGGGCAGGTTATATTGCAGGCTTACTTCTCTCAATTTCAAGTAGGACGCGTCAAACGAATTGGACTCCACATTGGCCCTCCGGTAATAGCGATTGTACCAGTCTGGAGTAATCGCTTCTGTAGTATTTTCAGAATAGGTGCCGTCATCATTTAAAACGACGCCGTCACCTACAATAAAACCATCTTCACGGCCTCGATATGTAAATTTTAGTTTGCCCTGCTGCGTGAGTTTATGATGGGTTTGTGAATAGATAATGCCCCCTTTTTGAGCATCCAGCATTACGTTAAAGGTTAAATTCCCTAAGCGAAAACTATTGTACAGCCCTGCTCTAAAATCTGGGTTGGCATCGCCTATTTTTTGGATAGCACCAGATTCTGGATAGGCAGGCAGCCCGGCATTGTCATAAACGATCCTTCCATCAGGAGAGCGTACAAAACCATAACCGTAAACCGCACTCGCGCTTCCTCCTACCTTAGCAAGAATAGTTGCCTGGCCACCTTCGCCTATTATTTGTTGGTTATCTATGCCTTCGGCCAAAGAGAGCACTTTGTTCCAGTTTTTGGAAAAAGTAAGGGTAGATTCCCAACTGAATTTATCGTTTTTAAAGAGTTGTCCCGTGAGCGTTAGTTCTACCCCACGGTTACGTACTTCTCCGGAATTCAATGTAGCAGAACTGTAACCCGTCGTGATATCTATGGGCACATCCAAAATCTGGTTTTTGGTATTGGTCTGGTACACGGTTGCGTCCATGCGCAAACGGCTCTTAAAGAAGCGGGCGTTGATACCGGTTTCAAAACTGCTGCTGATCTCCGGTTTAAAATTAATATTGTACAACGTAGTGGGAACCGTCGCAGAACTGGGAAAATCGCTCTGGCTATAATATTTACTGGTTTTATACGGGCCGGTATCATTCCCTATACGTGCAAAGGAAAACCGGTACTTTAAATAATCCATTGCGCCAGATATATTAAAGATATCAGAGAGTATAAAACTCGTACTTACCGAAGGGTAAAAATAACTGTCGTTCTTTTTGGGTAAGGTAGAAGACCAGTCGTTTCTGGCCGTAAGGTCAACAAATATCTGATCGCGGAAGGAGAAATTGGCGAGCGCATATAAACTGTTAACCTTAAAGTTTGCGTCGTTTCTATCTACCAGAGGATTGTTTACCCCATTGGCCAATTTATAAACACCGGGAACCACTAAATCCTCAACCGAAGCATCTACACGGCGGTATTTATAGTTTCTGTTATTTCCCCCGGCGGAAGCCTGCACGGCAAAGTCTTCGGAAATCTTACTGTCAAAAGTGAGCAGGAAATCAGAATTTACATCCTGTTTCCAGATACTTTGGGTTTCATAGTAACCCTGAGCGTACCTATTGATACTGTAGGGACGTTTCAATTGCCGTTCTTGATTATAGGTGTTCAGGGAAGTACGCAAAAGCAAGCTGAATTTATCGGCCAGCTGAATCGTCGCGGCCAAATTACCTATCAATTGATTGTTCTGCATACCATTTGTAGCCTCATAAGCAATGAGGTACGGGTTATCAATATAAGAACTGTATGGTTGAATTTGGTCGATCTGAAATTGATCTTGTTGCCAAATGGGCCGGTACCAGTCCAGATCAACATTGGGGTTTTGAAAGATCATAAAATACGCGATGGAACCATTGTTGTAGCCGGTGCTGGGAAGGTTATCACTTGTACGGTTATTATAATTCACCACCGAGGAAATATTGATCCTGTCTGAAATATCATATTTGGCATTTATCGAGGCGTTCAAGCGCTCATAACCGGTGTTGGGCATGATCCATTCATTTTTAGAATGGCCCACCGATGCTCTTAACGATCCATTATCATCTCCACCCTCGAGAGAAATAGAATTTTTAACGGTCATTCCGGTGTTCCAAAAATCCTTTCGGTTGTCTTTATACGGCCTCCACAATTGCCGCTCTGTAGATTGTCCTTCGATTGTGGGGTCGTACTGAAAGTAATTCTGACCTTTAAATTCCGGGCCCCAGGCACTACTGGTACTCCCGGTATTGGAGCCATCTTCAGAAGCTCCGTAAGAATAGTAAGGATCTCCTGCTTCGTTAAAAGACTTTCCGGTACCCTGACCGTATTTATATTGCCAGTCTGGCCAGCGTTGTATAATATCAAAGCTTACGCTACTGTTATAGGTAACCCCTAGGCCCTTGCCTCGTTTTCCGGATTTTGTAGTAATGATCACCACGCCATTTTGTCCGCGGCTACCGTATAACGCAGTGGCCCCGGCACCTTTTAGCACAGAAACGCTTTCAATATCATCGGCATTTAAATCTGAAATAACGTTCCCAAAATCCACGGGAGAGTCATTCCCGGCATACGCATTTCCACCTCCCGATGAATTTATTTCCTGGTCTATGGGAACCCCATCCACAACAATGAGCGCCGCATTATTATTTGGATTTAGGGAAGCATCTCCGCGCAGCGTGATCTTTTGTGAATTAATAGGTCCTGATCCTGCCGAAAGAAAATTAAGGCCGGCCACTTTTCCCTTTAGTCCTGAAGACCAGTTATTCGGATTTGTTTGTGCGAGATTATTGCCATCAATGCTCGCTTGAGAGAATCCCAATTTTTTCTGTGACCTTTTAATTCCCAAGGCAGTGACCACAACCTCATCAAGGGAGTTCTCATTGGTTTTCATAATTATAGTGGGAGAAGAGCCTTGAGCGACGGTTAACTCTTGAGTTTGAAAACCAACATAAGAAACCACCAGAACGACAGAGGGCGCTGACAAAGTAAGACTGAAAGCACCATCAAAATCTGCTGTAGTACCATTTTTAGTTCCTTTTGCCATGACGGTGGCACCCGGTAGAGGCATTCCTGCCTCGTCCGTGACCTTACCATTTATCGTTTGTTGATTAGCATCCCTCATTAATACGGTAATCGTATTATGGATCGCTTTAAATTTTAAATGAGCCGTTGTACCTATTTTATTAAGTACAGATTCAAGATTTTCGTTAACAATTTCTAAAGTGAATCGCTTATCGCTCTCCGCCAATTCATTATCATACACAAAAGTAAAATCCGTTTGGTCTTCAATTCTTGCTAAAATATCTATTATGGATACGTGTTCAAAACGGGCTGTTATATACGTATTGCGAAGGTTCTGACTGTTGTTTGGGCTGACTGTCGCGCCAGTAAGTATAAAAAGTGCACAGATAAGATGAAGCTGTGCCATTTTATAGCTTTTAAGTATTTTCTTTGAATTGATTTTCATTTTCAATTGGGCTATCTGGTTTATTTTAGTCTAGTTGATGCGTACCCATTGCTGTTGAGGCAGGAAGGGGTTTTTATGATTACGGTGTATTTTTTCTTATAAGAATATGTTTAGGGGTTAAGTATTCTATTTTTAAGTTTTTAAGAACTGCGATGCTTGAGAGCACGTTTTCTACTTTTTCTTCTTTGAATTTTCCTGAAAGTGTGCCCTTTTCTAAGAATACATCTTCAAAATCTATGGTGACATCATACCAGTTTTCCAGTATTTTTGCCGTTTGAGAAAGCGTAGCACCGTCCAGCAGGATCACATTGCGGCTCCAGGCCATAAGGTTTGCACTATTTACCATAGTGACCTTAGCGGGTTCCCCCTTTTGAAATACGATTTGTTGATTTTTGGTAAGGATTGATTTTTTATCCGGTCCCTTTTTTGATTTTACACGCACGCTGCCCGTATTCACACTTATTACGGTCTTTTCGGGATTCTTTGAGTTTATGTTAAAAGAGGTGCCCAGTACTTTTGCCTCCACTTCCCGAGCAGTGACCGTAAATGGTTTTTGGGGATTTCGGGCTACTTCAAAAAAAGCTTCCCCGGTCAATACAATTTCACGTTTATTCTCAAAATCTTTGCGGTAGCTTATACTACTGTTTGCGTTTAAATAAATATGGCTCCCATCGGCCATGGCCAATTGTTTGTGTTCTCCCCTGGCCGTAGAAACGGTAATGGTATTGCCTCCCAGTAAAAAAGCCATCAGTAGTGAAATCCCTATTAAAACCACCATAACCGCAGCAAGGGTATCGTATTTTTGTATAGAGAATAGCCCTGACTGGTTTTCTGTCGAGATGTGTGCATCTATGGCGTCCTTTATCTTCTTTTTTTGAAAATCGGTCAGTACATTGGCGATATTCCTATTCTCTTGCTGAAGTTTCTGATAAAAATATTCCACCTGTATCTGCTCCCTGGGTGTAGCGGTACCAGCGGTATATTTTTGAAGGATTTCTCTAAATTTATTTTGATTCAATGTGTGCCTCTTTAAAGGAAAGTCACATTTCTGGCAGGTATCACGTAGTGCAAAAAGTAGATTTAACCATTACTTTAAATTAAGATTGAGCCCTTAACATTAAGTAAACAATAGGGTAATAAGTGCTCCTAAATGATAGGGAGATAACCTGCGGCGCAATTCTTTCAGGGCAACACTGATGTGCTTTTCTACAGTACGTATAGAAATATCGAGCTTAGCAGCGATTTCAACATTAGAGTAATGTTCAAACCGGCTCAGCACAAACACGTTGCGGCAACGTGGAGCAAGCTTTTCAATCTGCTCGTTTAAAAACCGCTGAAAATCCTCATATTCAAGTCTTTTCTCCCCTTTTGCCGAAACCGGAATATTTTGGATTATTTCCTCCTGAACGTGGGTGAATTTTAAATTCCTGAGATGGGTGGCTATTTTATACTTTACCGCTCTAAAAAGATAACCTTCTAGGTTTGAGATCTGTGTATCCCGTCTTTTTACCCATATATTTATAAAAATTTCCTGCACGATATCTTCACAGATCTGTTCTGAAGAATGAATGCGATAGGCGTAGCTATATATCCGGTTGTAATACCGCTCAAAAATAGCATCAAAAGCGTGTCTATCACCTTTGTATAGAAGAGATGCTAATTCACCGCACGGAATTTGGTTGTATGCTGATTTCATAAAATGGACTGCACCACAAATGAAACCAATAATAAACCGAGCTGTGAAACCTCAAGTTTAAATTTGAGTTAAGGGTATGTGATTGAAAGACTACCTATCAATGCACGGCAGAAGTATCTACTTTTCCCTTCCCTGCTTTAATTATGAGTACAAAGGGAATACAGAGCAAGAAAAGAATACCCAGGTAGAGAAAGATATCCATATAGGATAGTACGGTTGCCTGCCGCATTACAGAGCCTTCTATGGTTTGATACGCGCGGCTCATCGCTTCACTGGCGCTAAAACCCTTGCTGATGAACATTTGCTTCAAATTTTCTATACGCTGCTGTACTTGAAAGTCGATCCCGCTGATATTCGGGATAAGATCTATACGGTGCTGCTGGCTGAAACGCGAGACCATTGTGGTAATAATGGCGATCCCAAAAGATCCGCCCAGCTGCCGCATCATACCGGTAAATGCCGCTCCATCTCCTATGTCCTTACCTTGCAGGGTAGAGAGTGAAAGTGTTGTTATGGGAACAAAAAGCAGCCCCAACCCAAGTCCACGAGCAACCAAAGGCCAAAAGAAATGCTCAGAGCCGGTATCTGGTGTCATCACATCAAACATCCAGTAACTATAAACAAAGAAAATCGCAAAACCGCCCGCGGCTAAATATTTCTGCGGAACACCCCGCTCCAGTAATTTCCCTATAATGGGCATCATAATTCCGGTGGTTATAGAACTGGGAATAAGCAATAAGCCCGCATCTGTGGCCGTCCATCCCAAAACCGACTGTGTATAGATGGGAATGATAAACGTAGAACCAAAAAGACCAAAACCAAGGATAAACGTGAGCACAGTACCCACGCTCAGATTACGATCACGCAGCACCCGTAGATTAACAATGGGATGCTCGTAAACCAGTTCCCGCCAAATAAAAAACACCAGACCAAATAATGAAAGCACGGAAAGCATAATGATTATAGGATCTTCAAACCAGTCGTCCTGCTGACCATGTTCAAGCACAAATTGTAACGAACCAATAAAAGCGGCCAAAGAGACAATCCCGAACCAATCCACCTGATTTACCTTCAATTTATCGCCATATTTCGGGCTGCGCACGTACATTATCGTGAGAATCGTAGCAATAATTCCAATAGGGATATTAATGTAAAAAATATAGGGCCAGGAATAATTATCTACTAAGTAGCCTCCTAATGGCGGTCCCAAGGTAGGCCCCACAATAATCCCCATTCCATAAATGGCCTGTGCCATACCGCGCTTGGCCGTCGGGTAACTTTCGGTAATAATGGTCTGCGCGGTCACTAATAAAGCACCGCCGCCCATACCTTGTATAAACCGAAAGGCCACAAGTTCCCAAATATTGGTTGCGTTACCGCAAAGAAAGGAGGCTAGGGTAAAAATGATGATTGAAGCGGCAAAGTAATTACGCCGCCCAAATTGCTTGGAAAGCCAGCTGGTCATCGGGATGATGATCACGTTTGCGATCGCGTAGGCCGTGATCACCCAGGCCACATCGTTAAGGGTGGCACCCAGGCTACCGCGCATATCGTTCAAAGCAACATTAACGATTGTGGTATCAACAATTTCAAGAAGGGCGCACAAAATGGCAGTCACCGTAATAATCACACGGCGAAAACCGTACTCTACCAAATCACTTTCTTCTATTACCTGTGCTTTTGCCATGTTTTTTAGCTTGAAATGGTCAAAAATTCCTTTAAAATGGCCGTTTTTCAGGCTTTTTTACTTGATTTTACCGCCAACTATTTGAGATGAACATCTACGGTTACGTTCATTCCCGAACGTAATTTTTCCAGTTTTTCGGCATCATTTGCAGAAGTAAAATTGATCTTAACGGGAAGACGTTGTACGGTCTTTACAAAATTCCCCGTGGCATTATCTGGCGGAAGCAATGAAAAACGCGCTCCCGTCGCCGGTGAAAACGCGGCCACTTCTCCTTCAAATTCGGTCCCGGGATACGCATCTACATCAATGCCCACTTTTTGGCCCAAATTCATATCGGTGAGCTGGGTTTCCTTAAAATTGGCGATCACCCACTTATTTTTACTATTTACGAGATAAAACAACGCCTGGCCAGGACCTACATATTGACCTTCCTGAATATCCACATTAGACAATTGCCCGTCTATGGGAGAGGTGACCACGGTGTAACCTAGATTGATCTGTGCCGCGTCCAGCTGGGCTTGTGCCGCTTTTACCTTTGCATCGGCAACTGCTACTTGTTTTTCAGAAATTTCGGTCTGTGATCGGGCGGCATTGCTTTGGCTCGTGGTAGCGCGCTCCTGACTTTTCAGCATTTGCAATTGGTTTTCAGCCTCCTGCATATCCGCTTCAGCTTGTTCAAACTGCTGGGCGGTAATAGAATGATTAGCATACAGATTTTTATAGCGGTCAAAATCATTGGAAGCCCTGCGCAATTTCACCTTTGCAGTTGCTATACTTTGTCCCGCAGAACTTACTTGCGCACGTGAAGCAACTGCGTTAGCCTGATACGAACCTATACTCGCCTTGGAAACCGACACCTGACTTTCGGCGGCAGCCAGATTGGCCTTGGCCTGTTCCAGTTGCACCTGGTAATCCTGATCGTCAATCACAAAAAGGGTATCCCCCTGTTGTACTTTCTGGTTATCGCTTACATATACTTTATTGAGATACCCGCTTACATGCGGAATAATGGGGGTCATGTTTGCCCGTATCTGGGCATCATCAGTTCCTTCATGCGAGAGCGAGTGAATATATTTATAACCGCCATAAACCACGCCCAGAAGAACGAGCGTACTCACGATGATTATGAATTTCTTATTTGTTTTTTTCTTTTTTTCTTTTTCCATGGCAGGTACTGATTAATTGTTCAATTGATTGACTAGGTTTCCTTCGGCCCTTTGCAGTTCGTAATAACGCTGGGTAATATTGGCTTTGGCATTGGCCAAATTGATTTTGGTCTGCAGGCGTTGCACATCGGCCTCCAGTAGATCATTGGTGTCCTGCAGGCCGTTGTCGTATTTATCTTTTACAATGCGGTAATTTTCGGTAGCCTGTTCTTCAGACTGACTGTAGACTTCAAAATTTTGCTGCGCCAGTTGATATTCTTCCTGTGCATTTCGCACCTCAACGCGTACTTGATCTGCGGCCTTATCGTAATTATATTCTAGCTGTTCTGCCTTACTTTTAGCCGTACGTACCTTGCTTTTATTTTTAAAAATATCTGCCAGGTCATAAGATACTGCCACCCCTACATTCATGGCGTTCGTGACAGTAAGCGCATTTTGCAGGTCTAGGGCAATATAGCCCCCGGTGAGTGCTACAGTGGGGTAGTAATCTCCCTGTGCCGACTTTACATTTTTTTCGGCGGCCAGCTTTTGATAGTTTAAGGCTTCCAGATCAGGTCGTGAGATATCTGGATTGACCTCTTGTAAAGTGGGCATTAAGTCAAAGTTGGTCTCATCTACATTGATCTCGGTTTCGTCGGGTAGTTTTAAAAACGTTACCAATCTGTAATTTAAAATGCTTACGTTCTTTTTTGCCTGGGCCAAGGTTAGCCCCACATTTGATTTTCTCAATTCGGCCTTTAAAAGATCATTGCGTGCCAATAAGCCATTTTCTTCCATGGCGCTAAAATCGTTGACGCGCTGCTCGGCGCTTTTTAGATTTTCTTTTAAAAGTTCTACGGTGCGGTGCGCTTTATACAGGTTTACATAATCCCGGATGGTCTGCAAGGCGATACTTTCTTTATCGCTTTCAGCAGAAAAAGTGGCTGCCTTTACCCTATTTTCACTTGCTTCGACCGTATTTTTTAATTTAAAACCAGAAAACAACGGCATGGAAACACTCGCCTGCCCCAAAAGCAATTGATTGATTTGCGGCGTAGCCGCAGGTTCGGTATCTGCAGGATCTGGGTCAGCATCATTTGTATTTGTTGCAAGACTGAACTCAGCATTGGCATTGGTCAAATATTGATATTGGCCAGAAACCGAAACATCTGGATATTGGGCATTTTTTGTGGTCTGCAGTTCGTTTTGTGCGGTAATTACCTTGGTTTCTGAAATACGTGCATCATCACTTTTTTCGAGAGCGATATGAACGGCATCTTTTAAGGTGAAATTTTTTATCTCCTGCGCCCGAAGCATCGCAGTGCTTGAAAATAACAACAATAAAATGAACAAAAATTTACTTTTCATAAGTCAAAAGTGCTTTTATGGTGTTTTGAATATGGGGGATTAATGTGTCGTGCACGTAGTGCTCAATGGCCGCTTCATCGGGCAGTGTGAGTACAGACTGAAAAAAACGCTTGTTGTAATAAAAATGGAGGTACGTACCCAGTATGGTAGGTACCACGAGCACTGGTGTGATATCCTTTCTAAAACTTCCGTCCTGTTGACCGCTTTTTATAAACTCTTCAACGATCTTATAATTTTCCTTCTTCTGGTCAATGTACTTGTCAAAATCTATGGTGCGGGAGTCTTTTGTATACTCAAAATTCACAATCTTATGCATGCGCCGGTTGCGGTGCACACGGGTGATGACGATATTTATAAAGCAGTTTATTTTTTCAAGCGGCGTCATAGCGGGAGTGATCGTGCTTTGTAACTCGCTCATATAATCAGAGATCCTGAACAAAAGCATGGCCTCAAGCAGTTTTTCCTTGGAGCCAAAATAATAAGAGATCATGGCCACATTGATATCTGCCGCTTTGGCGATCTGCCGCACCGAGGTACCATCAAAACCATTTTCGGCAAAAAGTTTTTCGGCCACCTCCATGATCTGTATTTTCTTTTCACTCAATTTCATATCCTTATCTAATCCTGGACAAAATTAAACGCTTGTTTAAACTAAACAAACGTTTAATTTAATTTTTAATCTTTTTTAACGGAAAACGTTTTCGCACTAATATATCTGTATAAAGCAGTTTTTTTTAAATGATTGAAAACACTTCATGATTTCGTGAAAATGTATAAAAATCAAGAAAATCGAAAGATTCAACACTTGGGGAGAAATAAAAATTAATATGAAACCTAGCAAAATGGCACTGATTGATTCATTTTAGAATAAATCTATTGAATGTAATTTTAAAATAGTGCTCCTATTTCATCCTAAAGGAAAGATCAGATGATAAACTTATTGCTGATAATCAAAGTCTTTACTTATCAAATAATAAAAATTTCTCTGTTTTACGGAATCCAGTAAAAAATTGTTTTCATCAAAAGGTAGTTTTGACAACTATTAATTTAACCAAATCTATTTTTTATGAAAAAAGTTATTTTACTTGCCTTAACGGCGTTATTAATTACCAGCTGTGCTTCCATTTTTACAGGAGCCAAAAGAAAGGTTCTTTTTGAATCAAACCCCAGTGGCGCAAAGGTCTATGTCAATGGTTTTGAAAAGGGAACAACCCCCGCTCAGATTAAAGTCAAAGCTGACGACCGGATTGATTTTCGTTTAGAAGATTACAAAGAGCGCGTTGTCGTTATGGACAGTAAATTCAATCTAGTTTCCATACTTAATGGTATTTCAATAATTGGTTGGGGCGTTGATGCATTAACAGGATCTCTCAAACGAGTTGACACTAAGTATGTTAAAGTCGATCTTGACAATAAAGCTACTGCCGCAAATTTTTTGAAAAATGGAACAATTAAAAGCGTTGATATAAACACAACCGATAAACTAATAGAAACGGTGATTGTTCTAAAATGACCCACCGCTCTTAAACCTTTTAATTATATTTTGCCATTCCACCGGATTTAAACGTTGTTTTAAATCCGGTTTTTTTTATAAATTATGAGTGCATTTTAAAAAAGAATACAAAACAAAAAAAATGCTTAACTTTCTAAAAAAGAATATTTTATGGAAAATAGAAGAAAATTTATAAAAAAGTCAGGTTTATTTCTTGCCGCAAGCGCACTCCCTTTTCCGAATATCATGTTTGGGCAACAAAAAAAGAAGTTAGGCGTAGCCCTTCTCGGTTTGGGTGGTTATGCAACCAACCAATTGGCCCCTTCCCTGCAACAAACTAAAAATATAGAACTGCGTGGTATTATAACGGGAAGCCCTGAAAAAATCCCACAATGGAAAAAGAAATACGATATTAAAGATGCCAATGTTTATAATTATGAGAACATGGGTGATATAGCCAATAATGATGCTATTGATGTCGTCTATATTGTCACTCCTACTTTTCTACATGCCAAATATGCTGTTGCAGCAGCCAATGCCGGCAAACACGTTTTCTGCGAAAAGCCTATGGCCATGACCGCGGCTGAGTGTCAGGAAATTATAGATGCCTGTAAGCAAAATAATGTGAAACTGGCCATAGGCTACCGGATGCAGCATGAAAAAAACACCCGCCAGATTATGCAATGGGCAAAAACAAAACCTTACGGCAACATACAAGAGGTGGCCACTGCATCGGGTTTTAAGATAAATTCCTCAGCAGGCTGGCGTCTTGATGGATCAAAAGGAGGAGGCGCTATTTATGATATGGGGGTCTATAATATTAATGCTACGCGCTACAGTACCGGGCTAGAACCTCTCTGGGTAAAAGCCAGACATGAGACCACACGTACCGATCTTTTTACCAACGGCGCCAATGAAGTCACCTATTTTAATATGGAATTCCCCGGCGGGATTACGGCAGAGGGCAAAGTTTCTTATGCAGAAGGATATAACAATCTGAATATTACTTGCGCTGATGGCAGCTATGAACTTTCTCCCTTTCAAAGCTATAACGGGGTGCAGGGAACTACATCTGACGGTAAAAATCTTCCTCCTTGCGATTGCGTGCAACAGGCCATACAGATGGATGATGACGCGCTTTCCATTTTAGACAACAAACCCATGATGGTTCCCGGTCAGGAGGGATTACGCGACATCCGCATTGTGGAAGCTATCCTTGAATCAGCTAAGAACGGATCTGAAAAAATCGTTTTATAGTAAAATTAAGCAACCATTAACGTTAAAAACGCCCCAAAATCAGTCTATTTTTGACCGATTTTGGGGCATTTTCATTGGTTTTTGAGTGTTATTCTTCGGGCTCGGTAGTTTTTCCTTCCCATTTCATAAATCCTCCCATGAGGTTGTAGGTGTTCTCAAACCCCAGACTATCCATAATCTGGCAGGCCTGGCCACTACGGGCACCGCTGCGGCAATAAACATATACGTTTTTTGATTTATCGATTTTTTCTACCTCATCAATAAATCCCTGGCCTTTATGAATGTCTATATGTTTGGCATTCGGGATCATCCCAGCTTCAATCTCTTCTTGTGTGCGCACGTCCAGAATTTCTACATTTTTATTTTCGGTGATTCCTTTGGCCCACTCTTCTTGTGTGATATTGTTCATTACAGTTGTTTTGTTTCCGCCTTGCGGAAAAATGATTTTTTAAATGTGTTTATGTGAATCCCTCTTTCGCAAAAGCGAAGAATACACATTAACAAGAACTCTAAAATTAAGGAAATTAATGGTTTTGAGTTACCCTAAACGGACGCATAAATGGAAAAAATAGGTAATCTAATGAAGAAAACGTTTTAGGCTAACTGAATACAGAGATAGCCACCTGAAAATAATTATATACAACCCATTTTGCAGGATTATCAGATCAACTGTCTTTTGCTTATTAAATGGTTTAGATCAGTTTTTTACAGAGCAGCCTATGGCTTTTGTCGAAGTGACTTGTATAGGTTTTCCTGCTAAAAGAGCATCTACGGCATTTTCCAGGAATTTTTGATCTACGTTTCTGGCATCGCGGGAGCTATCATCTATCGCCCCTATATATTTTACGATTAATTCATCGCTTTCTTTGCTGAGCAAATAAACATGAGGGGTTTTTATGGCACCGTAAGTTTTGTGCACTTTTTTATTGCCTTCATAAAGATAAGGAAAGGTAAAACCTTTTTCTCGTGACCGCTTTTTCATTGCTGTAAAACTTTCACGCTCATTAGTGCTGGCATCATTTGGGTTTATGGCAATAACTGGATAACCCTGATCTTTATATTTTTGATCAAGGGCAATGAGGCGATCTTCATTAGCTCTTGAAAAAGGACACGTATTACAGGTGAAAGCAATAATAAATCCTTTTGCTTTCTCATAATCTGCCATAGAAACCATCTTGTCATTCACATTTTTCAGGGAAAAATCGGTAGCCGTATCTCCTACTTCATAACCGGTTTTCCAAAAATCTATCGTAGTGACGGCAAAGGCCGAAATTATAGCCAATACGGCAAGAGTCGCTAAAATCGCTAATTTTTTCATCATTCATCAATTCATATATTCATATATTCATAGATCATAGTCGGCGATAGCTTCTTTTAAAGAAGTATAGTCAAACCCGCTTTCATAAAAATCACGCTGTCCCTTTTTATAGATTAATGTTGCCGGGATTGCTCCGCTCCAGGATTCATCTACTTTGGGAATCCAGGTATTGCCTTTGGAATCGTCAAGCAGGATTACATTTTTCATATTTCTATCATTGACGAAAGGAAGCAATTGTTCTTGTACCTGACCAGGAAAATCCAGACTTACAAAAATAACTTTCATCTTTTTGTCGCTAAATTCGTTAGCAACCTGTTCAAAGGCGGGAAGCTCCTGTACGCAAGGTTTGCACCAGGTAGCCCAAAAATTTACGATACGCAGGGTATCATCCTCTTTATGAAGTAATGGCTCAAAAGCATCAAAATCATAACGTTCAATGTTAACATTTTCTCCATTTTTGACCGTAGAAAGCTCATTTTTGGTCAATTTTTGCTGTTTTTCTTTACAGGAAAAAAACAATGTGAATGCAAGTGCGGGCAATATGTATTTCGAAAAATTCAAGTGTTCTAATCTTTCTACAAATATACGTAGCTAGTAAGCTCAGGGATTTTCCTTTAAGAATAGAATAACACTTGATCACTGGTAAATACCGGTTTGCGGCATATTTTTAGATTTAAATTCAAATAAACTGTTAAATAACATGTTACAGAAACAATATTACTTGAATTACATTACATTTGTATGAACAATAATTGTATATACACTAATGACTATAGAAGAAACTATAAAAGCGCGGCCCATGCCGCTTAAAACAAAAACGCTGATTAATATCATGTACACCTCACGCGTTGTTGAAGAAGTTATGGCCAATCTGCTGAAGGAGTACGAACTCAGTTCACAGCAATTTAATGTTTTGCGCATCTTAAGAGGTCAAAATGGCAAGCCGGCAAGTCTCTTCACCATCCAAGAGCGCATGGTAGATCGCAACAGCAATACCACACGCCTCGTGGATAAATTGATAAAAAAAGAGCTTGTAGCGCGCAGGATCTGTCCACATAACCGCCGTAAAGTAGAAATTACAATAACAAAAAAAGGGGAAGAATTGCTGAAAGCATTAGACCCACAGACTATGCAACT
>DRGP01000088.1 GCA_011050015.1 Leeuwenhoekiella sp. | reverse complement strand
GCTATGTCCCATTCTAAAACCGTTTCTAAACGCATAATCTTGCCAGTTTACATTTCGTAGGGCACTTGGGTCTGCCCATTCTTCGAGTACCGCTTTATCCTGAGCGTTGCCCAGATTATTGGCAAAAGTGGCAAATTGCTGGGCGTTAAGCACATCTATTTTTTTGGGTTCCATGCGTACCCCGGCCCAGGAATCTACAGAAACCACCATAGCTCCCTTAGTACCTTGTTTGGTTTGTATAATAACAACCCCGTTACTCGCCCGTACACCATACAAAGCACCCGCAGAAGCATCTTTCAATACCGAAATCGATTGAATGTCATTGGGATTTAAATAAGAAATATCCTGTGTGGGAAAACCATCTACCACATAAAGTGGGGTCACGTTTCCAAAAGATCCCACACCTCTTATATTTACGGAAATCCCAGATCCAGGCGCGCCAGAGTTTTGAGTCACCTGTATCCCCGCCGATTTGCCTTGTAGCGCTTGATCTACATTGGTTGATGGAAAATTAGTAAGCTCTTCGGAAGATACCGTACTTACCGCCCCTGTAAGGTCTTTTTTGGTCGAAGTACCATAGGCTACCACGACGACCTCATCAAGGCTTTGAGAATCTTCCTCAAGCATAACGTCAATAGTTTGACTATTCCCCACCGTAACTTCTTTTGGCTTAAAACCTATATAACTAAATATAAGTACATCACCTGCAGAAGCATCAATGGTGTAATTCCCGTCAAAATCTGTGGCTGCACCCACCGAAGTATCCTGAACGAGAACATTAGCTCCTATAATGGGCATGCCAGCTCCATCAGTAACTGTTCCCGTAATTTCATTGCTTTGAGCAAAAATCATCTGGGAACCCGTAAAAACGAGGCAAAAAATCAAAAGTTTGAGATGTTTCATAAAGTTGGCCATTTTATTATGTTGAAAAAATTGGATCTAAAGGGTCGTTAAAAAACCCAAACGGATTAGAAGGTTAGATTAATTATTAAACCAAATGTAGAAGATTCAACAACAAAAAATTAATAGTATTTTGTCATTTTCTTATTAAATAATTAAGGATGTGTTAATATTTAATAAGAATAATTTTTGTAATGACAATAATAAGGGTATATCAATATCAAAATAGAAATCCAGTAAATTCTAAATCAAAGTTTATATCTGCCTGAAATCACCGAATAAATTGCGGAGTTTTTATAGTATCTACCGGCATTTTTATACCATTATTCCCGGTTTTTAATGCCTTCCAACTGATCGATGCAGTTTATCAACGCCCTAAAATTATGATAGGTTGCTTTCCATATCTGTCCTTTTAGCGCGGTTTTGGTTTCTGGGCGTTTATCAATACCCCACTCGTACCAACCGCCGTGTTCGGCATCCATAAAATAAGTTTGCACATACATCCATAGTTTGTCAAAGTAGGTCTGGTAATCCAAATCATCTTGAGGGAAATAGCTTTGCATAAGCAACAAAGTGTTCAGACCTTCAGCCTGTGACCACCAGTTTTTATCGTCATTAACGATCTCTAACTCCTGCTTTCCTTCAAAATAATAGCCGCCATCATAGAAACCGCCCAAATCAGTATCAAAACCGGTTGCCAAGGAATGATCTACCATGTCCTTGCCTATTTTAAGTGTTGTTTCGGTATCGGTTCGGCCTAAGGCCTCTGAAGCTTCAAGCAGTAAATAAGCGGTTTCAACATCGTGGCCAAAGGAAACGTGATCCAGATAATAATGTTTTTTAATATTCTCGCGGGACGTAGTATTAAATGTGACCGGCTTCCAATCTTTGGTAAAAAACAAGTTCATGTAGTGATCTTCATTCACAATAGTATCCCTAACGAGAAAAAACAGTTCCTCAAGTCGGGTTTTTACCAGCGTGTCGGGCCAAACGTGGTATAATTCGGTCATAGCCTCTAACAAATGGATGGAGCTGTTCTGATCCTTATATCCCGCTTCTGAAGTGGAGGGGAAATCTGCAGTACGTTGTATGGGCGTGCCATCCAGTGCCAGCGATTGATAATAGCCTTTGTAAATGGAATCATGGCTGTGCTCTTCCAGCCAATGAAATGTCTTTTTAGCAAGGTCGAGTGCCTCCTCATTGCCCGAAGCTTCATAATATGCAGAAAGGCCATAAATAGCAAAAGCGTTTCCATAGGCCGTTTTTTCTTCGTTTTCACGCGGAATGCGTTCGCCTTTTTTGGTCACAAGCGTGTAAAATCCTCCATTTTTCTTGTCCCACATTTTGTCCCGTAGAAATTCAAAACCATGGGTGGCATAATTTAAATAGGTACGTTCCCGCGAATAGCGCATTGCCGCCACCGAATTTACCCAGACATGACGGGCCTGGGTCACAATCATTTTATCCTGGTTTTCGCCCAGTTTAAAATCATAGGTGATATCACTATAAAAACCGCCATCTTCTTGATCTACGGCGAGTGGGTACCATTTGTTCAGGAGTTCATCGTGCGCGGCTTTTTCCAGGGATTTTATTAATTGCGGGTTGGTTTGCTTTTCTTGTGCCTGGGTTGCAAAAATGGCCAAGAAAAAAAGTAGGGATAGTTTCATGATATTTTTATCGTTTTAAGGATAAAGATAGTATAATAGCAATATTTTAAATTATATTGAAAATATACTACGCAAAATTGACAGAATAGTATTAATGCTCCGTCGTGTATTCCCTTAGTTTTAATTGTTTCTAGAAAACCAACCATGCGCTATTTTTACCTGTTCTTATTTTCTCTAATTTCAAGCTGTCTTTCCGCGCAGCAAAAAGTGGATTCCACCCGTGTTTTTCACCTAAATGACCAGGAATATCTGGAGATGCGTGGCGCCAATGTGATGCTGGCGCATGACTTTTATCCTGAAAGCCATCAGGGCGGTGTGGGAATTATCCAAAACGGAATACGTGTGGCCACTAATGGTGACTTGAGGTTGGAACCCACGCCCGGTCAATGGCAACCGGTCCCAAAAGTGGGAGAACGTCAGGTAGGTAAAAAAACGGGCACCATCAGTGTGCACATGCAATATCCCGATCCTTCAAAAGACCGCACCGGTTTTAACCCCATTATTTATCCAGATCTGGACTTAACCTATACGCTACAAGTAATTCCGGAGGGGAAATCGTTTAAGATCGTCGTCGATCTCGATAAACCATTGCCTTCAGATTGGGTAGGAAAAGTAGGGATGAACATCGAATTATTCCCCGGTATCCTGTTCGGAAAATCGTATTATATGGATAAGCACGCGGGTATCTTCAACCGCCAGGCCAATGGCCCCGGCTTTAGGGATGAGGACGGTGATTTTCAGCTTAAACCCATGGCTTCGGGCAACCAACTCACCATCGCACCAGAAGAGGAAGAACAGACCCTTTCCATAAAAAATTTAAAAAACAACAATCTGGAGCTCATAGACGGTCGCGCGCGACACAGCAACGGTTGGTTTGTAGTACGCTCGCTTATTCCGGCGGGAGCCACAAAAAATGCCATTGAATGGCTGGTAACGCCAAATGTAATCGAAGATTTCCTCTACAGTCCCGTGGTTCAGGTCTCGCAAGTGGGTTACACTCCCAATCAGGAAAAAATTGCGGTCATAGAAACTGATAAATTGGATGATTCCTTGCAACAGATAAAGCTATTCAGAATAGAAAATACCGGCGGTTTTACCGAAATAATGACCGAAAATCCGGTACAATGGGGCGATTTTCTAAGATATAAATATTACCAGTTTAATTTTAGCGATGTTAAGGAAGCCGGAATGTACCAGATCAAGTATGGAAATTATACTTCCCAACCTTTTCAGATCAGTGCCGATGTTTATAAACGGGACGTGTGGCAGCCTACGCTCGAATACTTTTTACCGGTACAAATGTGCCACATGCGCGTAAATGACCGGTACAAGGTGTGGCATGGCCGTTGTCATATGGACGATGCACGCATGGCGCCCACAAATTACAATCATTTTGACGGTTATATTCAAGGATCTGAAACGCTAACCAGTTACGAATCTGGCGAACATGTACCCGGCTTGAATGTAGGTGCCTGGCACGACGCTGGCGATTATGACCTGCGTGTAGAATCGCAAGCTTCCACGGTGGAAGGTTTATCCCACATTTATGAACTTTTCAATGTTAAATACGATAATACCAGCATTGATCAGGAAAACCATACCGTAGAGATTATGCAGCCTGACGAAAAGCCTGATGTATTGCAACAGATCGAGCATGGTGCCCTTTCCATTGTAGGCGGTTATAAATCTATGGGACGTTTTTACCGCGGGATCATCGTTCCCACAAAACGGCAATATGTATTGCTGGGCGATCCTGTAAACCATAGTGATGGCGTGCCGTTTTCCAATAAAGCGCAGGATACCGCAATCGCCATGGGACAGCCCGGAGCGCCCGATGACCGCTGGGTTTTTACAGAAAACAATCCGTCCCGGGAATTGAACACTGCCACGGCGCTAGCCACTGCAGCACGGGTTTTAAAAGGGTATAATGACAGCCTGGCAACGGATTGCCTGAATATTTCCAAAGAAATCTGGACAAAAACCAAAACGGAGAATCAACAATCGAAAATCAGTCTTGCGATTGCGCTTTTACAAACCACCAAAGAACAGGAATATGCTGATTTTATCATTGAAAACCAAGAAAACATTATCCAAAACATCAATCAAATAGGTTGGAAAATAGGCCCCGTGCTATCGCTTATCTCAAATCCAGAATTCAAAAAAAGCATTATAAATGCTGTAAAAGATTTTAAAAAAGTAGTTGAAAACCAGGAAAAGGAAACACCTTATGGCATGCCTTACACACCAGATATTTGGGGCGCCGGATGGGGCATTCAGCATTTCGGGATGGAACAGTATTTTCTGCACACCAGTTTTCCTGATATTTTCCCAGCAAAATATATGCTGAGCGCCATGAATTTTATCCTGGGCGTGCATCCAGGCGTAAATACATCGTCTTTTGCCTCGGGTGTGGGCGCACGGTCATTGACGCAGGCATACGGCATGAACCGTGGCGAGGCCTCTTATATTCCGGGCGGTATAGGCTCCGGTACCGCGTTGATTCGGCCTGATTTCCCCGAATTGCTGGAATGGCCCTACCTCTGGCAGCAAACGGAGTACGTTTTGGGTGGTGGAACCACAGATTATATGTTCCTCGTCCTCGCCGCAGATCAATTATTAAATGCTGAATAAAACCGATTTTTAGATGAAAAAAGCCATTTTTCCTATCTTTTTGCTGATTTTTTCGACCGTTTTTGGTCAAAATCCGGTGAACCCAAATGCTTCTCCAGAGGCAAAAAACCTTTTGAATTATATTCAAAATCTGGACGGCAATATTCTGGCGGGTCAGCATAGTTATAACGAGCAACCGGAAAATTTTTACAACAAAGCACAGGAAATTACCGGAAAATATCCTGCGGTCTGGGGTACAGACCTATACTGGAACGGTTCAGAAAATCCCAGTGATCGCATCGTAGAGGCAGCGATAAAAAAACACAAGCAGGGAGCCATTGTCACGCTCATGTGGCATGTGGGACGTCCTATTGACAACGCGCCCTACGGCTGGAGCCAAAGCGTTCAGAACACTTTTAGTGATGAGCAATGGAAACAATTGACCACCGAAGGTACAGAAATTCATAAAAAATGGCTTGCACAGGTAGATACCATCGCGGCCACCTTAAAAAAGCTACAGGAGGCACATATCCCTATTTTGTGGAGGCCGTATCACGAGATGAACGGTGTCTGGTTCTGGTGGGGCAACAAACCGGGAAAAAACGGGTATATTAAATTGTGGAAAATGCTCTACGAACGTCTGACCAATCATCATAAATTAAATAACCTGATCTGGGTCTGGAACGCCAATGCACCGCGCGATATCCCCGGTGATGAAGCTTTTGACTATAAAGATTTTTACCCCGGCAAAAACTACGTTGATATCCTGGCTACCGATGTGTACCATTATGATTATGAGCAAAAAGACTATGACCAGCTTTTAAAGCTCGCCGATGGAAAACCCATTGCGCTGGGAGAAGTAGGCGAACTGCCCAAGCCGGAAATACTCCAGGCACAGCCCCAATGGCGCTGGTTTATGGTCTGGTCAAACTGGCTGGAGACCGCAAACACGCCAGAACGCGTACAAGCAATATATAACGATCCCAAAACAACCACTAGAGATGAAGTTCAACTTAAAACCAATTAATACTTTGAAAATTAAAATTTTACAACTTTTACTCGCCGGTCTATTTTCTATGAGTCTCAACGCTCAGACTGAATTCACCACCTGGGGAAATCTTACCGGAATCCGTGTTGATGATCAGCTCATGGAATTTAATACCAGCCTGGTACTTCTAAATCAATGGGATGATTTTCGCGCTACGCGAAAAGAAGGGCAGCAAATCGATTTTAAGCGTATGGATGATAAAAAGATATTCACTTATGAAATGAACGAGCATTTTACCTGGGCCGATACCATACAGACTACCGGGGAAAACGAAGCTACGCTTGGTCTTCAGGTCATGGCCACCGTAGATACTTTAATTAACGGTGCTTATTTTAAGGTGGAATTACCAGCGGAATTTGGCAAAAAGACCCAGTTTTCGGTCAAAAACCCCGAAAATATGATGCTGGGCGATCTTAAAGCAAAATTTGGCAACGCTACTTATAAAGCACCAGCAACAGGAGTGACCATTGAAGCACCTACCCGAAAACTGGAAATAGCTTTTAATATGCCCACCGAATTGATCATTCAGGCCAATGATTCAACCGAAGAAGGGATTTCCCTCTACATCAAACTCGCCGCGGGTCAACTTCGCGCTAACGAACCCTATAAAAATACATTGACTATTCAAGCTTCTGGTGATATTGATACGTCTCCGGCTGTAATCAAGATTTTTCCACAGCAAGAAGGACGGGAATTTGACGGAATAGGCGGTAATTTTCGGCTTCAAAATCCATCTATGGATCCACAGGTGATCGATTATAGCTTAGAAAACCTCCGCGTGGCCTGGTCCCGTGTAGAAATGCCCTGGCGGCTTTGGCAGCCGGATGAAAATGTAGATCCCATCGCCGAAGCCAAAAAAGGAAACCTGGATCCCAAGGTAAAAGCGGCCATGGAGATGGCAAAACGCCTGGATAGCCTGGGAATTCCCGTCATCCTGGCCGCCTGGTTTGCCCCAGATTGGGCGATAATTGGGGAACGAACACGGGGTGTAAACCTGGATGGTTCTCGCGGAAACGCACTTGATCAGACCAAAAAAGAAGCGATTTACAAATCCCTTACGTCCTATATCTCCTATTTAAAAGAGGAATATGGTGTTGAGGCCAAAATGTTTTCGTTCAACGAATCTGATCTAGGCATCGATGTGCGCCAAACAGCGGAAGAGCACAACCAACTGATCAAAGAATTGGGAGCTAATTTTAGAAAAAACGGCTTAAATACTAAATTTTTATTGGGCGACACGGCAGATGCCAATGGATGGGAATTTACTACCCCGGCCTCTATTGATCCAGAAACCAAACCCTACATAGGCGCGGTCTCCTTTCACTCCTGGCGTGGTTATACGGATGAAAATCTTATTAAATGGCGTGATATTGCAAACCGTGTTGGCCTGCCGCTTTTTGTGGGCGAGGGCAGTATAGATGCTGGTGCGTGGCGCTACCCACAGATTTTTGAAGAACCTACCTACGCGCTTGATGAGATCGAGGTTTATATGAAAATTCTAAATATGGCGCAGCCACTTAGTATTTTGCAATGGCAGCTTACTTCAGATTATTCTATGATGTCCGGCGGCGGTCTCTTTGGCAATACCGAAGATAAATTGCATCCCACGCAGCGTTTTTTCAACCTGAAACAATTGGGCAGTACGCCAAAAGGCTTAAGCTCCCTACCTATCACGAGCGATAAAAATGCAATTACCTGTGCCGCGTTCGGTGATGAGACTACCGGAAATTATGCTATTCACATGGTGAACAAAGGTGCCACACGCAGCGTAAAATTGACTGGATTACCTCAAAAATCGACCGAATTTACCATGTATTTAACCGATATTGACCATTCCTTTAAAAAAATGAAAACGGTGCAAGTCAAAAATGGCGTGCTCGAATTTGAGTTGCAAGGCGCCGGTTATGTATCTTTAATGTCCAATTAATTTATAACTCTTAACATGAGTTCGATGTAAAAGAATATGCGTCAGTTTGAGTGAAATTCTGTAAGAATTTTGTATCGAAAACCGCATTTTTCGATTGAAAATAGTCATTCTCGATAAAATTTTTTACAAAAATCACTCGAATTGACAATTTTCAATACTTTAGAACCTTACATCAAACTCAGGTTCTTAACTAAAAAAATGACCAATAAAATAATCCTGATTTTAGTTTCAACTTTAGTACTGTCCTGCGCGACAAAACCAGAGAAAGCAGCAACTTTTTTCAACGCGGCACAACAAGAATTTACCTATTCCGGTAGGACTGAAATGGTGGATGATAGCGTTCAGGCGTTAATCAGTCCGGCGGCGCATGTGGTTTTTCAGGCCGAAGGGGATTCACTAACTCTTTTAATCGGTGCCCAGGGCGAGCCGCATGATTTTCTGGTGGTAGAATTAAACGGAAACTACCACGATCGGTATCAGGTGCAAAAGGATTCTGTAAACCGCATCACGATTGCCCTTCCGGAAGGAAAAAACAATGAGGTGGGTGTTTATAAAGCCACCGAAGCCAGCAACGGCCCCATCCTGTTTTACGGTGTGGAAGCCAAAAAAATCGCCTCTTTTGATCCAAAAACCGTTGCTACGATCGAATTTATTGGTGATTCCATTACCTGCGGTTTTGGTGCCGATACCGAAAATATTCCTTGCGATACCGGAGAATGGTATGATCAGCACAATGCCTATTTGGCGTATGGTCCACGGGCGGCGAGAACGTTGGACGCGGACTATAGGCTCAGCTCAGTCTCCGGGATGGGCATGTACCGCAACTGGAACGATGAAGATACCGCACCCGTAATGGGCGATGTGTATGCCACGACCTATCTGGACGGAAACGATTCCAAAAAATGGGATTTTTCAGGTAAAACTCCTGATTTAGTCAGTATAGCCTTAGGTACCAATGATCTTTCCGATGGGGACGGTGAGAAAGAACGCAAAGCATTTGATCCTGAAAAATATACTTCTGCCTATATTAATTTCGTCCAGCGCATTTTTGATCGTTCTCCCAATACCAAACTCGCACTGCTTACCAGCCCTATGGTTGCTGGGGAAAAAGCCGATCTTTTATTAGAGTGCCTGCAAAATGTGAAAAGTCATTTTGATACCGATCATACAGTAGCTATCTTTGAGTTTGATCCCATGACACCGGGCGGCTGCGGGTATCACCCCGATCTTGACGACCATAAAGTCCTGGCTGATGAACTCATCCCATTTTATGCTGATCTATTGAAAAAATAAGAGTCAACCGTTCTTTATTTTTAAGAGTAAACGGAAAGTTTCCGTATAAACCCAACCTCAATGAATGATGCGTTCTCTATTCTTATTATGAACCTAAGCCCATTGATGTGAAAAACCTGCATGTATTTTATATTCTCCTTTTGATGCTGGCCGCAGGCTGTCATACTGATGATCCTGCGGTAAAATTTGAGTTATTGCCCTCTTCAAAAACCGGGATTACCTTCAGCAATGATATTAAAGAAACTTTTGATTTTAATCCCATAAATTATGTGTATATCTACAACGGGGCCGGTGTAGGCACGGGTGATATCAATAATGATGGGCTGCCCGATCTTTTTTTTGGCGGTAATCAGGTTCCTTCAAAACTGTATTTAAATAAAGGCGATATGGTTTTTGAAGATATCACTGAAAGTGCAGGTATTCTAAAAGAAGGATGGGCCACGGGAATAAGCATTATTGATATAAACGCCGATGGCCTACTGGATATTTATGTCTGTATCGCCAGTACTGATACTGCTAAGTCCGAAAACCAGTTATACATCAATCTGGGCAACAATACATTTAAGGAATCTGCCAAAGAATATGGCCTTAACGATTCTGGATACAGCACCCAGGCGGCATTTTTTGATTATGATAAGGACGGTGATCTCGATATGTACTTATTGACTAATGGAATAGAGCCATTTAACCACAACAATATGCGCCCCATAAAGAGAGACGGTGAGGGAATAACTACAGACAGGCTCTACAAAAACAACGGCGACCATACGTTTACCAATGTATCAAAAGAAGCGGGAATAACCATTGAGGGTTACGGTCTGGGCATAGGGATTCTGGATGTAAATAATGACGGCTGGCCCGATGTTTATTGCTCTAATGATTTTATCACCAATGACCTTTTGTGGATCAACAATGGAGATGGCACCTTTACCAATAACATACTGAAATATATCACCCAGACCTCAAGCAACGGCATGGGAATGGATATTGCAGATTATAATAATGATGGCCTTGAGGATATCGTACAAATGGACATGCTGCCCGAATCTAACCTGCACAATAAGACCATGACCCCGGCCATGAACTACAATAGCCAGACCATGCGCTACAGCATGGGGTATATGCCACAATATGTGCGTAACACGCTGCAACTACGAAATCCAGACTCTTCCTTTTCTGAAATGGGACGTCTTGCTGGAATTCACAAAACGGACTGGAGCTGGGCACCCCTGATTGCAGATCTGGATAATGATGGCCTAAAGGATCTATTCTTAACAAACGGCTACGGAAAAGATGTTACTGACTTGGATTTTAGCAATTATGCGGACGGGTTTAAAAACCCCTTTGGTGGCGATTCCATCAGAAAAGTGCGTCTCTATAAAGATGTACAAGAATTACCGTCAATAAGCCTGGCTAACTATTTTTACAAAAATGAGGGTGATCTTTCTTTTAAGGATAACACAGATACCTGGAGCGAGGCACCCTCAAGCATATCGAATGGTGCGGTTTATGTAGATCTTGATCTGGACGGTGATCTGGACCTGGTGTCAAACAACATCAATGCGGAAGCTTATATTTATAAGAATAAAACCATTGAAAACAATAAAGAAAATGCTGATTATTTGGCAGTGAGCCTAAAAGGCCCCCAATTAAACCCGAATGGAATAGGTGCCGAGGTGACTCTTTTCTATGGCGACAGTATTCAAAAAACACAGCAATATCCTGTGCGCGGATATGTTTCTTCGGTAGATTATACATTGCATTTTGGGCTCGGAAAAAGAAAAAGTATAGACAGCCTGCAAATGACATGGCCAGATGGTAAAATGCAGATACTGCGCGATCTTACCACGAACAAGCGTATCGAAATTTCTTATGCGAATGCAGAAAACAAGAAGGCCAATACGATCGAGGAAAAAAATACACTTTTAAAAGAAGCGGATGCGATGGTTGCCCAAATCGCACATCAAGAAAATCCCTATGTTGATTTTCAGGATCAACCCCTGCTCCTTAAAATGCTCTCCCGTGAAGGCCCGGGTCTTGCTGTGGGCGACATTAATGATGATGGGTTAGACGATCTTTTTATGTCAACAGCTGTAAAGGATACTTCTTATGTCTGGATGCAAAACAAAACCGGAGATTTTAAAAAAGGGAATCCCCTACCCCTTTCGTGGAACTATGAAGAACAGGGATCTATTCTCGCCGATTTTAATAATGACGGCAGACCAGACTTGTATGTGGCAAGTGGCGGAAATGAACTCCCGTATAAAAACAAAAACTATCAAGACCAATTATATTTTCAACAAGAGGATGGATCGTTTAAAATTTCAAACGCACTACCTCAAATAAACTCAAGCACTTCAACGGTAAACGCAACCGATTATGACGGCGACGGCGACCTGGATCTTTTTGTAGGGTCACGACTTAAACCAGACAGCTATCCCATGTGGGACAGAAGCTACATCCTTCAAAATAACGATGGTGTTTTTAAAGATGTAACCCCAGCTATAGCTCCTGAAATTGCAGAAATTGGTTTAGTAACCGCTGCACTTTGGACCGATTTCAATTCAGACGGTGCGACCGATTTAATTGTAGTGGGGGAATGGATGGAAATCAATTTTTTTGAAAATCAAAAAGGCAAATTTCACAACATAACACCAGAAAGTGGAGTGGCTGGCCTCAGCGGATTCTGGAACAGCATCAACGGCGCAGATTTTGACCAAGATGGAGACATTGACTATATCGTGGGCAACTTTGGCGAAAACACAGACTTAAAAGCTTCTAAGGAAGAACCATTGACCATTGTGGCCAAAGATTTTGATAATAACGGCCAGATAGATCCCATTATTGGTTATTATGTGAATGGAACAAATTACCCATTGGCCACAAGAGACGCATTAATCAGTCAGGTTGCTTCCATGAAAAAGAGGTTTACTTTTTATAGTGATTACGGCAAGACCACCTTTGATGAAATGTTTACTGAAGAAGAATTGAAAGGGGCCATTCGCAAAAAAGCTACGTGCCTCAAGAGTATTTATTTAGAAAATAAAGGCAATAATACATTTTCATATAAAGCGTTGCCCATTGTGGCGCAATTGGCTCCCGTATATGGCATTGCAATAAACGACCTGAACCACGATGGTTTTCTAGACGTGCTCCTCACGGGAAACAGAACCGATACCGAAACCTTGGGCGGATCTGTAAATAGTTCAACAGGCACGCTGCTCCTGGGTAATGGAAAGGGCAGTTTTAGGAAGTCACAAATAGATGCGAGCGGTTTTAACGTACCGGGTGATGCTAGGGGTACCGCACAGCTCGTAACAAATAAAAGTGTTGACTTTTTTGTAGCAAACAATAATGCCGGCCTACAGTGTTTTACCATGACAAATCAGCGCAACGTCATTACACTAAAACCGAATGATACCTATGCGCTGATTAAACTTTCGAGTGGTAAGACCTATAGGCAGGAGTTCTATTTTGGCTCAGGCTATCTTACCCAGGATTCCCGAAAACTCCAAATTCCCAATAATGCTTTAGAAATTACCATTTTTAACGCTCAACATGAAAGACGCAGCGGTTTGGAACCTGCGGTAATAAAATAGAGGATAAAATGGCTTAAAATAATACCCTCAAATAATAAAACAGAATTTTTCCTTAAAAGTAAAGAACCATTTTGACAGCCATCATTCAGTGACTATCTTTGATAAAACCGCTTAAGCCCGGTTACCGTTCAATTATTTTCAGTATAAATACTAACCTATTATAAATAAAATCCATGAACATTACAAAAACCTACAACGCTTCAGAAAAGCGCTACGATACTATGCAATACCGCCGCTGCGGAAGAAGCGGTATAAAGCTACCTCTCCTATCACTTGGGCTTTGGCATAATTTCGGCTATCAGGATAATTTTGAGAATGGGCGTGCCATTTTAAGGAGCGCTTTTGATCATGGGATTACCCACTTTGATCTCGCAAATAATTATGGGCCTCCATATGGTTCTGCAGAAAAGAATTTTGGCCGCATTTTTAAAGAGGATTTTAAACCCTACCGCGACGAACTCATTATTTCGTCAAAAGCCGGTTGGGATATGTGGCCGGGACCTTACGGAAATTTTGGTTCCAGAAAATATCTTATTGCCAGTATTGATCAATCTCTGGAACGAATGGGGCTCGATTATGTGGATGTTTTTTACCACCACCGCCCTGATCCTGAAACCCCGTTGGAAGAAACCATGGGTGCCCTCGATCAGATCGTACGTTCGGGCAAGGCGCTTTATGTAGGCATCTCGCAATATAAAGCGGAAGAAACCGCCCGCGCAGCGGAATTATTAAAAGGAATGGGCACTCCATTTCTTATTCACCAGCCCCGTTACAACATGATGGATCGATGGGTAGAAGAAAATAAATTGCTCGATACACTCGAAAAAGTGGGTGTCGGAAGCATCGTTTTCTCACCGCTGGAGCAGGGTATTCTTACTGGAAAGTACCTCAATGGTATCCCAAAAGATTCCCGTGCCGCGACCGAAGGCAGTTACCTCAGTGAAGACCAAATTACCCCAAAAGTGGTAGAACAGGTCAAAAATCTGAACGAAATCGCTGAAAATCGCAACCAGAGCCTGGCACAAATGGCGATTGCCTGGTTACTCAAAGATCAACGTGTTACTTCTGTACTAGTCGGTGTAAGCAAAGTAGACCAACTTAAAAATAATGTGGAAGCGCTGAATAATCTTGATTTTAGCGATAGTGAACTACAACAGATCGAAGAGATTTTAAAATAGGAATGTCTGAAAAAGATAAAATAGACTTAAGACTGCTGCTTTAGGTCTTAAGACGTATGACTTTTTTAAAAAACCTACAAGGCGTCGCCACAGGCCGCCTTGTAGGTTTAATGAATTATTTTAAATGATGGTGAAGCGTGTAAGTATTCGTTAATATTAAAATTAACGCGTAGCGTCTTCTGCGATTTCCCTTTTCGTCGAAATGAGGGTTCCGCTCATTTCTTACAGCGTTGAGAAACGCCTGCCTGCCGACAAAGGCAGGAGCGACGAGCAACAGCATCCTCCTGATGTGCAGGTATCAGATTGAAAATAACTTTCAAATAAAGAACAAAATGAAAACCTTCTCTTCTTTACTTTTGCTTTCTCTAATGCTTTTCGGGCAGCAAAGCCAAGCAAAAATCAGGTTACCAGCCTTGTTTTCAGACAATATGGTATTGCAGCGCGATGCTACGGTAAACATTTGGGGCTGGGGCGATCCGGGGGAGCAAGTGCAAGTTTTCGCTTCCTGGAATTCAACTGATACTATAACTACCACAGCCACGCGGCAGGCGCAGTGGAAATTACAGCTTAAAACCCCATCTGGTCCTGGGCCTTATACGATAACTGTCAAAGGCTATAATACAATCACACTGCAGAATGTGCTTCTGGGCGAAGTGTGGATTGCTTCAGGGCAATCTAATATGGAATGGAGTGCTTCCGCAGGTATTACCAACAAAGAGGAAGCAATTGCCAATGCTAAAAATGCAAACATCCGTTTTTTTGATGTGCCGCGTACGTCGTCGCAATTTCCGCAGGATGATTTAGATGCGCAGTGGGTGGAATCTACCCCAGAGACGATGCCTTCGTTTAGTGCGATTGCTTATTTCTTCGGAAAAAAATTAAATTCGGAACTCAATGTGCCCATTGGTCTGATCGGGTCAAACTGGGGCGGCACTCCCGCTGAAATCTGGATGCCAGAAAGACTATTCACCGCAAATGATTCTTTGGCGAAAGCCGCAACACTATTGAAGGAAGAACAATGGGGACCCAGTGAACCAGGAAGAGCGTACAATGGAATGATCGCACCGCTTACCCCTTACACTATTGCCGGTGTGATCTGGTATCAGGGGGAAACCAATACTTCTAATGCTGCTTATTATGAATATACGTTTTCAAATTTAATTAAAAGTTGGCGCGAGGCTTGGGATACTGATTTTCCATTTTATTTTGCGCAAATCGCGCCCTATGATTATGGTGATAATTTTTCGGGGGTAGAAGTTCGTGATGCCCAGCGCAGGGTGTTAAAAGTACTTAACACGGGAATGGTAGTACTTGGTGATCTTGGAGAAGATGACAATATTCATCCTAAAAACAAACGCGCTGTGGGACTACGTTTTGCAAATTTAGCTTTAGCGAAACATTATGAAAAAAAGATTCTAGGGGAAAGTCCTTTGGTAGACCACGTCACCCAATTAAAGAGTAATAAAGTGGAAGTTTATTTTAAAAACGGAAAAGACCTCCACAAGGCCAATAAAGAGCGTGCGAATGCCATTTTTGAGCTTGCCGGAGCAGATAAACAGTTTCAACCGGCCAATAAAGTAAAAATAAAACAGGGAAAAATCATCGTGCGCTCTAAGGTAAAGGATCCTAAATACATACGCTATGGCTGGGGAAATATTGCCATCCCCGGGATATACAATGCAGCCGATTTGCCTACGTCGAGTTTTAGTGTACCTGTTGGAAACTAGAAACACTACTTTTATTTCTAACTATAAAATCTAGGCTCTAAATGAAATGGGCAAATATAGGCTCTAATTTAGAGTAGCTATGGTATTTATTATCCTTTCGCAAATCCCATCCCCAGCCCTTCCCCAAGGGAAGGGAGTCGATTCTGAACACAATTATGCTTTGTTTTAACTCTAAAAAGGCCGTTTTTGATCAATTTTCAAAAAAAAAATAACAACGCTGGATTAAACTAGAGCCACAAATATATTATAAGTTGTTTATTCAAAATGTCACCTTGAACACAGTCATGAGGTCTCGACTGCGCTCGAGTTGACACCTGCCTGATTAGACCTAAAAACCCACTATATTCCAAATAGAACCAAAATCTATTTTCTTAATAGAAAATCAGAGTTTTTACTACCTTCTGTACCTATAAATTAAATGGGGAAGAATTATTTTTTATCGCATTATTTTCAAGGTATAGAAAATCGTGTTTCTTGTCCGTTTGTATTTTTTCTGAGGCAAAAAGTTGAAAATTTCCCAGTATTATATCCACATCACCATCTTGATCAAAATCGCCTTTATCCATAACCAACCAATTTCCACTTGCAGCTTTTTTTGTACTATGCGGAACAAATGAATAAGGAGCAGGATCTTTATTTTCAAGATATACAAAACCCTCTTCGGGAGCATTTTTAAAATCTGGGAAAAAGGAGGAAACAGCAAAATCCATATCACCATCTTGATCAAAATCTTCGGCCATTACCCTCGTCGCGCCATTGATAGGGTAAAACCATTTTTGTTCAAATGCATTATTACCTTCACTTATAAAAAGCCTAATGCCGTGATACGGTTTTAAAAATAAAGAATAGTCTGCATTATCGCCATTCACCAAAACAATATCCAGCTGACCATCATTGTTATAATCAAGCAACGAAAACCAACTGGAGCCGTATTCGGGTTCCAAGGTAATCACTTGCTCAACATCAAATTGCAAATTTTCTTTTTGGTAAAATATATAAATTCCTTCCCTACCTTGGGAAAATAAAGCTACGATATCTTTCTTTCCATCGTTGTTCATATCAACAACTTCAACTTTTATACTCCCTGGAAGCGACAATAAAGTTTTCTTTTCAAAGGTGGAACCTTTCTGTACAAGCATAGAAAGTTCGCCCGTGTAATTTCCAAATTCACAAATGATGATTTCATTTTTGCCATCTTCATTGAGATCACTGATTTCGGTATATACCGGTCTGTGCAATTTTGTAAAAAGCGAGGTTACCTTCCCTTGGTGCATAGCATAAATGGCACCACGGGCATCTTCGCTAGGCTTCATTATACCAATTTCTGTGAGATAGAGGGTATCTTTCTTTAAAATAGTTGAAACAACCGGAGAATCGAAATATTTAGTTATAGAAAACCGGTTTCTCCATTCACGCACTTGACCATAAACGTTAGCCGTAAATAAATACCCGGAAACGGTATCATATTGAATATTAGTAATCGCTCCTGCAATATTAGGATTTCCCAATGTTTGCAGGGAAGACTTAAATTGACTCAACTCCTCAGTTCTGCCTTTTCTGGATGGTACATTGGGAATACTGTCTGGAGCCAGGCTCAAGATATAGTGCTCTATTTGATTCCATTCTGTAGAATCTATCATAGGTATTTCAGGAGATGGATATGAACTTTTAGTTGAGTTACCATACCCCATTCTTGCCGCCATTTCCGGAAGAACACTGTTTTCCCAAATAGATTTAGGGATTTTTGTGGGATCTGGCACAAGGTGACAGCTTCCACAGTTAGTATTATAGGTGTTTTCGGCAGATTTACGCGGTTTTTCTGTAGAAAATGGGGAAAATACAGCTGTAAAAAAAATTCCTATAATCACAATAAATAGAAAGGCACTGATACTTATTTTAGTTCCTATTTTATACATGATATTTTAGAAATATACACCCACATTTAATCAAAAAAAGTTACAAAATCAATCTTCATACCCTACTTCGTAAATAACTCTGTAGAATATGATTTCTTATCAGTTCTGAGAAAGGCGCAAACTGAGAACATCGTGCGGTCCAACTTTTGCTTTGAGTAATTTATTGGTATTTTTAAGATCCTTATGCTCCCATAAATCCCTTATTTTGTAGGTATTTTCTCCAAAATCAGTTGCATAATCAAAATCCGGATCTTTTATCGTTTCCTTTTTCCAATCAAAATTAATATCCATTTCTTCCTCGTTACGATTTAAAAAAGTGACCGCCCAATCACCGTTTTCAAGAGGTTTAAACCAGGTTTCCAGTCCATTTTCAGCATTATATTTAAAGCCCTGGACTCCAAGAGAATCCTGATTTATGGCAATCATTTCTTTATTGGTTAGAATATCAATAGTCTCTTTGCTCATGGTCGACAAATCGTTACCAGCGATCAATGGGGCCGCGATCATAGCCCACATGGTAAAATGGGCGCGGTCTTCACTCCTACTCATACCGTTGCCCACCTCCATCATATCGGGATCGTTCCAGTGGCCTGGACCCGCATATTTACGCAGTCCTTCTTGCATATCAAGAATTTGCAAAACACCCCAGGAAGACCAGTCCCCATGATCTTCTTCACAATCAAAGCAATTATAAATATCGCCTGTTGTACGCCATAGATAGCCTATATCTTCTGCCCATTCCCAGGGTTTGTTATCGCCCCATTCGCAAATACTCAAAACGATGGGTCTACCGGTTTTATGAAGTGCATT
>DRGP01000087.1 GCA_011050015.1 Leeuwenhoekiella sp. | reverse complement strand
GTAAGAAACTAGCTCTAATGGCAGTTTGTAATAAGCTCCTAAAACAGGCATTTGCAGTAGCAAAATCAGGTTTGGTTTATGATGGAAATTACAGAAGTACCTTAATTAAAAATTAGTGCTTTCTTAGTTGTTTTTTAGCACAGTTCTTAGTTATTAGCGGTAGTAATTTATTGATTTTCTAATATTTCTGTCATCATTCTTTTCCAGTAAATATTATAATCAGGGGCCTTTAATCTTATCATATTTAGACAGATGTTTAAGGTTAGAAACATTATTGGTAAAGTGTCATTATTTGTATTGATTATTCCAAATCTTTCAAAGTCATGTCGCAATCCAACTACCTGACCGGTTTTGTCAACTTTTATTGCCATATATTGTCGTTTTTGATTAAAAATAAAATCGGGAGTTAAGGTTTTGTGAGTTATCTTAAGTTTTTCATCCAGTTTATTCGCGAATGTTTCTTTAGTCAATCCGTCATAGGCATAGATTATTCCTAAGTAAGGATTTAATTTAGCATTTGATGCTTTTAATCCTTCTCCAATTTTTAATTTATATACCGGTGATATATCTAACATTGTTGAATCTGCACGATTGAGTTTTTTCAAAGATGCTATGTTATCAATACTTTTATTTAACTCATCTGTCGTAAGATTTGATTTTACTTCAATTTCGCCATAGACTGATTCACAAGGGAATAAATTATTATTTCTATTCTTGAAAAGAACATTTGAGTAAATAGCATCAAAAATAACAATATCAATCTGGTTACTTGATTTGTCCGATTGATCAAAGATCTGGCCACTACCGAGTCCGAAAGCATTCGGCAGAAATGGTCTGAGTAATTCAGTAATTATTTGTTCTCTAAACTCACCTTTTTCACCAGAATGATCAAATAACTTACTATCTTCAAACTCTGCATTTAACTTCTCAGATAAATTCTTTAGGGCCTGAATTAGTTTCATATTAAGTTTTTATGTTGGACTTTGCATTATTATTACCGTTAACGCTCCGAATAACACAAGCTGCGGGTTGCGAACTCGAATTTCTAAGTTAAAGACTGTTTTTTAATGGTAGTCAAAAATGTCATTTTTGACAGGTATTCCGCAATTTGTTTTATTTATTATTGCAGCCAGTACTTTTTCTTTTCTAATTTAGATAACCTTTCGTACCATTTTCCAATTTTATTGTATTCAGGATATTTCTCAATATATTTTTTTAAAAATTCTTTTAGGAGATCGAATTGTTTCGTTTTAGAATATAAAATTATAACTCGTTCAATATTATGGGAATAGGTGTAAATGTGTAATCTATTGGTTTCTTCTTCACCGAATTTTATAGATTCTAAATAAACTTTTATTGCTTCTTGAAACTGCTTTTTCTTTTCTAATTCAGAACCTTTGTTTCTAAATGAAATCAATTTTCTTGAGTCCTCTTCCCATTTTTTATTTTGAGTTTTCAGCTCCTGGGTTTTTTGTTTTAACTCTGAATAATTTTTCGATCGGTTATCTGAGAGATTATCTTTTCTTTTTGGAATTGGCAGATTTGATCCGAATAACAGTTTAAACAACCCCATAGTTCTTCTTTGTTAGAATTTCTGTCTGCATTGGCTGCAACATATTTATAAATGTACTGGTGCGTTTATTTCTCTTACATTCACGTAATTTAATGATTTTCACATTAAGTGGCTATATGATGTTTTTCTAAAGTTCATTTAAAGGAAGGTATATATGAACATCTTTAAGTTCTTAGAAATTACTGGCTTTACAAAGTTTAATTTACCGTACTAAATAAAAAGTTTGTATTTTGACCTTTATTTAAACTTTCAATCATGGTATTCGGATACGCTAGGGTAAGTACATTGGATCAATCACTCAACCTTCAAATGGATGCGCTGCTTAAGGAGGGCATACTGCAAAATAATATTTATACCGATAAGGTATCCAGTACGGTCGAGGATAGAAAGAGCCTTGATAAACTTTGGGACTTCGTACGAAGCGGTGATACCATTATTGTCTGGAAACTGGACCGGTTGGCCAGAAGTCTTATCCATTTTACAAAACTGATGACCGAGCTGGAAGGAAAGGGGGTCAAGTTCAAGAGTATAACCGAGCCATTCATAGATACCACCAAGCAGTCCTCCCACACTAATTTCTTGATCAATATGTTCGCTGCACTGGCGCAGTTGGAGCGTGATATTATAATAGAGCGCACCAAGGCCGGCCTGGAATCCGCAAAGCAAAGGGGAATTGTTCTTGGAGCACCCAAAGGGCTGAGCAAAAAGAGTCAGCAAAAGGCCGTACTTTGCGAGGAGTACTTTAGGGAGGGGAAACTGACCGTATCCGAGATCTGTTCTCAATTGAAAATATCCAGGGCAACCTATTATAAGTATTTACGAATTCGTGGGCTAAAGGGAGAATTAAGGCCTTATGGTGTCAAACAATAAAGTCCGTAATAGTATCCCAGATCTAAAGATTGAATAATTTAGAGATTTTGCAATTAATCATAACTGAATGAACACATCACAAATAGAAAAAAACCTGATTGCCTTAGTTGAAAATTTCAATAAAGAGGAATTTGTTTTTGATTTGTTGAAGGCTTACGGCATTTCTAAATCTTCGATTACGCGTTTAAAAAAAGGGGATTATAATCTGTCAAAAGTAGAAGGCGAAGTACTTTATAAGAGTAAAATGCTCTTCAAAGAAGTTGAAGCGGGCGCATTACTTGATACCATTGATGTGTTAACGAAAGATCCGGAATCTCTAAAGCACAATCCACGGTTTGTAATTGTAACCGATTATGAAACCTTGTTGGCAAAGGATATCAGAACGGGTCAAACGTTAGACATACCCATTAAGAAAATCGATAAGCATTACAGCTTTTTTCTACCATGGGCCGGGCAAGAAAAATACAGCCAGGCCAATGAGAATTACGCAGATCGAAAAGCTTCCTATAAAATGGCTAAGCTTTACGATATTTTAGTAAATGGAAATCCCACTATTTATGATGATGGCGGCCATAACCTGAACATTTTTTTATCGCGTTTGCTCTTTTGTTTCTTTGCCGAGGATACTGAAATATTTCCGATTGAAGGAATGTTCACAGACACCTTAGAGCAGCAAACGCAGAAAGACGGTAGCGATACGCATATTTTTTTAGATCGGCTTTTTAAGGTTTTAAATATAGAAGATCATAGGAATGAAGCCGAACATTTTGCAGCGTTTCCTTATGTTAATGGAGGTCTATTTAAAGATACCGTTGTATCACCAAAATTCACTAAAGAAGCCCGTAGCATCATTGTTGACTGTGGCGACCTGAACTGGAGTGAGATCAATCCAGATATCTTTGGCTCGATGATACAGGCTGTGGTAAATCCTGCCTACCGTAGTGGTTTGGGTATGCATTACACATCTGTGCCCAATATTATGAAGGTTATTGAGCCTCTGTTTTTAAATGAGCTTTATGCCGAATTTGAAAAACAAAGAGGTAATGAAAAAAAGCTGCGTGAACTCATTCATCGTATTTCTAAACTCAAAATCTTTGATCCTGCTTGCGGGAGCGGTAATTTTTTGATTATCACCTATAAAGAACTGCGGAGGCTGGAAATAGAGATCATAAAAGAAATAAATGGCATTGGGCAATCGGATATTTTTGAGGGTAGCCAATCTAAAATACATTTTACTAAAGATGGGCACCAGATAATTTCAAATGCGCCTCAATCTAAAATGAATTTTGCCGGTAAGCAGATGCAGATCTGGTTTACAGAAATTAAACTCTCTCAATTTTACGGTATTGAGCTGGACGATTTTGCACATGAAATGGCCATACTCTCTTTATGGTTGGCAGAACACCAGATGAATAAGGAATTTGTGGATGAATTGCAAGGTTGTGGTAGAGCAAAACCCATTTTACCACTAAAGGATGCTGGACATATTACACATGGAAATGCTACCCGTTTAATTTGGGAAGATACGTGTGCTAAAAAGGATGATGATGAAATCTATATTTTGGGAAATCCACCATATTACGGTACTCGAAATCAAAAAAAAGAACATAAGATAGATATGTCGATTGTGTTTAAAGGCATCAAAAATTATAAATCATTAGACTACATTTCGGCGTGGTTTTACAAAGCCTCCAAATATATAGATGGTTTCAGTTCGGAGTTTGCTTTTGTTACAACAAATTCAATTTGTCAAGGAGACCAATTAAGTATTTTATGGAATAACATTTTAAATAGTAAAGAAATTTATTTTGCTCATCAACCTTTCAAATGGACAAATAATGCAAAAGGAAATGCTGGTGTTACGGTAGCTATCATTGGGATTAGAAATAAAAGCAAAGGCTCCAAATATATTATTAATGGTAAGACAAAAAAAAGTGTTCAAGATATAAACGCTTATTTAGTTGAGGGGCCAAACATTCTAGTTGGAAGAAGAACTAATTCTATAAGTAATTTGCCCAAAATGATAAAGGGTAGTATTCCTGCTGATGGAGGTCACTTATTAATAGATCAGAAGGATTATGATAGTCTTAAAAGTAATGAAAAGATAAGACCATTAATTAGAGAATTTATAGGTGCTCAGGAATTAATAAAGGATATTAATAGGTGGTGCTTATATATCACAGAAAATGATTTTGAAAAGGTTTCGAAGGAAGAGGAATTAATAAAACGATTTTCGGGTGTAAAAGAAATGCGTGAAGCAAGTGCCAAAAAGGCTACAGTAGAATTGGCAAAAACGCCTTACAAATTTGCGGAAGACAGATATTATTCAGAGCCTTGTTTAATTATACCTTGTGTTACTTCTGAGGAAAGAGATTACATACCTATCGGTTTCATCGATAAAGATCCTGTAGTGTATGCCTCTGCTCAAGCTGTTTACAGTCCAGAACCCTGGCTTTTCAGCATTATTAATTCTAATATGCACATGTGCTGGATAAAAACTGTTGGAGGTAGATTGGATAGTCGTATTCGATATTCTTCATCAATTTGCTACAACACCTTCCCTTTTCCAGAAATTAGTCAAAAACAAAAAGAGCAACTTAACTTACATGTTTTTGAAGTGTTGGAAGAAAGGGAAAAACATTCCAGTAAAACATTGGCACAACTCTACGATCCATACAAAATGCCCAAGGGTTTAAAAGAAGCGCACCATCAAATGGATCTTGCCATAGAGCGCTGTTACCGTTTAAAGCCCTTTGAGAGTGATAGCGAGCGGTTGGAGTATCTTTTTAAGGAGTATGAAAAGATGGTCAATAAAAATACTTTGCTGGAGAAGCCTAAAAAGTCAGGTAAAAAGAAAGCGTGATGGTGGAAGATAAAAATAAGGATTATAAAAGTTTACGGAAAGTTTTCGGCAAGCAAGCAGATTTAAAATCGCTTGCAGAGACTTGTGTTTGTTTTGCCAATGCACAAGGTGGGGAAATCATCATAGGTATTGAAGATAAAAAAGATGATCCACCAAAAAATCAACAAATTGATGTCGAAGCGGTAAATACGGTTATAAAACGCTTGCGGGATCTAACTGATGGTGTGGGAATCGTTAATCAGGATATTGTTACACATGACAACGGAGGGGAGTATTTCTGCATTCGTATCCTGCCTTCCACAAGAACTATTGCCACAACTTCTACAGGTAAGGTTTTTATTCGGGTTTCGGACAATTGCTATCCTATAGGGAGCGATGAACTTACACAATTAGCTTCAGAAAAAACAGCTTTTCAATGGGAGATCATTGTTGTTCAAAAAATCACTTTAGAACAAGCTGACCAAAATAAAATCGCCTCTTTTTTAACCGATATCCGAAATTCAGATAAGGTGTCAGATTTTATTAAAATAAAAGAACAGTTTGAGATTTTAGAGTTTTATCAATTGGTGAGCCCGGAAGGTTATCTAACCAACATGGGGGTACTGTGGTTAGGAAAACCTGCGCAAAGGGCTCGTTTAAGCTATCCACTTACAATTCAGTACATTGTTTATAACGATAGGGAAGAAAAGATTAGGAAATTAGATTGGCATTTTAACCAGTATAACCCTAAAGAGCTCCTATTGGAAATCGAAAGGGAAGCGGTAGAGTTAACCTATAGTACGGAACTCCCCGATGGATTATTTAGAAAGAGCATAAGGCAATACCCTAAAGAAGTCATTAGGGAGTTATTGATCAATGCCATTGCACATAAAAAATATACGGTTTCAGGTGATATCTTTATTGAGGTATATCCAGACAAATTGATAATTACGAATCCCGGAAGCTTACCTCTGGGGGTAACAAGTCAAAATATATTGCACGAAAGACATAGAAGGAACCCACACTTGATCCAAATTTTATCTCACTTAAAATTGATGGAAGGGGAGGGATCCGGTTATGATTTGGTTTTTGAAAAGTTAGCCAGGGATGCAAAACCTTTACCTGAAATAGAAAGTGATTTTTCTAAAGTTGCGGTAACCATTTATTCAGGCACAATTAATCCAGATGCAGTTTCTATTTTAGATTATATTGACAAACATTTTAGCCTTTCACAAAAAGAGTATATAACCCTTGGAATTATAGCTACTGAGAAGAAAATTCTTTCCACACAGTTAGCTCAAAAATTACAACTTAATCAAGAAGACAAAATGAGAACCTGGGTTTCTGGTCTGGTGGAACAAAATATTATTAAAACCCAGGGGATTAAAAAGGGAACTGAATATTTATTGAATCCTGAACTGTTTTCACAGGCGAAATTGGACATTACTCCTTCGCTGAAAACGTTAGAGCCGTATAAGCTCGATGCATTGATCAAGGAAGATTTAAAATATAATGGAGAGAGCAGACTTGCGGAGATAAAAGGCCGTCTTTCGGAAGTTTCCGAAGATGATATACAAAAGGCTGTATATCGCTTAGCCAAAAATAAAGATTTAGAAATACAAGGGGGCAATAGGAACAGAACGTATCAATTGTCTAAAAAAAAATAGATTAAAAATAAATCAGAAGATAAAACGCATAACATCCTGTAATTAAAGGGTTTGTTTATTTTCGGTTATTTAATCAGTAAAAAATAAAAAAGCGCAGAATGCCAGATATAGTACATGTAACCTACGAGCAAACGGGAAAAAGCAAAAGCACCAATGAACTGGGGATGCGGGAAATGCAGCAGAAAGCCTACGAAGCCCGGACCGCGCAGTACCTATTGATCAAAGCACCGCCGGCGTCTGGTAAATCACGTGCCCTGATGTTTATAGGGCTTGATAAATTGGTAAATCAGAATATAAAAAAAGTAATCGTCGCCGTACCAGAAAGGTCCATTGGCAGCTCGTTTGCAGAAACAGATCTAAAGAAGTTTGGTTTTTTCGCAGATTGGGAACCCAACCCAAGATATAATCTTTGTACACCCGGTGTAGAAAAAAGTAAAGTAACCGCCTTTTTGAACTTTCTTGAAAGTGACGAAAAGATTTTGATCTGTACCCATGCCACCTTGCGCTTTGCCTTTGAGGCCATAGATGAAAAACAGTTGAATGACTGTTTATTGGCCATTGATGAATTCCATCATGTTTCCGTAGATGGTGACAACAAGCTGGGGATCGTTCTAAGTAGCGTTATGGAAAAATCCACCGCGCACATAGTGGCCATGACAGGTTCTTTTTTTAGGGGCGACAGTGTACCTATCCTGTTGCCGGAAGATGAAGCAAAATTCACAAAGGTTAAGTACGACTATTACCAGCAGTTGAACGGTTACGACCATTTAAAATCTTTGGGGATCGGTTATCATTTTTACCAAGGGCGCTACACCTCTGCAATCAATGAGATTTTGGATGAGAACAAAAAAACCATTGTCCACATACCCAGTGTGAACTCTGGGGAATCTGAAAAGGACAAAACCGAAGAAGTTGGTAGGATTATAGAAACCATAGGTGAAATTGACTATCAAGACCCTAAAACGGGGGTTCTATACGTCAAAAGCAACAAGACCGGTAAAATCATAAAAATAGCAGATCTGGTCAACGACATTCAAAAGGAAAGGGATAAAATACAGGAGTATTTAAGGAATGTTTCTAGTGTAGATGACATTGACATAATTATTGCTTTGGGAATGGCTAAAGAAGGTTTCGACTGGCCTTATTGCGAACACGCATTAACCGTTGGATATCGCGGATCCCTGACCGAAATCATTCAAATTATAGGGAGGGCAACAAGGGACAGTGAAAATAAATCCCACGCCCAGTTCACCAATTTAATAGCCCAGCCAGATGCAGAGGATGCCATGGTAAAACTATCGGTCAACAATATGCTCAAGGCCATTACGGCATCCTTATTAATGGAACAGGTACTGGCCTCCAATTGGAAGTTTAGGCCCAAGTATCCAGAAGGCGATGAAGAATCGGACGGTGCTAAAGAAGAAGGGGAGGAGTATATTAAGATCCGCGGCTTTAAACTACCAAGTTCACAAAGAACAAAGGATATCATAGAAAGCGATATCAATGACCTGAAGGCAAAGATCATGCAGGACGATCAGATGTTGAAGGCGATGCCTGGAAACGTGGATCCTGAGGTTATCAATAAGGTGCTGATCCCCAAAATAATCAAAGAAACCTATCCGGACCTGTCCGATGAAGAGGTTGAAGAAGTGCGCCAGCATATTGTGGTAGATTCCGTAGTTAAAAATGGCTCCATTGAAAAACAGGGGGACAAACGGTTTATCAGAATGGCAGACAGTTTCGTTAATATTGATGATATTGATATCGATTTGATCGATACCGTCAATCCATTTCAAAAAGCTTTTGAAATATTATCAAAATCAGTAACGGCATCTGTTTTTAAAGCCATTCAGGAAACCATTGATGCCACTAGGATACAAATGAGCGAAGAAGAAGCTATTATATTGTGGCCCAAAATTAAAAACTGGATAGCAAAAACAGGCGAACAGCCCAGCATTCAATCTTTTGACCCACAGGAAAGACGGTTGGCAGAGGCAATCCTATTTTTAAAAGAGCAAAAGCGTAAAGCACAGACCAATGGATAAAAAGAAAACATTAGATGATATTTTCAACGATGATGAGTTTGGGATATTAGATTCCAAGCCCACAAAATCTAGTGTAAAATCCGAGGATGAACGTTTGATAGAATCTTTTCAGGAGATCAATGACTTTTTTATAAAAAATAACCGGAAGCCGGAAGCCACCAATGTTACCGAATTCAAGCTCTTATCAAGATTAAAGGCCTTAGGAAATGATCCTAAAAAAATAGATGTACTAAAAACCTACGACACCTATAACCTTCTTGGAGCCAATAAGGAAGTAAAATCGGTAAGTGATATTTTGCAAGATGATGATTTGGGGATCTTGGATACTGACGAAACCCTATCCATTTTCAAGTTGGAGCATGTCCCAAGTTCAGCAGAACGTGCGGAATCAGATTTTGTGGCACAGCGCAAAGCAATGAAGGACAAGGAATTTCTACCTTATGAGTCCATGTTCAAAAAAATCCATAAAGAATTACGAGAAGGTGATAGGCAATTGTTTGCCTATGAGAATGCGGATAAAAACCTGAAAGCCGGCTCATTCTATGTTCTGAACGGTGTCCTTTTGTATTTAGAAGATTTGAATATTGAAACTGAAAATATTTCACTTCCGTCTGGGGGTAGACTTCGAAAAGATGGACGTACACGCATTATATTTGAAAATGGTACCATGAGCAATATGCTGTATCGTTCATTGGATAAAACGCTTTTAAACAGTGCAAATGATGGTAGAATAGTTTCACACACCACATCTGAAATTGAAAATGAACTATTCAATAATGTTAATTCTATAAAGGACGAGGATAAAGAAACTGGCTGGATTTATGTTCTCAAATCCAAATCATCAAATCAGGAAATAGTTTCAATACAGGATTTATATAAAATAGGATATTCTACAGTCCCTGTACCCGAACGTATAAAAAACGCCTCAAAAGAGCCAACTTATTTAATGGCTGAAGTGAGAATAGTTGAAGCTTATAAGACCTATAACTTAAACGCTCAAAAATTTGAAAATCTGGTACACCGCTTTTTTGGAGAGGTATGTTTGAATGTAGATATTACCGATGATAAAGGCCGAAGAATCACTCCACGAGAGTGGTTTGTAGTGCCCTTGCCTGTTATTCAGAAAGTCATTTCACTGATACTTTCGGGGGAAATTGTTGATTGGAGATATGATAAATCAACTAATCAACTCATTGAAAAATAGCTTATACCTTCTAAATTGATAAAACTTCAATACTCAATTCGAATAATAAGTTCGAGTAAAGAATTCTAATTTGAAAGCTATGCTTGGGTATTACCTTCTTTATGAACTATATTTATTGGAATAGTAGGATCACTATTTTCAATATATGTTCCAATGGGTCTCTCTATTTCAGAGGTTGGTATTTCCGGTTTGTCGTCATTGTCTTGATCGTTTTCTTTAGAAGTCATATGTTTCTTATTATACGATTGAAATTATGAATAATGTGGAAAGGGTAATGCTTAACGTTATGCTAATAAACAGTAGTCTTTTTGCTTTGGCAAAATTTTCAGTTCTATACTTATTTATTTCGAAATTATGTTTTGCACAAATCGTAAATTCATCTATAATGTAAATTTCAAAGAGTAATTGGACTTTTTCTACATTAAGCTGCTCTTGAATAAGTTTTTTTTCATATTTACGAATTTCAACCATATTTGCCAATTCTCGATAAACGTAACCAGATGCCAGGTTCGAGAATGATTTGACCAAGTAGTATAGACACAACAATACAATTACAAAGTTAATTGCAGCCAAAACTTTACCGGCAACCAAAAAATTGGGATTTGCATCTTGAGAAAACACGAAAAAATGTAGTGATAAAATCCCTGTTAATATTAATATGGGAATATTTACTGAATTATTCAAATTCTGTTTACGATCTTCCTCTAAAAGATAAAACTCTTTATAAAATTGAAGATTACAAGTCATAATTGAATTTCCAACTTTTCTATTATAATATCATTTATAGGAATTTTCAATTCCATTCATCTTTTTTTATTAGATTGAGATAAAACAGATCCAGCTAGGGTTTTTGTATTAGAACTATACTTATTGCTCTTTAAGACGGTGGATGCAAAATCTTCCATTTTTGAACCAGTTTGATTTGTTGTCCTTGATTGAGACAAAACAGATCCTGCTAATTTTTTTGCGGCTTTGGAACTTTGATCGTTTTGAAGTGTTTTCGATGCTAAACCAGCAATTTTCTTTGAAGATTTTTTGTTGTTCATCTTTTAATTTTTTTTAAAGATAACGTATCATTTACTTAATGTATTGAATATAGAAGCCTAGTTATCAACACTTATAAACATATAAATAATTTGTAAGCTAACTTGTTTTTTTAATCTAACTAAACATCGATAAACTTGGAACTTTGATCTTAATTTTTAAAATCTAAATGAAAACATTATTGATACCTGTAAAAAATAGCGTTGCTTGCAAATGCCTGTAAAAAAATACTGATATACGCTATTCGTATCTTTCAAAGTTCAAATAAAGGATAAATTTAAAACTTTTTTATCCTCATCACTTCTTTTTCAAAATTCTCTTTACATAGTGAGCTGCTTTTCAACCTGGTTTTATAGGAGTAAACGGTGGAAATGGAAACATCCAAAAATTCGGCAATTTGCTTATTATCCTGAATGCCCAGCCGGTAAAGGGCAAAAATGCGCAATTCTGTATTCAATAATTCCCCTTTTTTGATCATGCGCTGCTCTTCTGGCGCAAATAATCTGTTGAAGCTACTTATAAATGAAGGAAAAAGCTTTAAAAAAACTTCGTCAAACTGGTGAAAAAGTGCCGTACGTTCTTTTTTTACGCTATAGTTCTGCATCACGCGCAGCAGATCTTCAGGGTTCTTGGTCTGAATTTTTACAACTGCTGTTTTCTGCAAACTCCCAATGGTATTGATGAGCTGTGAGGTGACTTTGAGAAAGTAAGTAATATAATCCTGCTTTATTGTGTCCGATTCTACAAGGTTCAGGTTCATTTCCTTCAGCTGTATATTATTTTCCGTTAGCGCTTGCCTGGCAATTTTCTTTTCTTTCAACTGTTTAAAGATTACACATAAAAATATAAGGACCAGTAGCGCGAGAATGGCCAGTAAAACAACGGTTTTTCTCAAGCTTTCGTTTTTCAGCTCCATTTGATAGAACTGGGCGCTCTCAATAATGGGAAGAATGGAAGATATTTGATTTTTACGGTGTTTGGCATCGTAAAAAGTAGCATCTTCCAGGGCAATTTTCACATATTCGTTTGCCTTTTTTAGCGCTCCTTCATGATATAGAATATTGGCTAGATTTCTCAGTGCGGTATTCTCCTTTGTGGCGCTTTTTATATCGGATATCGCCGCGTGCACGAGATATTCAATGGCCAACTGATCTTTTTGGAGTTGACTGTAAATATAGCTAAGACTGGAGGTGGCAATCGCATAAAGATTGGGGTTGAGCTCATAATCTTTCATCCAGGTTAGATATGCCGTCTGGGCCGATTTCCATTTTTGTTCTTTGAGCTGGATAAGGCTGTACGATTTCCAGTAACGCGACGAGTCGACCGGGCAAAATGCCAAAGAGGTGTATAACAGTTTAATTCCCTTTCTCACGTAATCTATTTGATAGCGCTGATCATCATTATATTCTGCCATGTCAAAATACAAACGTGCATTGGTATAGTAATAATTATAGCTGTCTTTCTCAGAAAGATACTGGGGTTCTATACGCGCCAGTGTATCTGCCGCTTCTTTAAAAAGTCCGGCAGAGAGCAGGATGAAGCCTTCTTCAATTCTAGAGGTTGCAATGTGACTACTGTCTTCACTTTGTACTGCAATATTTTTAGCTTTCTCTAAATAATAATAAGCAGAATCGTATTTAAAAGATTTATACGATTGATATAAAGCCATATATGAATTATATATATGCGTTTTACTGCCAGAAAATTGTTCTTTTATCTGGTTACTTTTTAACTCTGCGATCTGAGCATTTTTTTCCTGTATAAATTCCTCACGTTTTTCAATGATATGATCTAGAAATTGAAGTGTTCCACGATTTACTTCCTGTGCATGTAAAATTCCGCAGCTTAGCGATAATATGAAAAAAGTTAAAAATTTGGACATAATATTATTTGTGTAACCTTGACTAAACGAATTCTTACCGTTCTTAATTTGCCCAAGATTTGCAAAAAAAAGTATCGAAAATGACCATTTTTGACCGTAAAATGCTGTTTTTGAAACTAAATTTTTACCTGAATTAAATAAAAACCAACAAATTTTCTTAATTCAAACTCCGGTTATGATTTTTTTTCTGTGTAATTGATTCTAAAATTAGTTTAATCATGCTGAATTTGTTTGTTGAGCCATAATTATAGATTTCATTGGTAAAATAGGTAAATAATTATGAAAAAAGCTAAAATATGTTAATTTTCATTTATAGAAAAACTGGATTTATTGAATAAGAACCTTGTTTCATATAATTGATATACAGTTATTTATTGATAATTTTCCATTTAATAATACTTGATTTTTTTTCAAACATTTCCATTCCAAGTTTTATGCGAGTAGTTTTACATCCATGTTTTCCGAAAACGTTTTCACAACATATTTTTTAAAAATTTGACCTAATATTAATATATATGATATATATGCTACTTCATAAAATGCATTGGAATTCTTACCGATTGTCTTTAATTTTAGTAAGTGTGTTTACGACGTTTTGTTGCTTGGGTAATAGTTATAATCTTCATGCTGGAGAAAATTATAAAATTATAATCCTTGAAGAACAACAACAGGAAATTACCGGTACCGTTCAGGATGATCAGGGATTGCCGGTTCCGGGAATTAATGTGGTAGAAAAAGGGACCAACAATGGCACGATGACTGATCTTGATGGTAATTATTCCATTTCAGTTTCTTCTGGTAGTGCCACATTGGTATTTTCCAGTATTGGGTTTGCCGCTCAAGAGATTGCGGTCAATGATCAAGAAGTAATAGATGTTACCTTAGAAACATCAATAGCAGATCTTGATGAAGTTGTCGTAGTAGGTTACGGTACTTCTACAAGGCGGGACGTTACCGGCGCAGTTGCCACTATCTCTGAAGATGAATTTAACCCGGGGGCTATCACAAACCCGCTACAGCAAATTTCTGGTAAGGCTCCTGGAGTGAATATAAGCCAGCAAGGTAGTGAGCCAGGTTCTACACCTTCAGTGCGCATACGTGGTATCACCTCGCTTATAGGTGGCAACGACCCGCTGGTAGTTGTAGATGGGGTGCAGGGTAATATGGACCTGCTCAATCAAATCCCACCCAATGAAATAAAATCGATCGATATCCTTAAAGATGCTTCCGCTACCGCGGTTTATGGATCGCGGGGAGCACCAGGGGTTATTATCGTGACCACCAAAAGAAATAAGGCGGGAACCTCAAGTTTGGAATATTCATCCACGGCCGCAATCGATGTACTTTCCAATGAACTGGATGTACTGAGTGCAGACCAGTGGTGGGAACAAGCACAGCGTTATAACGTACCAGCTTCGGCGAATCATGGCAGCAATACGGACTGGTACGATGTTCTTACCCGTACGGGATATACGCAAAACCATACGCTTTCCTTTGGTGCAGGTACAGAAACCTTTAATTACCGAGCTTCGGTAAGCGCGATTTTGCAAGATGGTCTGGTCTTAAATTCCAATAGCGATAAATATATCGCACGGCTTTCGGCAACACAAAAAGCTTTGGATAATCGCTTAAACCTTACGATGAACATCAATACCGGTATTTTACAGACAACCAATAGCATTCAAAGTATTGGTGATGCTGCGTTCACTTCTAATTTGGTTACTAACTCCTATTTAATGCGCCCTACCGATCCGGTACTGGATGCCAATGGCGGTTTTTATACCGACCCCAATGTTTTTGAATACCTAAATCCTTATGCAGTAGCAGAAACTACCGTAGATGAAAGGGAAAACAACAACCTTTTTGTAAGTCTTGATGCAGATTTGGACGTTTATAAGGGAATTACATTGGGCTGGTTTGGAAGCTGGAGAAAAACCAATAATACAATAGGTTTCTATTTACCTGTGGAATCTACAGAGCCAATGCGATCAATCAAAACGGGTTTGCCAACATTAGTGATAGCAATCAAGATGAAAAATTGACCAACGTGAGTTTGTCCTATAAAAACATTTTTGGCGTACATCATATCGATGCGCTTGCCCTTTATGAATGGCAGCAGCAGACCTATCAGGGAAACTTCTCCCAGGCCAGGGGTTTCTTCAATAACGAGACTACCTATAATGCCCTACAGGCAGGTGACCTTTCTGATGTGAGACCGGGTGATATTTCGTCCTATAAAAATGACCGGAGCCTGGTTTCCTTCCTGGGGAGGATCAATTATACTTTGATGGACAAATACCTGGTTTCTGTAAGTTACCGTAGGGACGGGTCCTCCGTTTTTGGGGAGAACAACAAGTGGGGTGATTTTCCAGCGGCTTCCGTGGCCTGGAGGATTGACCAGGAATCTTTTATGGAAGATGGCATCTTCGATCAATTAAAATTGAGGGGAGGTTTCGGCATTACCGGTAATCAACAGGGATTGTTTCCACAGCAATCCTTATCTCTGGTAAGCCCTTCCGGCATCACCTATTTTGGCGGGGAGCAGATCAGGAACTTTCAGATTTCACAAAACTCCAATGAGGATCTCAAATGGGAGCGAAAAAAACAGACCAATATTGGGGTGGATTTCAGTCTTTTTGAGAGCAGATTGAGTGGTACCATAGACGCCTATACCGCCACTACTGACGATTTACTGTTTAATTACACCGTACCACAGCCGCCTTTCCCCTACAACACGATCGCTGCCAATGTAGGGAGTATAAGAAACCGTGGTCTGGAATTTGCACTGAGCTATGAAATTATTAGAAACAATGATTTGCAACTTACATTGGGTGGTAATTTATCGCTTTTGGACAATGAAGTGCTCAATCTAAGCGGAAGCATCAACGGCGTAGACCTCAATACCAATTATATTCCGTGGGGGTCAAGTTCGTTCCTTATAGAAGGGGAAGCAATAGGCACCTACGCTATCCTTCAGCATGAGAGTATTAATAGTGTAGGTGTTGAAGTGGTGCGCGATGTAAATGGTGACGGTATCATAGACCAAGGATCTCGGAGCCCGGACCGCGTTATGGAAGGTTCGGCCCTGCCTACGTATAATTTTGCGTTCAATCCTACTTTAAGATATAGAAACTTTGATTTTTCTATGCTTTGGAGAGGTTCTGGGGGCAATAAAATCTATAATGGCCTGCGGCAAAATTTAAGTTTGTTGGAAAGTCTGGGAAGTTCCAATGTGTTGGAAAGTGCTGTTGATCTGGGTCTATTTACCAGCCAGTACGGTTCAGATCTATGGCTGGAAGATGGCGATTTTGTCCGCTTGGAAAATCTTACCGTAGGGTATAATATGCTTCTTGAGGAATCACAATTTTTAGAATCCGTAAGATTATCGATCACGGGAACCAATTTGCTTCTGATCACTGACTATTCTGGAGTAGATCCCGAACTTAATTTTAATGGAGGTAGCGGTTTTGGCGGAGATTTTGGCATCTATCCCAGAACTTCAAGTGTAGCGCTAGGGTTACAAGTAAAATTTAAATAACAAAATATGAAAACAAAATATAACATAGTAATTGGCATTTTTGCAATGTTTCTCAGTTCCTGTACCAATGATGTGGAGGAGCAAGTGTATGATAAGTTTCAGGCCGATGAGTTTTACACTTCTGCTGAAGGTGCAGACGTCGCGCTGGCTGCGGTCTACGCCCAAGTGGGCGGTAACTGGGATGGTGTGGGCTACGCCGGTGCAGATAACGGTTGGTACGATCTCAATACCATGAGTGCCGATGAGCAGGTGATCCCCCACCGTACCGACGGCAACTGGCAGCTGGATTTTGCCAGATTGTACATACATGAATGGCTGCCTTCAGATCTTATTGTGAACAATACCTGGAATTGGTTATACCGGTCGGTGTTCAGCGCCAACCTTGCCGTGGAGCAGTTGCAGAATGCGGAAGCTTCCCAGGCTAAGATTGCAGAAGCTAAAGTCTTGCGATCATTTTTCTACTACCTGTTAATGGATGATTATGGAAACGTACCTTTCTACACCCAGAATAACATTACGGTAGAAGAGCTTCCACAGTCCAGCCGTCAGGAAATATATGATTTTGTTGTTTCAGAATTGGAAGAAAACGTTCCTAACCTAGTGAATACTAAAGGTGGTGAATATTATGGCAGGTTTAATATGTGGGCCGGTTATGCCCTTCTTGCAAAGGTTTATTTAAACGCCGAAGTCTATACCGGTACGGCGCAATGGCAAGCATGCATCAATACCATTGAAAAGCTGGAAGCGGGGGGTTTCTCACTGCATCCGGGCGCAGCAAACGCATCGAGTCTCAATGGCTACCAGTACTACGACCTTTTTGGTGATGAACTACCCGGAGATGAAACGATATTGGCCATGTTTGCCACCGCAAATACGGTTTCCCGAAATATCTATGGCCTTCGTAGCTTGAGCGGGCCACAGGGGCAGGCTCTTTTTGGGGTAAATGGTTGGAACGGTAGTATTGTACCGGAGCGCTTTTACAATAAGTATGCAGATGGAGATATTAGGAAAGTACAGTTCTTAGTAGGGGAACAACCGGGAGGGGTAACGTATACCCCACAGGTAAGTTCCCTGGATAATCCCGGTGCCGCTCCCCTGGCCGGCGTTAGAAGCATTAAATTTTATCCTGTTCCACCTTTGGACGGCGGGGGCGGCTCTAATGATTTTCCCATTTTCAGGTATGCAGATTTTATGCTGATGAAAGCGGAGTGCTACCTAAGACTGGGTGATGCTTCAGCGGCCAAACCTCTGGTAGATGCCGTGAGGGAACGTGCTGGTCTATCAGCCTTAGAAGGAAATCCCACTTTAGAAGATGTTTATAACGAACGGGGTTTTGAGCTTAACTGGGAAGGTCAACGGCGGCAGGACATGATACGCTTTGGCACTTTCTTAGAACCGAACGATTTTAGGGGGCAATCGAGTGAATACAGGGAATTATTCCCGATACCGACTTCAGCACTGGATGCCAATCCCAATCTGCAACAAAACCCTGGATATTAAAATCTATTTATTATGAAAAAGTTTTATACAATTTTCAGTCTTTTGAGTATCCTTTTCAGCGTTGTCTTAATGGGCTGTGAGGACGAAGACGACAGTTTGCAAACGGGTCTTACCCGGCTAGAAACGGTTCATTTTACCGGAATTCCCCGGGTTTCAACCCAAAATCTGGTACTCACTCAGGAAAGGCAGGACGTACCGGCAATCAATATTTCCTGGAATGCGGTCAATTTTCCGGTGGCCGAAGCTCCCGTGGCTTATAACCTTCAGCTGGATGTTCCCGCAGATACGCTGGGTGAAAATGCCTGGGCAAATGCCCAGACCATTCCTGTAGGGAACGAAGTTTTAAGCAAAGAAATGTCCGTTCAGGAACTGAACACATTGGTTAAAAATTTTGGTATAGAGGCAGGTCTGGCAGGTACCATAGCGTATCGGGTACGGGCTTATGTAGACCGTCCGGTATTTTCTCAAGCAGGAACCTTTAGCGTTACCCCTTACGATGAAGTAGTAGGTGGCGAGCTCCTTTATATTCCCGGTGCTTACCAGGGCTGGGATCCTGCGACTGCTGCTACCATTTCCTCTACCGCCACTTCAGGGGTTTTTGAAGGTTTTTTAAGCTTTACAGACCCTGCTTCGCTGGGTTTTAAATTTACTACAGCGCCCAACTGGGATGAAAACTACGGAAGTGACGGTAACGGCAATCTTGTATTTGACGGGGAGAATGCCAGTGTTCCTGAAGTGGGCACCTATAAGATCACCGTAAACCTGAACGATTTGACCTGGCAGGCAACGCCGTCTTCCTGGGGTATTATTGGCACGGCCACGCCCAGCGGTTGGGATGCCGATACCGATATGACCTATAATTATATTGAAAATTACTGGGAATACACCGGAAGCTTAGTGCCCGGCGCCTTAAAATTTAGGCTGAATGATGCCTGGGATGTAAATTACGGTTCGCAGAACAGTACCGATTTTACTGCCTATCTGGACGATCCTGGCGCACATGACATTACTGAAGCAGGGGATTATCATGTTACCTTTCAGATCGATGATGAAGATCCCAGCCTGGCGTACTACACTATAGAACTTTTATAATATCAAACTAAAAAACAATGAAAAAAAATATTTTTTTATTTTTTGCACTTTTCATCACGGGGGTTTTTGCCTCCTGCAAAAACGATGATGACAATAATGGGATTTTAATAAATTCTGATTACGAACTCTATGGGTCGGTATTCAATGAAGTCCCAGATCCGGAAGACGCGGTTATCTATCAAGTGAACCTACGCGCTTTTACCGAACAAGGCACTATAAACGCTGCGGCAGAACGTCTGGACCATATTAAGGAACTCGGTGCCAATGTCGTTTATCTAATGCCCATTTACCCGGTTGGCATCGAGCGCTCTGCCGGTGGGCTAGGTTCTCCTTATGCGGTGCGCAATTATAAAGCGGTAAATGATGAATTTGGCACGCTGGAGGATCTGCAGGCTTTTGTTGAAAAGGCTCACGATCTGAATTTATCGGTAGTTTTGGACTGGGTGGCCAATCATACCTCTTGGGACAACAACTGGATCACAGAACATCCGGAATATTATGCGACCAACGAAAACGGCGACATGATCGCACCTCCCGATACCGGCTGGAATGATGTGGCCCAACTGGATTTTGAAAACCAGGATCTTCAGGATGCCATGATCGATGCAATGTCCTACTGGGTTTATAATGCAAATATTGACGGTTTTCGATGCGATGCGGCAGATTTTGTGCCCGAAGGCTTCTGGACGCGCGCCGTCTCTACCATAGATCAAATCAAGGATCAGGAAATGCTCATGCTTGCCGAAGGTGGGGAGCAGCGCCACTTAAGGTCGGGCTTTGACTTTATTTTCGGTTTTAACTTCTTTCAGACCCTGGAAGCTGTGCATAATGGGGAGCCGGTGACCAATATCCAGACCGCCCAGGCGCAGGAATATGAAAATGTTTATGATGACGACAAGCGCGTGGTACGCTATACCACAAACCATGATGTAAACTTAAGCGACGGCACACCCCAAGAACTTTTTGGCGGTATAGACGGTTCACTGGCAGCATTTGTTGTTGCCGCATATATGAAATCTGTTCCCATGATCTACAACGGGCAGGAAATAGCTTATGATCAACGCCTTGAATTTTTTACGAAAACCCCAATTGACTGGTCGCAGGCCAATGAAGAAGTCTATCAGGAATATCAACAACTTATTGATTTCAGAAAAAACAGTTCCGCTATTGAAGAGGGGACCTATTCAGGATATAGCAGCGATAATGTAGCCGCTTTTACGATGAAAAGTGAAGAAGAGACTGTGCTGGTAATTTCCAATTTTAGAGATCAGGAAAGTGCCTATATCATCCCACAGCAACTGGCTGGGGAATGGCAGAATGCCTTGGATGAGGCAAGCGTAAATTTAGAATCGCAAATAAACCTTGCGCCCTATTCCTACCTAGTTTTAAGAAAATAAACCAATAAATTCATAAATATTAGAAAGTTATCCCTAAGTAAGATTAAGGGTAACTTTTTTACTTAAATGTGAGTTCGAACTAAGAAAACGCGTCAGTTTGAGTAAAATACTAAAAGGATTTTATATCGAAACATCATTTTTAGCTTGAAAGTCATTTTTGATATGGTTCTTTACAAAAATCACTCAAATTGACACTTTTCAATCAACAGTAATTTTACAGCGAACTCAGGTTTAAATGAACAGTATTTCATACCATTTTTCAAAAGAATTCAAACAAAATATCAGGATGAACATTAAAAAGACTCCCAAGTTTTTCATATTGGAACTTTGCCTGCTGGCATTAGCGGTATTCTTCAGCTTAGACACTTTTGCCCAAAAATCACAATCACCAAACGGTGAACTTGAATTGAATGTAAACTTAACTGTGCAAGGAACGCCACAATATATGCT